>NZ_POUC01000677.1 GCF_002891435.1 Streptomyces cahuitamycinicus
GGCGGGGGCATGGTGCGCAGCAGCTCGCCGAGGGCGGCGCGGTAGCCGTCGCGGGCCTTCAGTGCCGCGTCCAGCCACTGCGCGTCGAAGCGGAGCTTGTCCGCCGACAGTTCGCCCATGTTGCGGTCCGCATCCATGTCGGCGTGGACGCGGTCGCGGACGCGGGCGACCTGCTCCTCGGTGAGCGCCAGGAAGGACCGCAGTTCCAGGGCCCGGGCGAGCGCGGGCGAGGCATCGTAGTCGGCAGCCGCCTCGTACAGCTCGAGGACCGGCTTACCGAAGACCTTCTGCAGGTCGGCGTCCATGGTGCTGGCCTTGTCCCGGCTCATCGGGCGGCCCTTGCCGACCGCCAGGCCGTCGCCGGTGCGGTTGAACCCGCGGGCCGGTTGGGGGCGCTGGTCTGCACCGCAGGCCCGGGGCGGGGCCGAAGGCGGGCGAGGCGCTCTGCGGCGAGGTCCTTCTTCCCCGGGGCGTTCGGGTCGAGGAGCCATCGCACGACCATGGCCCGGCCGTCGCGGGCAGTGACGGCCGCGTTCACCCGGTGGGCGAGGCCCATCGTCGGGTCGTCGACCTCGCTGGGCTGGGTCTGCAGTGCGGCGAGGAGGTCGTCCTCCGCGCGCTCCAGCACGGACTGGGCCTCGACGAGAAGGCCGTGCCACTTGACGACGTCGGTGGCGTCAGGGTTCGCGGTCGGCGCGGCGGCGACCGCGGCCTTCAACTGGTCCATGCCCATGTCGAAGCGCGCTTCGATCCGTTCGGTGAGCACGCCCACGACATCCGCAGAATCCTCGGATATGCCGTCGGACAAGGGGGATCTCCTGTTCTGGAGAGGCTGATGCGTAGGGAATGTGAGGGGCCCCGTAATCGGCGGATCAGCCGCTTGCCGGGAGGTGCTGAAGCCTGGTCAGTCCAGGCACATACGGACGTCGCGGTAGACGTACGTGCCGGAGACCCAGCCCTTGACGCCGGTCGTCTTGTCTGTGATGTAGAGCCAGTTGCCGCTCTTCTTGGAGACGGTGAACTTGTGGCTCTTGTAGAGCACGCCGAGCGCCGTGGACTTCGAGCTGGCCTTGGACCGGATGGTCACGGCCTTGGCGTGCACCGCGTACGGGAGCGGCGGCAGGTTGTGGCAGCTGACGGCGGAGGCGGCGGTTGCTGCCGTGGGTACGGTCGCGGCGCTGGCGGAGGTGGCGGACAGCACCGGCAGCGCGAGTGCGCCGAGCATCGCCGCGGATATGGCAATTCGGGTGGAGCGCATGCGGAAAAAGCCTCCGTGAAGGCGTGAGGAATGTGTGGAAGGGCGCCGCGGGGGGGTGTCCCGGCGCCTGTATAAGAGTCCGGAGAATCGCCGGTTTGGCTAACCGGCGATCGTCGGCTATGTTGCGCCGCCCGCGTCGGGCTGAGCGCTCAGCGCGAACGGCCTGGCGGGCGCGGGGCAGGCGCCTTCGCCACACCGGCCGGGCGGCTGGCGGCGGCTGCCGGGCGGACCGGCGGGAGAGGGCCGGCCTCGCCGGTGAGCCGGTCGTCGCACCACTGCAGGGCCTCGTCGACCGTGTCGAAGCCGCCCTCGCGCAGGGTGTGCGTCCAGGTGTCGGTATCGACCTCTTCGACCACAACGCGGAACGGCGACGGGGCGCGTTCGTCCAGGACGCGCAGGGCCACGACGACGACCATGTCGTCCGGGTCGTCGCTGGTGTAGGAGTAGCCCATGGCGTAGTGGTCACCGTCGCCGGCGAGGCGTCGCTCCAGTACTCGCGTGGCCTCGTCAGCCGGCGGCGGGCCCAGCTCGGGGTCGAGACCGATGGCATCGTGCGGGCAGCCGCGGTGGATGAGCCAGGACTGCGCCATCGCGGGCAGCGGCAGTAGGGCCTTCTCGAAGCTGAACGTCCGCTTCTCGTGGTCCCGTTGCAGATGCACGGCGAGCACCTGGGGCATGCCGGGGTGTCCCCAGGTCGCGGTGCGGTCGAACAGGACGTAGTAGCTGTGTGGACCGTCGTGATGTTCGGCGAGGGGGACGAGCATGTCCTCGTGGACGCCGACCTTGCGGTAGAAGTCGAGGTACCGCTCCTCGTCGGCGTCGAGGTCGTCCAGATCGAAGTCGACTTGAGGGATGGACTTCCGGACCGGCGCCGGTTCGGTGGGAGACAACAAGGGGCCTTTCGGTGGAGTTCAGCGCCGCTGCGCCGGAGTGGACGGCGATGTGCCGGGGCGAGCTGGGACCTTCGGCGTCTGCGTCGTGGGGGCCCGGCGGGCGGCGAACAGCGCGGCTCTTCCGGCGTCGGTGAGCGCGACCGGCTGGCCAGCGGGTACGGGGTGGCCGGTGTCCTGGGCGACCAGGCCGGCGTCCTCCAGCCGCCGTAGCTTGGTGTGGGGGATGCGGGTGCCGGAGGCGGCTGCGACGGACATCCGGCCGGTCAGCAGGTGTTCGTAGAGCTTGGCGCCGCCGGCGATGGCGAGCAGCGCCGCCGGGTCGTCAGTCGAGAGCTGCTGCGCGTCGGGCGCGACGGACGCTGCTGCGGCTTCGATGGGCTCCAGGGCGGCGAGCACATCCCGGGCAACGGCGTCCCGCGCGTCGGCAGCCTCTTCCAACTGGTCCACGGTGCGGTCGATACGCGTGAACAGAGCGCCGTCGACGTCGAACTCGCCGCTGGACAGGCGGTTGAGGAGGCGCAGATGGAAGATGACGCCAGTCTGGGTCTTGGCCAGCTTCCGGTGCCGGTCCACCAGTTGGGCGTGCTGCTCGTCGAGCACGCCGCGGTCGCGGTAGGCCCACAGGGTGTCGATGTCGTGCCCGGTGGCGGCTTCGAGGCGATGGTCGAGAGGGGAGACCGCACGCCGGGAGGGTGTCGGCGCGGGTTCAGGGGGCATAGGCGACGCTCCGTGCGTTCAGCGGGTGGGAT
>NZ_POUC01000678.1 GCF_002891435.1 Streptomyces cahuitamycinicus
GTCAGGGAGGCGGGGCGGGCGGCCGCCGTGTTGTACGGCTGCCAGATACCGGCCGATCCATGTCGCGCGCTCGGGAGCGGCAAGACGGGCAAGCCGGTCGGCGGCGGACGGCGCGTGGGCCGAGGACGTTTCCTGTGTGAGCCATCGGTACAGAGCACGGGCCTCTGCGGGCGCGGGCTCTACGGCAGAGAATGCGGTGAAGCAAGAGGCGAAGTTGTGCAGCCCGATCTCCTCTCGGGCCGAGACACCGACCGTCCACGCGGAGTCGGCCTCGTCGCCGTCCCGGCACGTGTGCCGACTGTCCTCGGTCAGGAGGTAGTGGGTGGGGCCTGCGCCCTCCATCCGTCGGGACAGCTGTACGGCGACGTGTTCCAGTTGCCGTCGTCGTGGCTCGTACGCGGACGAGACACAGACAGCCGGATCGTGTCCCCTGCAGCGCAGTTCTCTCGTGTTGAGCACGGAACCCGAGCCATGGGCCTGCGGCGTGAGGGCCAGGAGCGGGAGGGCCGCGCTCAGCATGACGACCAGGGCACCCAATGACTTCCACCGGCGGGCGCACAACAGGACGGCGCTCGCCGCCACAGCGGCGAGCAGCGTGGCCTTGCACCAGGGCAGCCAGAGGGCCGGTCCGGGTGGCGCCCCCAGCTCGGCGCGTCCCGGGACCGCGTCCCCACGGTACGTGAATCGCAGATCGGTGAGAGGACCCAACAGCGGTTCGCACCAAGGGGAGACGGACAGCCACACGGCGACTGCCGCCAGGGGCACGGACACTCCTCGCAGCGGTACCGCCCGCCCCACCAGATAGGCCACACAGGAGAAGGCCGTGAGCATCACTGCGTCGAGCGCCATCATGTCGAGTGGCGCACGGCCCACCGGGTCCTGCGGATACGGCGACGCCACCATGACGGCTATGGCCAGCACATAGCCGGCCAACGGCCACACGACTCCCGAGGCCATGCCCATCAGCTGGTAGGTCACCGCACCTCGGGCCGATGTCGCCGCGGCCCAGCCGGCGCCGTTGCGTGCCTCCGACCCGCCCTGCCACCCGGCCAGCAGCACCGCGAAGCCCACTCCGACGGTTCGCGCTGCCAGTCCGCACACCTCACCGATGTAGACCCAGCCGGTGTCCCTCCACATGCCCCGGGCGTACAGCCCGTCCCAGACCACGGCCACGAGCACGCCGGCCATCACAAGCGAGGCCAGAGGGCCGGCCTGCCGCCGCAGGTTCGCCCGGAGCACGATGACGAACGGTGTCCGCCGCGTCAGGAACATGCCTGTAGGAAGGCGTGCGCAGGCTTACGGTTCCTGATGCCCCCGGGTGTGAAGGCGCGCTGGGGAGCGCATGGGGCGCACATGACGTGGCGACCGGCTTCGACGGTCGATGTCCGTGAGGCCGACGGTCCCACCCAGGACATGACGCCGGGATCACCGGGCCGGTTCGATGGTGAACACCTGGCCGCCCTTGCCCACGCAGCGCTCCATGACGGCTTCGGTCCCCGCGGATCGGCTGGAGCCACGGATGCCCACGCATCCGTGGCCGTCCACACGCAACACGTACGTGCCGTTCACGTAAGGCCCGGACGGCTCGATGTGGAAGCGGCTGTCCTCGACACAGTCGTCCATGGGTTCCAGCAGCCCCGCCCCGGGCCCGCGGGGCAGGACCTTCAGGCACCCCATGCCGTAGTCGGGATGATGCCATTGGATGCGGTAGGTGTCGCCGCCCATCGGTTCCAGCAGGGTGTCCTGCGGGGCGACTTGGTCACACGGCCGCTGTACGGCCACCAGGGGGGTGTAGCGCCGGTCGCGGACCCGTCCGTCGGTCAGGCACAGCCGCGGAGCCGTGACCGGCCGGATACGCACCCAGCCGCTCAACCGGCTCGACCCGGCGGAAGGAGGTGAAGGCTGAGAGGAATGAAGCAGGTGAGGCGGGTTGGCCGTCCGAGAGGTGCGGGCGTTCCCGGTCGGTTCGCCGCCGGGGCCGTACAGCAGCCATGCGCCGACCACACCGGCCAGCAGCACGGCCACCGCCACCGCCACCATCAGCACGGGCTTCACGGCCGCACGGTGCGGTGAGGTGCGGCTGACAGTCGCCGGCCCCTCCGAGCCCGCGGCCTCGCGACCGGCGACCTCCTCCCGTGCGGCCAGCCACATCTCCAACCGATCGTCGTCCCCGCACGCGCGCACGAAGGCCGCCAGCAACTCCGGGCGCGGCAGCGCCCTGCCTCTCAGCACATCGGCGAGTGTGCTGCGTGCCAGCGTCTCGCCGCGCTCGGCGGCGCGCCGCTCCAGCTGCCGGTACGTCAGGCCCGATCGCTCCTTCAGGTGCCGCATGGCAGCGATGAACTCACCGACATCCTGGACCCGGTGCGGGAGTAACTCCTCCTGGTTACCCATGCCAGCATCATCGCCACAGGCCGGTGGACGGGCAACGGAGCCGTTCCGGCCTCGGACAGCGATCCGGACAAGCCACTGACCTGCCCGGACGGAACCGGACTGTCCGGGACGGCGCGAGGCCATTGCCGTGATCCGCCTCTCCTCAGCAGGCTCTTCGCCGTCACGAGGTCCGTGACTGTCCGCTCCTACGAGGAGGTGACCATGCTCAAGCAGCTCGAATCCATGGGAAGCAGGCTCCTGGGGCTGTTCGTTCCCGGCGTCGACGCTTCCGCCGCGCAGTGCTGGTCGGCCTGCTGGCAGTGCAACAACGACCACGGCGGTCCGTGCAACTGCAACGCGCCCTGCTGCTACGGCCAGGGCCACTACAGCTGCAACTGCAACACCTGTCCCTGACCGACATCAGCGGAGCGCCACCCCCGGGACCCGGGGGTGGCGTTCTCAGCCCCCGCCC
>NZ_POUC01000679.1 GCF_002891435.1 Streptomyces cahuitamycinicus
AGATGTGTATAAGAGAAAGCTGCACGGCCTCCACATGGCCCGCACCCTCGCCGACCTCGGCCGCGCCCTCGCCACCGACGTCTGCCCCCTCGGCACCGAAACCGACAGCCAGGCCCTCCTCGCCATCGACACCGACGGCCGCGCCTACACCCTCGACCACACCGGCGACTGGTACCTCGGCCCCGACATCGACCAAGCCCTGGCCACCCTCATCACCGGCACCGAACCGACACGCCTGACGACAGGCTGACAACAACCACACCAAACCACGCGGGCGACTACGACGCCGGAATCACCGCCGACACCCGAAAACCCCCCGCATCCGTCGGCCCGGACACGAACACCCCACCCAGCGCGGCAACCCGCTCCTTCATCCCCACCAGCCCGTTCCCCCCGGACGGCAACCGCGCCGACGCCGCCGCCTCCTCCGGCGGCTCGTTCTCCACCTGCATCGCGATCTCCGACACCCGATGCGCCAGCCGCACATACGTCTTCGCCCCGGCCGCGTGCTTGTGGACGTTCGTCAACGCCTCCTGCACCACCCGATACGCCGTCTGCTCCACCTCAGGCGCATACGACCGGGCATCCCCCTCCACCCACAGATCAACCACCATCCCCGCGGCCGCCGACTGCCCGACCAGCTCCTCGATCTCCTCCAGACACGGCCCCTCGTCATCCGCCGCCCGCGAAGCCGCCACCGCGGCAGCCACCCCCACCGACGCCAACGGCATCGACGCGGCACGCTCACGCCGCTCGCCCCCACTGCGCAACACCCCGAGCATCTCCCGCAACTCGGTCAGCGCCTGCCGCCCCATGTCCCCCACCAGCGCGGCGTTCCTGACGGCCTTCTCGGGATCCTTCCGCGCCACCGCCTGAAGCGCGGCGGCATGCACGACCATCAAACTCACCCGATGCGCGACCACATCGTGCATCTCCCGCGCGATCCGCGTCCGCTCCTCGTTCCGGGCCCACTCGGCCCGCTCCTCCGCCCGCTCCGCGAGCAACTGAAGCTCCCGCTCCAGACTGTCCGCACGCTCCCGCAAGCTCTCCATCAACCGCCGCCGCGCCCCCACGTACATCCCGAGCAGCACCGGAGGCGCCGTGAAACCCAGCGACATGGTGATCGCCGCGAACGGCACGAACCAGTCCCCCAGGTCCAGGTCCCCCCGCGACACGTCCTGCCGCGTCTTCACGAACGTCACGATCAGCGTCCCCACCAGCGCCATCCCCGCCAGCGAGGCGATGATCCGCCGGGGCAGCTCGGCCGCGGCCAGCGTGTACAGGCCGACGACACCCATCAGCAAGCCCATCTCGGCGGGCGTGACGGCGATCGACACCAGCACGACCGCGATCGGCCACCGCCGCCGCACGACCAGCACGGAACCGGCCAGCACCCCGAACACGACGCCCGCCGCCACCGGAATCCCGGCGTCCCGGGCGAACGGGATTCCCTCCAGCGCGCACTCCAGCGCGGACGCCACGGCCAGGCTCACATCGAACACGGCACTACGCCGCCTGGCCCACCACCAAGGCCCTCCCCGGGCCGTCACATGCTCTTCCCCCGTCGCGGTCATGCCTCCCAGCCTACGGGCGGCCACCGCCGGTTTTCCGGTGAGTTTCCCGGACTGGCCTACACCACACTCCGTGACCGTTCGGCTGCGAAACCACCCGATATCCCTCGAACTGCTGAATCGCACACCGTTCGACCCCGGAACCCATCATTCCGCCCGGACGGTATGCGTATGACACATGCACCAGGCAAGTACGCGGACTTCGAGGGACTGCGGGAGCGGGCGGTGGCGCTGCGGCGACAGGGCCTCAGCCTCCGCCAGATCCGCGACGAGCTGAAGATCTTCAACAACGACATCCTCCACCAGCTGGTGAAGGGAGAACCGCCTCCGGCCTGGACGAAGCGCCCGAACGCGAAAGACGACCTGAGGGAGCGGGCCAGGGAGCTCCGGCTCCAGGGCTGGACGTACGACCGGATCGAGGCGGAACTCGGCTGCTCGAGGAGCTCCGTGTCGCTCTGGGTGCGGGATCTTCCGAAGCCCGAACCCCGGTACACGCCGGAGGAGCAACGGTCGCTCATGCAGGCAGGTCTCGCCCGCCTCCGCGCCACACAGGACGAGGAGCGCAAACGCACCAAGGAAAGCGCACGGCAGGAAGTCGGCGGACTCACGGACCGGGAACTGTTTCTGACTGGGGTCGCTCTGTACTGGGCCGAGGGTTCCAAGAGCAAGCCGTACGACAGACGCGAGCGGGCCATCTTCGTCAACAGCGATCCCGGCGTGATCCAGGTCTACCTGGCCTGGCTCGACCTGCTCGAAGTGAGCCGAGAGCGCCTGCGTTTCCGGGTGCTCATCCATGAATCGGCGGATGTGGACGCGGCCCACCGCCACTGGGCAGACCTTGTGGGCGTCGCCGCGTCGGCATTCGCCAAGCCGACGCTCAAGAAGCACAACCCCAAGACCGTCCGCAAGAACACCGGCGACGACTACCACGGTTGCCTGGTCGTCACCGTCTCCCGAAGTGCCGAGCTGTACAACCGCATCGAGGGCTGGTGGAGCGGCATCGTTACCCATGCCGCAGCACGTCTCCGGTAAGGTCTGAGGCGCTGTCCCCCGTGGTGTAACTGGCAGCACACTAGATTTTGGATCTAGCAGGACAAGGTTCGAATCCTTGCGGGGGAGCCCACAGAACCTCTCACCTCAGTTCAGGTCCTGGCCGATCAGCCCTCGGCCAGGACCCACACCCGCACCCCCCACAAAACCCCCCGGTATCCTGCGG
>NZ_POUC01000067.1 GCF_002891435.1 Streptomyces cahuitamycinicus
GGAGGGGTGCCGGTGGTGGAGGCGGCCAGGGCGCTCGCGGTGCGTCCGGCCGAGTCGACCACGACGGCCTTGTAGCGCAGGGCCGTGCCGGGCGCCACGTTCTTGCCGATGGTGTGGGTGACCTTGAACGGGGCGTGGTCGGCGGAGCCGAGGGTCTGCCACCTGCCGTTGCCGGTCTGCGCGGCGAAGACGACCCGGTTGAGCTGCCCGCCGTCCACGTCGGCGGTGACCTCAACGGTGCCCGTGGCACCCGCGGGCGGGGCCTTCAGGGTGACGGCCGGTTCGGTGGCGGGCCTGGCGAGTCTGCCGGACGCCTTGAGGACGATCGCCGAGCCGGCCGGGACGGTGACGGTGAGCTTCTTGTCGCCGTCGCTCTTCACCGAGGCGCCGGTGCCGTGAATGCCCTTGAAGGCCAAACCGGCCGAGCCGGTCGGGAAGGTCGCCGTCTTCGCCTCGCCCGCGTTGTTGAAGGCGACCACGTACTCGGTGCCGTTCTTCGCGTCGGTGCGGGAGAAGGCGTAGACGCCCGGACCGTCGGCCGCGTACCGCTGCTGCTGGACGCCGTCGGTGAGCGCCGGGTTGGCCTTGCGGAGCTCGGCGAGGGCGCTGATCTGCCGGTAGAGCGGGGTCTTGGTGTCGTAGGCGTCCTCGGCGTGGGTGCGGTCGGTGCCGATGCGGTCGTCGTCGAGGTAGTCGGCGGTGCGCGAGGCGAACATGGTCTGCCGGGCGTCCTTGTCACCGCCCGGCCCGGTGAAGCCCTGCTCGTCGCCGTAGTAGACGACGGGGTTGCCGCGGCTGAGGAACATCAGCTCGTTGGCGAGCCCGGCCTTCGCGAGCAGTTCGGCGTCGGTGGCCTTCGGGTCGTCCTGCTTCAGGAAGGACCCGATCCGGCCCATGTCGTGGTTGCCGAGGAAGGTGACCTGCTCGTAGGCGTTGGCCTTGCCGGTCGTGTACTTGTAGTCGTCGCCGAAGACGCCGGCGAGCTTCTGCGCGCTCGCGCCCTGCGAGGCGTACTGGCGGGCCGCCTCCTGGAAGGGGAAGTCGAGCGTGGCGTCGAGGCGTCCCTGGGTGACGTACGGGGCGGTGACGTCCGTGTCGGCCGAGTACACCTCGCCGAACATGAAGAAGTCGTCACGGCCCTGCTTGGCCGCGTAGGCGTCGAGGGCCGTGGCCCACCGGGTCCAGAACTCCATGTTGACGTGCTTCACGGTGTCGATCCGGAAGCCGTCGATGTCGAAGTCCCGCACCCAGCGCTGGTAGATCCGCTCCATGCCCCGCACGACCTCGGGCCGCTCGGTCCACAGGTCGTCAAGGCCGGAGAAGTCCCCGTGGGCGGAGCTCTCACCGGCGAAGGTGGAGTCGCCGCGGTTGTGGTACATCGTCGGGTCGTTGAGCCAGGAGGGGACCTTGTTGTTCCTGGTGACCTTCGGCGTGCGCGGGAAGGAGCCGCTGTCGACCTCCGGGAAGTCCCGTCGTCCGTCCGCGTAGTCCGCGTCGTCGAAGGGCCTGCCGTCCTTCGTCAGGTACGGGAATGCCCCCTTGGACAGGTAGTCGTAGGACTTCTCCTCGTAGTCGACGACGTCCGCGGTGTGGTTGGTGATGACGTCGAAGAAGACCTTCATGCCCTTGGCGTGGGCTTTGTCGATGAGGGTTTCCAGGTCCTTGTTGGTGCCGAAGTGGGGGTCGACCTGGGTGAAGTCGGTTATCCAGTACCCGTGGTAGCCGGCCGAGGCGTTGGCCCCCGCCCCCTGCACGGGCTGGTTCTTGAAGATCGGGGCCATCCAGAGGGCGGTGGTGCCGAGGCCCTTGATGTAGTCGAGCTTCTTGGTCAGGCCCTTGAGGTCGCCGCCCTGGTAGAAGCCCTTGTCGGTGGGGTCGTAGCCGGTGGTCAGGCGGGTACCGGTAAGTCCGCCCTTGTCGTTGCCGGTGTCGCCGTTGGCGAAACGGTCCGGCAGGACGAAGTAGAACTGCTCACGGGTGGCGTCGTGACGGGCGGGCTCGGCGGCCAGCCTGGCGTCGGACGGCGGCGGGGGCGGGGTGTCCGCCCGCGCCGCGAGCGGCTGGACGAGCGCTGCGGCCAGCGCGGTGGCGGTGACCGCGGCGACCCGTCCGGCACGGGCGGTTCTGCGCCTTGCGGGCGCACGCCATCTCGGTATCACTGACGTGGACTCCTTGCATCGCGGCTCTCTCGGGTCCGACCCCGCGCGACCGTATCGCCGCCGAAACGCTTACAGCAAGAGTCCTGAAAGCATTGGAAAGAACTTTCAACCACCGGAGTCGGCCGGGACCGGAGGCCCCCACCGCACGGGACGTGCCGCAGGGGCCGCTCGCACCGCGAACGGACGTCCGCGTCTAGCAGCCGGACTTGCCCGCGTAGATCGCCAGGGCCGCGTTGGAACCCAGCGTGGCCGTGAACTGCCCGCTGGAGTTCACCGTCACGGCCCTGTTGTTCTGCACATCGCAGTACGTCCCCGCAGCCAGCGACGTCTGATACGTACGGCTCAGCGAACCCGGCTCGTGGTTGATGGCCACGAAGCCCTTGGAACCCCGCCCGAACGCGATCGCGTCGCCGCCGTTGTCCCACCAGTCGGTGACGGGCTGGCCCCGGGTGGCGTTGCGGAAGCCGACCATGGACCTGATCTCCGGCCAGTTGTGCTGGCACTTCCAGCCGTCCTGCCAGCAGGTGTTCACCCGGCCGCCGTTCGGCGGGCCGGCGTCGTGGTCGGAGAACTCGTAGCCCGAGTTGATGTCCGGGGCGCCGTAGGGCCAGGCCAGCATGAAGACGTTGGCCAGGGTGTAGTTGGCGTTGTCCTTGTAGCTGAGGGTCGAGCCGTTGCGCTCTGTGTCGTGGTTGTCGACGAAGACGCCGGAGACACCGCTGCTCAGGTAGCCCCAGCCCTCGCCGTAGTTCTTCAGGTAGGCGAGGTTCTCGTTGTTGAAGACCCGCTTGAGGTCGTAGGCGTAGCGGAACTCCTGGACGTCACCGTTACTCGTGTATTCAGTGGGCTGGACGGCCTCGCCGGAGCCGTGGATGACCTCCTGCTTCCAGTACGCCGACGGGTTGTCGAGCCGGGACTTGATGTTCGCCAGGTCGGCGGCGTCCATGTGCTTGGCCGCGTCGATACGGAAGCCGTCGACGCCGAGCGAGAGCAGGTCATTCAGGTATCCGGCGATGGCGCCACGGACGTACGACTCGCTGGTGTCCAGGTCGGCCAGGCCCACCAGTTCGCAGTGCTGGACGTTCCAGCGGTCCTGGTAGTCGCTGATCCGGCCCGTGCAGTCGTCGAAGTCGGGCGCCGAGTAGAGACCCGGGTAGCTGTACTTGCCGTACGCCGAGCCGCCGGTGCCGGTGCCGCCGCCCGCCGACATGTGGTTGATGACGGTGTCCACGACGACCTTCACACCGGCCGCGTGACAGGTGTTCACCATCGTCTGGAACGCCGTGCGGTCGCCGAGCCGACCGGCGATCCTGTAACTGACCGGCTGGTACGAGGTCCACCACTGCGGGCCCTGTATGTGCTCGGCGGGCGGGGAGACCTGGACGTAGCCGTATCCGGCGGGTCCGAGAGTGGTGGTGCACTCGCGGGCGACCGAGGCGAAGTTCCACTCGAAGAGGACGGCGGTGACGTCCTTGGTGCCAGGTGGGGAGGCCTGCGCACCAGTCGGGTTCATGACAACCGAGGCGGCGGCGAGCGCGACGACGGCGGCGAGGAATCTGCGTGCCATGTGGGGTTTCCTTCTTCGTTGAAGGTTCTTGCAGCAAGGTTCAGAAACCTTGCGGTGACGCAGATAGTAGAGGCCCGCCACCCGAAAGGGCAGCGGGCCGTGCGAAATTCAAGGGAAAATCAGGCGCGGGCCCCCGCGGTGGCGGTGGTCCACCACACCGTGGTGTCGGCCGGCACCTTCGCCTCGTCGTCGACCTCGACGATCTCCCCGCTCGCCACCAGCACCCGGCCGTACGCCGGCATCGCCACCGACTCGCCGGTGGTGTTCGCGACGCACACGAACTCCCCGCGCCGGAAGGCCAGCACACCCTCGGGCGCCCGCAGCCACTCCACGGACGCGCCGGCGCCGAGGTCGGGCTGCTCGCGGCGCACCGCGAGCGCGGCCCGGTACAGCTCCAGCGTCGAACCGGGCACGCCGGTCTGCGCCTCGACGCTCAGCTCGCCCCACCCGTCGGGCTGCGGCAGCCAGCTGCCACCGTCACCGAAGCCGTAGGAGGACCCCGTCCGTGTCCACGGGATCGGCACCCGGCAGCCGTCGCGGAAGCCGTCCTGGCCCGCGCCCCGGAAGTACGCCGGGTCCTGGCGCACCTCGTCCGGCAGGTCGACGACGTCGGGCAGGCCGAGCTCCTCGCCCTGGTAGACGTAGGCCGAGCCGGGCAGCGCCAGCATCAGCAGGCTCGCGGCCCGGGCCCTGCGCAGCCCCAGTGCGCGGTCGCCGGCCAGGCGGATCTGGGTGCCGAGGCCGGGCGGGTTGGCGAAGCGGGTGGCGTGCCGGGTGACGTCGTGGTTGGACAGTACCCAGGTGGCCGGGGCGCCGACCGGGCGCATGGCCTCCAGGGTGCGGTCGATGACCTCGCGCATCTCCTCGGCGTCCCAGTGGGTGCTGAGGTACTGGAAGTTGAAGGCCTGGTGCAGCTCGTCGGGGCGGACGTAGTGGGCGGTGCGCTCGATGGTCGGCGTCCAGGCCTCGGCGACGAAGATCCTCTCCCCCGCGTACTCGTCGAGGATCAGCCGCCACTGGCGGTAGATCTCGTGCACGCCCTCCTGGTCGAAGAACGGCATGACCTCGTTGCCCAGCAGTTTCACCTGGTCGTGGGATCCAAGGTCGGGCAGCCCCGCCGCCTTCACCAGTCCGTGGGCGACGTCGATACGGAAGCCGTCGACGCCCATGTCCAGCCAGAAGCGCAGGATGGAGCGGAACTCGTCGCCGACCGCCGGGTGCTCCCAGTTGAAGTCGGGCTGCTCGGGGGCGAAGAGGTGCAGGTACCACTCACCAGGCGTGCCGTCCGGCTCGGTGACCCGGGTCCAGGCCGGGCCGCCGAAGATCGACTCCCAGTCGTTGGGCGGCAGTTCGCCGTTCTCGCCCTTGCCGGGGCGGAAGTGGTAGCGGTCCCGCAGCGAGGAGCCCGGGCCCTCGGCGACGGCACGCTTGAACCACTCGTGCTGGTCGGAGGAGTGGTTGGGCACCAGGTCGACGATGATGCGCAGGCCCAGCCGGTGGGCGTCGCGGATCAGCGCATCGGCGTCCAGGAGGTTGCCGAACATGGGGTCGACGGCACGGTAGTCGGCGACGTCGTAGCCGGCGTCGGCCTGCGGCGAGGCGTAGAAGGGGCTGAGCCATACGGCGTCCACGCCGAGGTCGCGCAGGTACGGCAGCCGGGTGCGGACACCCTCCAGGTCGCCCATGCCGTCGCCGTTGCTGTCGGCGAAGCTGCGCGGGTACACCTGGTAGATCACCGCGTCCCGCCACCAGTCGCGGCGCTTGGCGACGGCCGTGGCGGACGTGGGGGTGGGGGCAGGTGCAGCTGAGTGCTGGCTCATGTCGTCCTTGATGCGTAACAGGATGTCGGTCATGGGAAGCGTGGAGGGGTTCGGGCGGCCGCGGCACAGCGGGGTCGGATGGGCACCGCGGCCGCCCCCACGCGCCCCCGCAGGGGCGCGAGGCTCGATGGACATGCGGCTCCGCCGCGTGGGCGCGACCGGCCACGACGGGGCCGCAGCCGATCGCTCGACGAAGGTCACCCCTTCGTGCCACCGGCGGTGAGGCCCGTCACCAGGTTCTTCTGCACGAGGTAGAAGAACGCGGCGGCCGGTATCGCGATCAGCACAGCCGTCGCGGCCATCAGGTTGCGCTGCGCGTCGTGCTCGCTCACGAACGTCTGCAGACCGACGGCGAACGTGTACTTGTCGTCGCTCAGCAGGAACGTCGAGGCGAACGCGACCTCACCGAAGGCCGTGAGGAAGCTGTAGAAGGCCGCGACCGCGAGTCCCGGCTTGGCGAGCGGCAGGATGAGCCGCGCGAACGTGCCGAAGGGGGTCAGCCCGTCGACGCGTCCGGCCTCGTCGATCTCGAACGGGATGGTGTCGAAATAGCCCTTCATCAGCCAGGCGCAGTACGGCACGATCGTGGTGCAGTTGACAAGGATGAGACCAAGGTAGCTGTCGATGAGCTGCAGATCCGAGAGAATCTGGTACATCGGCACGATCAGTACCGCGATGGGGAACATCTGGGTGACGAGCAGCGCCCACATCAGCTTCCGGTAGCCGGGGAACCGCATGCGGGAGACGGCGTAGCCGGTGGACGCGGCGACGACGACGCCGATGAATGTCGTGCCCAGCCCCACGATCAGCGTGCTCTTCAGCCAGTCGAAGAAGCCGGTGTCCTGCAGGACGAACGCGTAGTTGTCGAGGGAGACCTTGCCCCAGATGCGTCCGGGGTGGAGGTAGTCGTCCTTGTCCGGGCCGAGGGACAGGAAGACCAGCCAGGCGATCGGGAAGAGCGCGGTCAGGCTCGCACCGATCAGCACGGCGTGCGAGGCCACGGCGGCCGCGCGGCTCTGCTCGCCGCGTCGGCGCGTCCTGCCGGAGGCGCCCGCGGGGCGTCGCCCGCCCGCAGGGGCGGGGGTCTCGACGGTGGTCGTACTCATTTTCGGACTCCTGCCTCAGATCGCGAGCTGCTGGTCGTTGCGGTTCAGCCAGCGGCGGTAGAAGGACGTGAAGACGATCAGGATGGACAGGAGCAGGATTCCGTAGGCGGCGGACTGGGCGTAGTCGCGCGGCTGCTGCCCGAAGCCCAGCTGGTAGGCCCAGGTGACGAGGATCTGGGCGTCCGGGGCGGTGTTGCCGAACAGCAGGAAGATGATGGCGAACTGGTTGAACGTCCAGATGACGCCGAGCAGGACGACCGTGGTGCTGACGGACCGGAGGCCGGGCAGGGTGACGTAGCGGAAGCGCTGCCAGGCGTTGGCGCCGTCCATCTCGGAGGCCTCGTACAGGCTCGCGTCGATCGACTGCAGGCCGCCGAGGAGCGAGACCATCATGAACGGCACACCGCACCAGGTGTTGACCATGATCGCCGAGAACCGCTGCCAGAAGGTGTCCTCCAGCCACGACGGCGTCGGCAGGTGCAGGAATTCCAGACCCGAGTTGATGATGCCGCCGTCGGCGAGCATGAACCGCCAGCCGAACACGGTGACGAAGGTCGGCACCGCCCAGGGCAGCACCAGGATCATCCTGTAGAGGGTGCGGCCGCGCAGCTTCTGGTTGAGAAGCAGGGCGAGGCCGAGACCGATGCCGTAGTGCAGGGCGACGCAGGCCGCCGTCCAGAAGACCGTCCACAGGACGTGCGACCAGAAGCGGTCGTACGCCGTCGGGCCCCACAGGATGTCGGCGTAGTTGTCCAGGCCGATGAACTTGTAGGTGGCGTCGATCTCGTTGACGCCGATCGTGCGGGCCGTGTTCAGGCTGGTGGCGTCGGTGAGGGTCAGGTACAGGCCGTAGCCCAGCGGGTACAGCACGAGGACGCCGAGGACGATCGCCACCGGGGCGATCATCGCGTACGCGTACCAGTGCTTGTGGAGGCCGTTCCTCAGCCGCTGCACCGGTCCGGGCCGTGGTTCCCGCTCACCGCGCCGCTTGCCGGTCGCTCGGTCGATGGCGACTGTCATGGTTCGACACCTTCTGGAAGTTCAAGGAGGTCAAGGGGGTGCCCGGGCTCAGGCGCGGGCCGGTGGCCGCCGGATCCCCTCCCCCGTGGCAGGGGGATCCGGCGGCCACCCGGCGGTCACTTGGAGAAGTCCGGCACCAGCTTGGCGATGGCCGTCTCGGCGTTGCCGAGGCCCTTGTCCAGGGACTCCCTGCCGCTCGCGATCTTGAGCAACTCGTCGTCGAGCGGGGTCCACAGGGAGCTGTACTCGGGCAGTGCCGGGCGCGGCTGGGCGGCGGACAGCACGCCCTGGTAGCCGGCGATGCCGGGGTCGGCCTTGACCTTGTCGGTGTAGGCGTCGTCGCGCGTGGGGAGCGTGGAGTTCTTCAACGCGATGGTCTCCTGGGCCTTGGCCGAGGTCATGAACTTGACGAACTTCAGCGAGGCCTCCTGGTGGGCCTTGTCCGAGCCCGCGTACACGGAGAGGTTGTGGCCGCCGGTCGGGGCGCCCGCCTTGCCGGTGGAGCCGGCCGGGACGGTGGCGATGCCGAGGTTGTTCTTGTCCTTGAAGGCCGTGCCCTTGTAGAAGTTCGTGATCTCCCACGGACCCTGGACGATCGAGGCGACCTTGCCGCTGACGAACGCCTCCTGGATGTGGGCGTAGGCGTCTGCCGTGGTGTCGGCCTTGTGCAGGCCCTTGCCCTTGAACAGGCCCTGCCAGGTGCCGTAGGCCTTCTTGGCCTCGGGCGAGGTGACGGTGATCTTCTTGGCCTCGGCGTCGACGGTGTCGGTGCCCTCGCCGTAGAGGAAGGACTGCGCGTAGTAGGCCTGGGTGGAGCCCCAGTAGCCGTCGACACCGGTCTTGTCCTTGATGGTGGCGGCGGCCTTCTTCAGGTCGTCCCAGGTCTTGGGCGCCTCGACGCCGGCCTTCTCGAACAGGGCCTTGTTGTAGACGAGGGCGAGGGTGTCCGTGGTGAAGGGGACGCCGTAGGTCTTGCCCTCGTACTTGGCCTGCTCGATCAGGCTGGGCTGGAACTTGTCCTGCTCGGCGAGGGCCTCGGTGCCGTCCAGCGGCGCGAAGAAGCCCTTCTTGGCGAAGGCGGGGGTCCAGCCGACCTCGGAGCGCAGCACGTCGGGGGCACCCTTGGAACCGGCGGCGGTGTCGAACTTGTTCTGCGCCTGGTCGAAGGGGACGTTGACGTAGTTGACCTTGATGTCCTTGTTGGCGGCCTCGAACTCCTTGACCAGGGCCTGGTACGTCGGTGCCTCGTTGGTCGCGTTGGAGGTGTCCCACCAGGTGATGGTGACCGGGCCGCCGGCCTCGTCGCCGCTGTCGCTTCCGCCGCAGGCCGTCGCCGCCAGGGCGAGGGACGCCACCAGCGCGGTGGCCGCTATGCCACGCCGCATGAGTTCTCCTTGAGGGTGAAGCCCGTTGTGCTGCCGACTGCGCCGTTGGCGGCCGGGCGTCGGTGAGATTAGCCGCGCTGGAAGGACTTGCGAAAGACCTTGCAGCAAAATCGTGCAAGACATGCGGATGGTTACCCCGCCGTGACCTCTCCCTGATCGCCCTGAAGCCCGGAGTTACCGCTGTTCGACGGGGAGTCGGACAGCTGTGCAAGACTCTGCAAGCACTTGCCATCCGTCTCCGCCGGGGGAATCATCCGTTGCGGAGCGGACGCCGACACGACTTCAAGGGACCGCGATGACCAAGCAATCCGCAGCGGGCCGTGCGACGGCCCGCACCCGGCGTCCCGTCGGTGTGCAAGGAGATCCCCGGCCGCTACAGTCCGGTGCTGTGACCACACGGCTTGCCGACATCGCTGTGCAGGCGGGGGTGAGCGAAGCGACCGTCAGCCGCGTCCTCAACGGGAAGCCGGGCGTCGCCGCCACCACCCGCCAATCCGTGCTGGCCGCCCTCGACGTGCTCGGCTACGAACGCCCGGTGCGCCTGCGCCAGCGCAGCGAGGGGCTGGTGGGGCTGATCACCCCGGAGCTGGAGAACCCGATCTTCCCGGCCCTGGCGCAGGTCATCGGCCAGGCGCTGACGCGGCAGGGCTACACACCGGTGCTGGCCACCCAGACACCGGGCGGCTCGACGGAGGACGAGCTGACGGAGATGCTCGTGGACCGCGGGGTCGCCGGCATCATCTACGTCTCCGGACTGCACGCGGACACCACCGCCGACATGCAGCGCTACGACCGGCTGCGCGCCCAGGGCGTGCCCTACGTGCTGGTCGACGGTTTCTCGCCGAAGGTGCAGGCGCCGTTCATCTCCCCCGACGACCGCGCCGCGATGAGCCTCGCGGTCACGCATCTGGTGTCCCTGGGCCACACCCGGATCGGCCTGGCCCTCGGGCCCAAGCGGTTCGTGCCGGTGCAGCGCAAGATCGAGGGGTTCGTGCGCACGGTGCAGGACCAGTTGGGCCTGGGCGCCGAGACCGTCGAGAAGGAGCTGGTGCAGCACTCCCTGTACACCCTGGAGGGCGGTCAGGCGGCGGCCACGGCGTTGATCGAGCGGAACTGCACGGCCGTGGTGTGCGCCAGCGACATGATGGCGCTGGGCGCGATCCGGGCGGCCCGGCAGCTCGGTCTGGACGTGCCGAAGGACATCTCCGTGGTCGGCTTCGACGACTCCCCGCTGATCGCCTTCACCGACCCGCCCCTGACCACGGTCCGCAAGCCGGTCCCGGCGATGGGACAGGCCGCCGTGCGCACGCTGCTGGAGGAGATCGGCGGGACGCCCGCGCCGCACAGCGAATTCGTGTTCATGCCCGAACTGGTGGTGCGCGGTTCGACCGCTTCGGCCCCCGGGGAACGCGCTCGCCCCTGAGGCCCCCGGCCTGGAGTCGCCGTTGAACATGCGGCTCGGACAGGGCCGCGGGATGATCGGTGGGGAAGTCCTTTTCTGGCAAACTCTGTGCCTATGGGTAATACGACCGTGACGACGCAGGAAGGGCGGAAAACGTCCCTTCCGCACCCCGCCACGGCTGTGACCCGGCCGGGTCCGCTGCACCGGCTGCGCACCCCCCACCGGCCCCGGTTCTGGTTCGAGATCCTGCTGATCGCGGTGAGTTACTGGACGTACTCGCTCGTCCGCAACGCCGTGCCCGAGCAGAAGGCCGAGGCCCTGCGCAACGCCGACTGGATCTGGCGGGCCGAGCACCACGTGGGCATCGCCGTCGAGGAGTCCGTCAACCGCGCCGTGAACTCGGTGCATTGGCTCATCGTCGGGATGAACTACTACTACGCGACGCTCCACTTCGTCGTCACGCTGGGTGTCCTGGTGTGGTTGTACCGTCGTCATCCCGGCCGCTACGCGGCAATCCGGCTGGTGCTGTTCGCGACCACGGCCGTCGCCCTGGTCGGTTACTACCTGTATCCGCTGGCACCCCCGCGGCTGATGAACGGCGGCGGCTTCATCGACACGGTCATGGTCCACCAGACCTGGGGTTCGATGGCGTCCGGCGACCTGAAACACATGTCCAACCAGTACGCCGCGATGCCGTCGATGCACATCGGCTGGTCCGTGTGGTGCGGGCTGACGATCTTCGCCCTGGCGAGGGTGCCCTGGGTGCGGGTGCTGGGCCTGCTGTACCCGGCGCTGACGCTGGTGGTCATCGTCGCGACGGCCAACCACTTCTGGCTGGACGCGGTCGGTGGCGTGCTGTGCCTGGCCTTCGGGTTCACGGTGGCCCGGCTCTGGTACGGAAGGCAGCCGTACGCACTGCCCCGGACGGTGCCGGCCCGCAGGTGGGGCGCGGTCCGGGAAGACAACGTGCCGGGGGCCCGGACCGGCGAGCCTCAGCGCTCGGCGGCCCCGTAGAAGAGTTCCTCCATCACGCCTCGCGCCCTGCGCGCGGTCCGCCGGTAGCCGTCGAGCATGTCGCCGACGTGGCCGGGGCCGTAGCCCAAGTACCGTCCTACGGCGGCCAGCTCCCGGGGATCGGAGGGGAAGGTGTCACCCGCCCGGCCACGGACCAGCATCACCGCGTTGCGGACGCGGGTCGCGAGGACCCAGGCCTCGTCGAGGGTCGCCGCGTCCTCGTCGGTGATCAGCCCGGCGGCGCGGGCCGCGGCCAGGGCCTCGCGGGTGCGGGTGGTGCGCAGGCCCGGCTCCGCAGCGCCGTGCCGCAGCTGCATGAGCTGCACGGTCCACTCCACGTCGGACAGGCCGCCCGGCCCGAGCTTGGCGTGCAGCTTGGGGTCGGCGCCGCGCGGCAGCCGCTCGGACTCCATGCGGGCCTTCAGCCGCCGGATGTCGCGCACGGCCTCGTCGCCGAGCCCGTCCGCCGGGTAGCGCAGCGGGTCGACCAGCTCGATGAAGCGACGGCCCAGCTCCTCGTCGCCGGCCACGGGCTCGGCCCGCAGCAGGGCGTGCGACTCCCACGTCAGGGCCCACCGGCGGTAGTACGCCGCGTAGGACGTGAGGGTGCGCACCAGCGGCCCGGACTTGCCCTCCGGGCGCAGGTCGGCGTCGATGAGCAGCGGCGGGTCGGAGCTCGGGATCTGGAGCAGACGGCGCATCTCGGAGACGACCTTGCCGGCCGCCTGGGCCGCTTCCCGCTCGTCGACGCCGTCGCGCGGTTCGTGGACGAACAGCACGTCCGCGTCGGAGCCGTAGCCCAGTTCGTGGCCGCCGAACCGGCCCATGCCGATGATCGCGAACCGGGTGGGCAGGTCGCTCCCCCAGCCGTCCCGCACGACCGCGCGGAGCGTGCCGGCCAGGGTCGCGGCGGTCAGGTCCGACACCGCGCCGCCGACCCGGTCCACCAGAGCGCCCTGATCGGCCTCGGCGGGCTGCTCCTCGGTGCCGTAGGAGCCGACGATGTCGGCGGCGGCCGTGCGGAACAGCTCGCGGCGGCGCACACCGCGGGCGGCCGTGACCGCCTGGGCGGCGCCGTCGGCGCGTTTCACGGCGGCCAGGATCTCCTGCTCCAGGTGGGCGCGGGGCCGGGGTTCCAGACCACCGCCGTCCCCGTCGCCGAGCAGCGCGACCGCCTCCGGGGCGCGCATCAGCAGGTCGGGCGCGAGGCGGCCGGCGGACAGGACCCGGGCGAGGTTCTGCGCGGCGGCGCCCTCGTCCCGCAGCAGCCGCAGGTACCAGGGCGTCTTGCCGAGGGCGTCGGACACCTTGCGGAAGTTGAGCAGTCCCGCGTCCGGATCGGCCGAGTCGGCGAACCACCCGAGCAGCACGGGCAGCAGCGTGCGCTGGATGGCGGCCTTGCGGGTGACGCCGGAGGCCAGTGCCTCCAGATGGCGCAGGGCGGAGGCCGGGTCGGCGTAGCCGAGGGCAACCATGCGCTCCCTGGCCGCCTCGGTGCTGAGCCGGGCCTCACCGGTGGCGAGCTGGGCGACCGCGTCGAGCAGCGGCCGGTAGAAGAGCTTCTCGTGCAGCCGGCGTACGACGCCCGCGTGCCGCCGCCACTCGCGGTGCAGGTCGGCGACCGGGTCCGCGCGCAGGCCGAGGGAGCGGCCGATGCGGCGCAGCTCGGCCTCGTCCTGGGGGACGAGGTGGGTGCGCCGCAGCCGGAACAGCTGGATGCGGTGCTCCATGGACCGCAGGAAGCGGTAGGCCTCGTCGAGCTGGGCCGCGTCGGACCGGCCGACGTAGCCGCCAGCGGCGAGGGCCCTCAGCGCGTCCAGCGTCGTACCGCTGCGCAGGGAGGCGTCGGCCCGGCCGTGCACCAGCTGGAGCAGCTGCACGGCGAACTCGACGTCCCTGAGGCCGCCCGGGCCCAGCTTCAGCTGGCGGTCGACCTCGGCGACGGGGATGTTCTCCACGACCCGGCGGCGCATCTTCTGCACGTCGGGGACGAAGTTCTCGCGCTCGGCGGCCTTCCACACCAGGGGCTGGACGGCGGCGACGTACTCCTCGCCGAGGTCGAGGTCGCCTGCCACCGGGCGGGCCTTGAGCAGCGCCTGGAACTCCCAGGTCTTGGCCCAGCGCTGGTAGTAGGCGAGGTGGCTGGAGAGGGTCCGCACGAGGGGACCGTTGCGGCCCTCGGGCCGGAGGTTGGCGTCGACGGGCCAGATGGAACCCTCGACGGTCGTCTCGGAGCAGATCCGCATCATGTGCGAGGCGAGCCGCGTCGCGGCGCGTACGGCCTTGGTCTCGTCGGTGCCCTCGGTGGCCTCCCCGACGAAGATGACGTCCACGTCCGAGACGTAGTTCAGCTCGTGGCCGCCGCACTTGCCCATCGCGATGACCGCGAGCCGGCACAGCCCGGCGTCCTCCGGTGCGGCCGCCTCCGCGAGGGCGAGGGCGGCGCGCAGGGTGGCGGTGGCGAGGTCGGCGAGCTCGGCGGCGGACTCGGCGAGGCCTGTCGTGCCACAGACGTCCCGGGCGGCGATGGACAGCAGGCAGCGCCGGTAGGCGACCCGCAGGGAGACCGGGTCGGTGGCTTCCGCGAGGCCGGCCTCGAACTCCTCCACCCCGGGGTGCAGGTCGTACGCCTCGTACATGACGAGTGCCTGCCAGTCGTCCGGGTGCCGGGCGAGGTGGTCGGCCAGGGCGGTGGAGGCGCCGAGGACGCCGAGGAGGCGGTCGCGCAGGGGTTTGGCCGCGATCAGCGTGTCGAGCAGTTCCCGGCGGGCGCCGGGGCTCTGCTGGGCCTCCAGCAGCCGGACGAGGCCGAGCAGCGCGAGATCGGGGTCGGCGGTGGCGCCCAGCGCCTCCAGCAGCACCGGGTCGTCGCGCAGGGGCGCGAGCTCCGGGCTGTCCAGGAGTCGTTCGGCGGCGGAGGCGTCGGTGAATCCGTGCCGCAGCAGCCGCGTGAAGGTACTGCTCCTGCGCCCCGGCGCCGCCGTCATCCGGGCCTCCCTCGCACTGTTCCTCGGACATGCATCGGATCAAGGTCGTACGGCTTCGAGCGTAACGGCACGGGCCGGGAGAAGCGCCGGTGAGGTCGGCAGGCGGACAGGGCCGCGCGCCCGCCCGGGCAGGCGCCGCGATGACGGGAGGGCGGCTGCCGTCGCCGGGCCGGTGACGGCGGACGAAGGGGCACGGCTCCGGCGGCCGGGCCGTTCCCGATCATGACGGGCAGGGCCGGACGGACGGCCGCCCGTCACCCTGCCGTCTGCGGCCGTTGCGCACTTCGTACGGGCCCGGTGGCCGGGGTGTGCGGCGCAACGCCGGGTGCAACGGGACCGCGCCCCGGTGTGGCCGCAGACGTGTGGCTACGGAGACTGGCCGGGTGTGGGAGACGGGGTACGACGGTTTCCGGTGCCACGCGGGACGCGAGGGCCATTTCCACCACGGCACGGGTCCGGCCGCCGTCCACTCGGTGGCGCCGCACGCCGTTATCGGCTTCGGTGAGGGGAAACCGTTCAGCCGGCTCCAGTCCGCGTCAGCCGACTTCCGCCGGACCAGGTGATCGGTTCTCATGCGGCCGGACGAAGGAGTCACGCCATGGACATCACCCTCGAAGTCATCCCGCTGCCCGTGAGCGACGTCGACCGCGCCCGGGACTTCTACCGGGACAAGGTCGGATTCCACGTGGACATCGACCAGGAGGTCATGCCCGGGATGCGGATCGTCCAGCTGACCCCTCCGGGTTCCGGCTGCTCGATCGCCCTGGGCGAGTCGATCTGGCAGATGACGCCCGGTCCCACCCCGGCCCCGGGTTCCTACCAGGGCCTGCAACTGTGCGTCGCCGACATCAAGGCGGCCCACGCGGAGCTGGTCGCCCGCGGCCTCGACGTCTCGGAACCGGTCCAGTACTCCCCGGACGACGGCGCCACGTTCATGCACTTCCAGGATCCGGACGGCAACGGGTGGGCGGTGCAGGAGTACCGGCGCCGGGCCACCGAGCCGCTGCACCAGCTGCTGGCGGATCTGAAGCGGCAGCAGGCCTGAGGACCCGGAGACGCCGGAGAACCGGTCAGGAATCGAGAAGCACGGGTGCCGGAGCGCGATTAGCGTCGTTGTCATGACTTCCATCGCATCCGTCACCCTCGAGGTGGCCGACCCCGCCGCCGCCGACCGCTTCTACAACGCCGCCTTCGGCCTGGGCGACCGGCTGCGCCTGCGGGCGTCGGAGACACCGACCTCCGGCTTCCGCGGGTTCACGCTGTCGCTCGTGGTCGCCCAGCCGGCCGATGTGGACGCCCTCCTCGACGCGGCCGTGCAGGCCGGGGCGACGACGCTGAAGCCCGCCGCCAAGTCGCTCTGGGGCTACGGGGGCGTCGTCCAGGCCCCGGACGGGACGATCTGGCAGCTCGCGTCGTCGTCGAAGAAGAACACCGGCCCGGCGACCCGGCGGGTGGACGAGTTCGTCCTGCTGCTCGGCGTCGAGGACGTGAAGGCCAGCAAGCAGTTCTACGTCGAGCACGGCCTGGCCGTGGGGAAGAGCTTCGGCGGCAAGTACGTCGAGTTCGCCACCGAGGGCCCCGTGAAGCTGGCCCTGTACAAGCGCCGCGGCCTCGCCAAGGTCGCCGGCGTCTCCCCCGACGGCACCGGCTCCCACCGCCTCACCATCACCGGCGACGCCGGGCCGTTCACCGACCCGGACGGGTTCGCGTGGACGACGGCTTCGGAGAACGCGTCGGTGTGAGCGACGCCGGCGGATACCGGGCGGCCCCGGCCGAGGAAGCTACAGCGCCGGGAGGTTCTTCCGCAGCTCGAAGGCGGTCACCTCGGAGCGGTACTCCTCCCACTCCTGCCGCTTGTTGCGCAGGAAGAAGTCGAAGACGTGCTCGCCGAGGGTCTCGGCGACGAGGTCGCTGCGTTCCATGAGGGTCAGGGCCTCGCCGAGGTTCTGCGGGAGCGGCTCGATGCCCATGGCGCGGCGCTCCGCGTCGGAGAGGGCCCAGACGTCGTCCTCGGCGCCCGGCGGGAGCTCGTAGCCCTCCTCGATGCCCTTGAGGCCGGCGGCCAGCAGCAGCGCGTACGCCAGGTACGGGTTCGCGCCGGAGTCGATGGAGCGGACCTCCACCCGGGCGGAGCCCGTCTTGCCGGGCTTGTACATCGGGACGCGGACGAGCGCCGAGCGGTTGTTGTGGCCCCAGCAGATGTACGAGGGGGCCTCGCCGCCCGCGCCGGCCGTGCGCTCTGCGCCGCCCCAGATGCGCTTGTAGGAGTTCACCCACTGGTTGGTGACCGCGGAGATCTCCGCCGCGTGCCGCAGCAGGCCCGCGATGAAGGAGCGGCCCACCTTGGAGAGCTGGTACTCCGAGCCCGACTCGTAGAAGGCGTTGCGGTCGCCCTCGAAGAGCGACAGGTGGGTGTGCATGCCGCTGCCGGGGTGCTCGGAGAAGGGCTTCGGCATGAACGTGGCGTGCACGCCCTGCTCCAGGGCCACCTGCTTCATGACGAGGCGGAACGTCATGACGTTGTCGGCCGTGGACAGCGCGTCGGCGTAGCGGAGGTCGATCTCCTGCTGGCCCGGCGCGCCCTCGTGGTGGGAGAACTCCACCGAGATGCCCATCGACTCCAGCATGGTGATCGCCTGGCGGCGGAAGTCCATGCCGACGTTGGTGGGGGTGTGGTCGAAGTAGCCGGAGTTGTCGGCCGGGGTGGGGCGGGAGCCGTCCAGCGGGCGGTCCTTCAGCAGGAAGAACTCGATCTCCGGGTGGGTGTAGAAGGTGAAGCCCAGGTCGGAGGTGCGGGCGAGGGCGCGCTTGAGCACGTAGCGCGGGTCGGCGAAGGACGGGGAGCCGTCCGGCATGAGGATGTCGCAGAACATGCGGGCCGTGCCCGGGGCCTCCGCGCGCCAGGGCAGGATCTGGAAGGTCGACGGGTCGGGCTTGGCGATCATGTCGGACTCGTAGACCCGGGCGAAGCCCTCGATCGCGGAGCCGTCGAAGCCGATGCCCTCGTCGAAGGCCTGCTCCAGTTCGGCCGGGGCCACGGCGACCGACTTGAGGAAGCCCAGCACGTCCGTGAACCACAGACGTACGAACCGGATGTCGCGCTCCTCCAACGTCCGGAGCACGAACTCCTGCTGCTTGTCCATCTTCCGCTTCCCCATCCTTGCTGGTCAGGCCGCCTTCTCTTCCGTACCACGGGAGGCGGTCGGGCACCAGAGCATCAGACCACACCACCATTTCGTGCGCGTTGCGGACCATGATCGCCCGGCCGGCCCGGGGTCGAACGCCCCACGTACGGCAGGTGAACTGCTCTTCCGCCCATAGTGCCTGCTCGCACCGGCATCCGTAACGGCCGGTTCCTTTCGCTGGGCCACCCACTTAATTTGCATCTCATATGCAACTTTAAATACCGTGCGCTCAGTCGAGCCTTGAGGAGCCCCGATGCTGTCCGAGCAGTCCGCCGTCACCGTCCGCGCCACACTCCCCGCCGTCGGCGCGGCCCTCGGCACGATCACCGAGCGCTTCTACGCCAGGCTGTTCGTGGCCCACCCGAAGCTGCTGCGCGACCTGTTCAACCGGGGCAACCAGGCCGCCGGCACCCAGCGCCAGGCGCTGGCGGGTTCGGTCGCCGCCTTCGCGACGCACCTGCTGGACCGCCCGGAGCAGCGGCCGGACGCCATGCTCCAGCGCATCGCCCACAAGCACGCCTCGCTCGGCGTCACGCCGGAGCAGTACGGCATCGTCCACGAGCACCTGTTCGCCGCCATCGCCGAGGTACTGGGCGACGCCGTCACGCCCGAGGTGGCCGCCGCCTGGGACGAGGTCTACTGGCTGTTGGCGAACGCGCTGATCGCCGTGGAGCAGCGGCTGCGCGAGGAGCGCGGCGGGCACACCTGGCGGACCTGGGAGGTCGTCGAGCGGGTCGCCGAGACCGAGGACGTCGCCACGTTCCGGCTGCGGCCCGCCGACGGCGGCCCGGTGCGGGACTTCCTGGCCGGCCAGTACGTCTCCGTCCGCGTGGCCCTCGCCGACGGCGCCCGGCAGATACGGCAGTACAGCCTCTCCGGGGCGCCCGGACCGGACCTGCGGCAGATCAGCGTGAAGCGCGTGCGCGAGACCGGCGCTCCCGACGGCGAGGTCTCCAACCACCTGCACGCGCGCGTGCGGGTCGGCGACGTCCTGGAGCTGTCCGAGCCGTACGGCGACCTGGTCCTGGACGCCGGCCCCGACACACCCCTGCTGCTGGCCTCGGCGGGCATCGGCGTGACCCCGATGACGGCGATGCTGGCGCACCTCGCCCACTCGGAGCACCGCGCCCCGGTCACCGTCGTGCACGCCGACCGCTCCCCCGCGGCCCACGCCCTGCGCGCCGACCACGAGGCCTGGGCGGCCAAGCTCCCCGACGCGGCCGTCCACCTCTGGTATGAGCAGGACGCCCCCGCTGGCACCCACACCGGCCTGGCCGACCTGAGCGGCGTCGCACTCGCCCCGGGCACGCGCGCGTACCTGTGCGGCCCGCTCCCGTTCATGCGGGCGATGCGGACCCAGCTGATCGCCAAGGGCGTGGCTCCCGCCGACATCCACTACGAGGTGTTCGGCCCGGACCTGTGGCTGGCGGGGCAGGCCTAGGAGCCCTGTCGGTTCCCGATGACGTGACCCTGGGCGCCGCGGGGCTCGGGACCCCGCGAGATCCCCAGCAACAGCGCGCCCGTCGGCTCCGCCACGATGTCCTCCACCGTGACCGGGTCCAGTGAGGTGAAGAACGCCTCCTGGGCCCGGCGCAGGGCGGTGCGCAGGCGGCAGGCGGAGTTGAGGGGGCAGGGGGTGGGGCCGTCGCAGTCGACGACGTCGCCGCTGCCCTCGAAGGCGCGGACCACGGCACCGACCGATGCCCTACGGCCCGCCCCGGTGAGCGTGAGGCCGCCGCCGCGACCGCGGCGGGCCTGGAGCAGGCCCAGGTGCTGGAGCTCGGCGACGACCTTCGCCAGGTGGGTGTACGGCACGTTCATGCCGTCCGCGACGTCCCGGGTGGTCGGACTGGACCCGCCCGCGACGGCGAGCCGCATCAGGACCCGCAGGGCGAGGTCGGTGGAGCGCAGCAGCCGCATGCAGGCAGCGTAGGTAATGGGAATCCCCGGTACAAATTTTCCGGTGGGAGAGTGGCGCCGGGAGCGGGGAAGCTGTCGTCCTGCTGTCGGTGCCGTATCGATTCGGCCCATTCCCGCGGCCGCTCTACGAGGCGCCCCGTCTCCCCCATTACGATCAGCCCCACCCGACTGTCACTTTTCCCACGAAGGACACCCCATGGGCTCCGCCAAGAAGGCCAGCACGTCGCGCAAGGCTCGAATAGAGGAGATGCGGCGCGCCGAGCAGTCCCGTGAGCGCCGCAACCGGATCCTCACCATCGCGGCCAGCCTCGTGATCGTGACCGGGCTGGTCGTCGGCGGTGTCGTGCTCGTGCGGTCCCAGGACGACGGGGCCAGTGACACCGCGGCGGCGAGCGACTCCTCCGGCAAGGGCACGTTCGTGACGGGCAAGGACGGCGTGCGGACCTGGGAGGGCAAGCTGGCCCGCAACCACGTCACCAAGGCCGTGAAGTACGCCTCCGAACCGCCGGTCGGCGGGGACCACAACCCCGTCTGGATGAACTGCAACGGCGACGTCTACACCGAGCCGGTGAAGAACACCAACGCCGTGCACTCGCTGGAGCACGGCGCGGTGTGGGTGACGTACAACGCCGCCGCGAAGAAGTCCGACGTCGACGCGCTCGCGGCGAAGGTGAAGAAGACGCCGTACACGCTGATGAGCCCGGTGGACGACCAGAAGGACCCGATCATGCTCTCGGCGTGGGGCCACCAGCGCACGGTGACGGGCGCGAGCGACCCGAACGTGGACAAGTTCTTCGAGAAGTTCGTCCAGGGCGAGCAGACCCCCGAGCCGGGTGCCGCCTGCACGAACGGGCTGTCCAAGTGAGGCATGCCGGCCTGGTCGCCGGGGCCGCGGCGACGGCGCTCGTCGCGGCCGGTGCGATCACCTACGCCGTCGCGGGGGACGACGGCGGCGGCAGGACGCCCTCCGCCGAGTCCGCGGACGCCGGGTTCGCGCGGGACATGGCGGTGCACCACCAGCAGGCGGTGGAGATGTCGTACGTCGTGCGCGACCGCACCGGGAACGAGGAGGTCCGGCGCCTGGCGTACGACATCGCCCAGACGCAGGCCAACCAGCGCGGCATGATGCTCGGCTGGCTGGACCTGTGGGGCCTGCCGAAGGTGTCCTCACAGCCGCCGATGACCTGGATGGACATGGGCGGCATGGCCTCGGCCAAGGACGGCGCGCTGATGCCCGGCATGGCGACCAACTCCGAGATGAAGAAGCTCGGAGAGCTCAGCGGGAAGCAGGCGGAGGTCTTCTACCTCCAGCTGATGACGGACCATCACGAGGGCGGCGTCCACATGGCCCAGGGCTGCGCGGACCGGTGCGTGGTCGGGGTCGAGAAGCGGCTCGCGCAGGGCATGGTGGACGCGCAGCAGTCGGAGATCCTCCTGATGGCGGACATGCTCAAGGAGCGCGGCGCCGCACCGCGATCCTAGGGGCGGTGGGCACGTAGGCCTCCGTTCAGGAGCGCGGCGCCGCCCCGCGTTCCTGGGGCCGGTGGGCACGTAAGCCTCCGCTCAGAGAGCGCGGCGCCGCCCCGCGTTCCCGGGGGCGGTGCGCACGTAAGCCTCAAATCGCCCTACCCGGCGGTCTCTTGGGCTCTTCTTGGTCTGCATGGGGCGCTTCTTGGGCTGCGCAATTCCCTTGCATGAACGGTTCATCGCGAGAGTGGCGACCGTCGAGTGATCCACTCGCGACGAACCGCACAGGGGGTTCCATGAGATCCAACCGCGCCTCGGTGCGCGCCGGGGTGAGCATGGCAGCGACACTGCCGATGCTCGTCGGTGCGCTGGCGCTCGGCATACCCGCGGCGCACGCCGCCGACCACCCGCTCCGTGACCTGCTGTCCGGGACCCGCCCCACGTGGGCCACGGCCCACGCGGACAGGGGCGCCACCGCCGACGGTGCCCGGGTCTCGGCCCGGGTCTACCTCGCCGGCAAGGACGCGGCGGGCCTCGCCGCCTACGCGAAGGCCGTCTCCGACCCGGCCTCGGCCTCGTACGGCAAGTACCTGACCGCCAAGCAGGCGCAGGCCCGCTTCGGTGCGACCGAGGCCCAGGTGGCGGCCGTGAAGTCCTGGCTGGCGGCGGCGGGCCTGAAGGTCACCGGCGTCACCCGGCACTACGTCTCCGTCAGCGGTGACGTGGCCGCCGCCGAGAAGGCGTTCGGCACCCAGCTGCACAACTTCGCCAAGGGGTCGAAGACCTACCGCGCCCCGGCGGCCACCGCCTCCGCGCCGCAGAGCCTGGCCGACGCCGTCCTGACCGTGACCGGCCTGGACAACGCGCCGCACATGGCCACGCACGACGATCAACTGCCGCCGCCGGACACCGTGTTCCGCAACGCCGGGCCGTTCTCCTCGTACTACGGCTCGAACACCGCGAGCACGCTTCCGGACGCGTACGGCAAGAAGATCCCGTACGCGGTGAAGGGCTACACGGGCAAGCAGCTGCGGGCCGCCTACGGCGCGGGCACGCGCACCGGCAAGGGCGTCCGGGTCGCCATCACGGACGCGTACGCCTCGCCGACGATCGCCTACGACGCCGGCACCTACGCCAAGCGCAACGGCGACGCGGCGTGGAAGACCGGCCGGCTGCACCAGGTGCTGCCGAAGAAGTACACCGACACCGAGGACTGCTCGGCCTCCGGCTGGTACGGCGAGGAGACCCTCGACGTAGAGGCGGTGCACGCCGTCGCGCCGGCCGCGGACGTGACGTACGTGGGCGCCGCCTCCTGCAACGACGGCGATCTGCTCGACGCGCTCGGCAAGGTCGTCGACAGCCACCTGGCCGACATCGTCTCCAACTCCTGGGGCGAGGTCGAGGCCGCGCAGACCCCGGACCTCGCGGCCGCCTACGACCAGGTCTTCCAGCTGGGCGCGGTCGAGGGCATCGGCTTCTACTTCTCCTCCGGCGACAACGGCGACGAGGTCGCGAGCTCCGGGACGAAGCAGGTCGACTCCCCGGCCGACTCGGCGTGGGTCACCGCCGTCGGCGGCACCTCGCTGGCCGTCGGCAAGGGCGACACGTACCTGTGGGAGACCGGCTGGGGCACCGACAAGGCGACCCTGTCGGCCGACGGCAAGAGCTGGACGGACTTCCCCGGCGCCTTCACCTCCGGCGCGGGCGGCGGCACCAGCAGGACCGTCGCCGAGCCCTCCTACCAGCGGGGCGTGGTGCCGGACGCGCTGGCCGAGGCCAACGGCGCGGACGGCAACCGGGTCGTGCCGGACATCGCGGCGATCGCCGACCCGAACACCGGATTCCTGGTCGGGCAGACGCAGACCTCGCCGGACGGGAAGACGCAGGCGTACGGCGAGTACCGCATCGGCGGCACCTCGCTGGCGGCCCCGACGATCGCGGCCGTCCAGGCCCTGGCCCAGGAGGCACGCGGCGGCAAGGCGATCGGCTTCGCCAACCCGGCGATCTACGCCAAGGCCGGCTCGAAGGTCTACCACGACGTCACCGACGACCCGACGGGCTCCGGCCTCGCCGTGGCCCGGGTCGACTTCGTGAACGGCTACGACGCCACCGGCGGTCTGTCCACGTCCGTGCGCGGTCTCGGCAAGGACAGCTCGCTGGCTGCCGTGAAGGGCTACGACGACGTCACCGGCGTGGGCACGCCGGCGAACGGCTACGTCGAGTCGTACCGGCGCGGCTGACCTCCGCAAGGGGACATGGGGTGGTGTGGGGTGACTCACACCACCCCATTGTGTCGCACTGACGATTACACTGGGCGGCGTGCCTCAACTACGTCTCGCCCTGAACCAGATCGACGCCGGCGTCGGCGACCTCGCCGGGAACACCGAGTCGATCGTCCGCTGGACCCGGCACTCCGCCGAACAGGGAGCGCATCTCGTGGCGTTCCCCGAGATGGTGCTGACCGGGTATCCCGTCGAGGACCTGGCGCTCAGGTCGTCCTTCGTGGAGGCCTCTCGCGCGGCGCTCAGCGCTCTCGCCGCGCGTCTGGCCGAGGAGGGCTTCGGCGAGCTGCCGGTGATCGTCGGCTACCTGGACCGCAGTGCGACCGCCCAGCCGAAGTACGGCCAGCCGGCCGGCGCGCCGCAGAACGCGGGCGCGGTGCTGTACGGCGGTGAGGTGGTCCTGAACTTCGCCAAGCACCACCTGCCGAACTACGGCGTGTTCGACGAGTTCCGCTACTTCGTGCCCGGCGACAGCATGCCGGTGCTGCGGGTGCACGGCGTGGACATCGCCCTGGCCATCTGCGAGGACCTCTGGCAGGACGGCGGCCGTGTCCCCGCCGCCCGTTCGGCGCGGGCGGGCCTGCTGGTCTCGATCAACGCCTCCCCCTATGAGCGCAACAAGGACGACACGCGCCTGGAGCTGGTCCGCAAGCGGGCCCAGGAGGCCGGCTGCACCACGGCGTACCTGGCGATGATCGGCGGCCAGGACGAGCTCGTGTTCGACGGCGACTCGATCGTCGTCGACAGGGACGGCGAGGTCGTGGCGCGCGCGCCGCAGTTCGCCGAGGGCTGTGTGGTCCTGGACCTGGACCTGCCGGCGGCGTCGGCCGACGCGCCGACGGGCGTGGTCGACGACGGGCTGCGCATCGACCGCGTGGTGCTCTCCGAGGAGCCGCTGCCCGCGTACGAGCCCGAGCTCACGGGCGGTTACGCGGAGCGCCTGGACGACGACGAGGAGGTCTACTCGGCGCTGGTCGTGGGCCTGCGGGCGTACGTCGCGAAGAACGGCTTCTCCTCGGTCCTGATCGGTCTGTCGGGCGGCATCGACTCGGCGCTGGTCGCGGCGATCGCGTGCGACGCGGTGGGCGCGCGGAACGTGTACGGCATCTCGATGCCGTCGAAGTACTCCTCGGACCACTCCAAGGACGACGCCGCCGATCTGGCCCGCCGCACCGGCCTCAACTACCGCACGGTCGCGATCGAGCCGATGTTCGACGCGTACATGGGCGCGCTGGGTCTGACGGGACTGGCGGAGGAGAACCTCCAGTCGCGCCTGCGCGGCACGCTGCTCATGGCGATCTCCAACCAGGAGGGCCACATCGTCCTGGCCCCCGGCAACAAGTCGGAGCTGGCGGTCGGCTACTCGACGCTCTACGGCGACTCGGTCGGGGCGTACGGCCCCATCAAGGACGTCTACAAGACGTCGGTGTTCCGCCTCGCCGAGTGGCGCAACCGGGCCGCCCGGGAGCGCGGCCAGACCCCGCCGATCCCGGAGAACTCGATCAGCAAGCCCCCGAGCGCGGAGCTGCGCCCGGGCCAGGTCGACACGGACTCGCTGCCCGACTACCCGGTGCTGGATGCGATTCTGGAGCTGTACGTGGACCGGGACCGGGGGGCCGACGAGATCGTGGCGACCGGATTCGACGCGGAGCTGGTCGCGAAGACGCTGCGCATGGTCGACAGGGCCGAGTACAAGCGGCGCCAGTACCCGCCGGGGACGAAGATCTCCCCGAAGGGTTTCGGGAAGGACCGGCGGCTGCCGATCACGAACGGGTGGCGGGAGTCGCTCTGACGGGCAGGCCGGCGAGGGCTTGATAGGCAAGTGAGCACTTGCCTATGCTGGGGTCGTGGCCGACGACCTCTTCAAAGCCTTGGCCGACCCCACCCGTCGCACCATCCTCGACGAGCTCACGGAGCAGTCCGGGCAGACCCTCTTCGAGATCTGCTCGCGGCTGAGCATGAAGCACCGGCTCGGCATCTCGCGCCAGGCGGTCTCCCAGCACCTCGCGGTGCTGGAGGCCGCCGGGCTCGTCGAGACGAGGCGGGAGGGCCGTTGCAAGTTCCACGACCTGAACACCGCCCCGCTCCGGCAGATCACCGAGCGATGGCCCGCGCCCGACCCCTCCGGACCGGAAGAGAGCCCGTCATGAAGATCCACCTGACCAGCGTCTTCGTCGACGACCAGGCCAAGGCCCTCCGCTTCTACACCGAGGTCCTCGGTTTCGTGAAGAAGTACGACGTACCCCTGGGCGAGACGGACCGCTGGCTGACCGTCGTCTCTCCCGAGGAGCCCGGCGGCACGGAACTGCTCCTGGAGCCCGCCGGGCACCCGGCCGTCAAGCCCTACCGGGACGCGCTCGCCGCCGACGGCATCCCGCTCGCCCAGTTCGCCGTCACCGACGTCCGGGCCGAGTACGAGCGCCTGAGCGGCCTGGGCGTCCGCTTCACCCAGGAGCCCCTGGAGATGGGCCCCGTCACCACGGCCGTCTTCGACGACACCTGCGGCAACCTGATCCAGATCGCGACCCAGCCGCAGTAACCTCTGTCACCGTCTTGACCGGTGACGGTACCCGATGCCACCATCATCACCTGCCCAAGCGGTGACGCATCCGGGGGACGGACACGGGAGAGGCCATGGCGGCGATCCGCGACATCGAGGTCGTCGTCTTCGACGTCCTCGGCACCATGGTCGACGAGCCCGGCGGGCTCCGGTCGGCCGTGCGGGAGGCGACCGGCCGGTCCGAGGCGACGGCTGCCGACGAGTTCGTCGCCCTGTGGCGGCGGTACCGCGAGCAGGAACAGGAACGCGTCCGGCGCGGGCACCGCCCGTACGCGGGCACGGAGGTCCTCGACGCCGAGGCCGCCCGGCTGGTGGCCCGGCACGCCGGGGTGAGCGACCCGGGGACCGTCGCCCGGCTCGCCACCGCGGGCCGGCGCCTGCCCCCGTGGGACGACTCCGTCACCGGGCTGGAGCGGCTCGCCCGGCGGTTCCCCGTCATCGGGCTGTCCAACGCCGGCCGCACGGCCCTCCTGCACGTCAACGCGCATGCGGGGCTTCGCTGGCATCAGACCCTGTCCGCCGAGACGGCCGCGGCCTACAAGCCGGCGCCCGAGGTCTACCGGCTCGCGCTCGACAGCGCCGGATGCCCTCCGCAGCGCGTGCTGATGGTGGCCGCCCACGCCTGGGATTTGCGCGGTGCGCAGTCGGCCGGCATGCGCACCGCCTACGTCCACCGGCCGGCCGGAGATTCGCCCACGGGCTCCGACGACTTCGACCTGCGGTTCGACGGACTCGGCCGGCTGGTCGATGCGTTGACCGGCGGTCAAGTAGCGTGAGGCCTCGGCGAAAGGGGGGCCGGTCGTGCGTGAGCGCGCTGTTCCGGCGCGGGTCGTGGCAGCCGAGCGTCTCGCCGCCGAGGCGGGGTTGGAAACTGCTCCCGCCTAAGTGTCCACGAGTGTCTTTTAGTTGCTGCGAGTGTTGTACGATCTTGGGTATGAATCTGACGGACTGGGCACGCGCGCAGGGGATTGCCCCGCGTACCGCGTATCGCTGGTTCCGTGAGGGCACATTGCCGGTACCTGCGCGACGCGTGGGACCGCGCACGATTCTGGTGAACATCGACGCGAACACCTCACCTTCCGTGACCGGTGGTGTAGGTCTGTATGCCCGCGTCTCCTCGCACGATCAGAAGCCGGACCTTAAGCGGCAGACCGCTCGCCTGGAGGCATGGGCGGCGAAGGCCGGGCAGAAGGTGGTGCGGATCGAATCCGAGATCGCCTCGGGTATGAACGGCTGCCGCGTGAAGGCGAAGCGGCTGCTGGCCGACCCG
>NZ_POUC01000680.1 GCF_002891435.1 Streptomyces cahuitamycinicus
GCCCCGCACCGCCCCACCGTCGGCGCCCTCCCGGTCGACCCGGACGACAACGTGGTCGCGGTCTTCAGTGGCGCGGTCCGCAAGGGCCGTTGGCGCGCAGGCCGCCGTATCCACGCGTACGCCGTCTTCGGCAGTGTGGAGATAGACCTCAGCGAGGCCCTGTTCGACCACCAGCAGGTCGTGGTCAAGTCGTTCGCGATCTTCGGCAGCGTCGAGATCCGCGTCCCGGAGAACGTGTCACTGCGCGGCACGGGCAGCGGCGTACTCGGCAGCTTCGAGGTGGACACCCTCGACTCGGGCGACCCACAGGCCCCCATCGTCTACGTCGACGGCTGGGCCGTCCTGGGCAGCGTCGAGGCACGGCCCAGGCGGGGCAAGGTCGTCGCGGACATCCTGGACCGGGTGGAGCGCAAGGTCGACAGGAGTTTGCGCAAACACCTCGGGCATTGACAGTCGCGAATCCCCCGAAACCGGCGGTTCGGAACTCAGTGCATAGGCGCGCGTACAGCGGGTAGGCCTTGCTGCATCGTCTCTCGCTCGCGAAGCCGTCGTCAGGAGTAGACCGTGCTGCAACCGCCGCATTCGTCCCTGCAGGTAGCTGCCGTTCCGGCCCCGCGGGTGCCAGCGCGAGACAGGGACCAGGACGCCCCATGGCACACCGAGGCGGTGTGCCGGCGTGACGAGGCGGGCCTGTTCTTCGCCCCCTCCAAGGAACCGACCGCCGCGAGACTGTCCCGGGAGGAAGCGGCGAAGCGGGTCTGCGCCCGGTGTCCGGTGATGGTCGAGTGCCGCGAACACGCCCTGCTCCAGCCCGAGCCCTACGGCGTCTGGGGCGGCCTCACCGCCGCGGAGCGCCGCGTGGTCCTGGCCCGGCGCCGCCGCCGTGACATGGAGCTGAAGAAGGCGGCCCGCCCGGCGAACCAGATAGCGGCGGCGGGCTGACGGCCCAGCACAACCAAAAGGGCCTGCGCAAAGGATCTACGCAGCGGACCTGCGCAGAGGATCTACGCGACGGACCCGCAAAGAGGGTCTACGAAAACGGGCCGACGAAAACGGGCCGACGAAAGGGCGTCCCCACCGCACCGGGGACGCCCTGTCGCTGTGCCGGTCTTCTTCTCCCCGGGGCTACTTCCCCTTGTCGAAGTCGATCGCGCTGTAGGCCCGCAGCTTGCTCAGCCGGTGCTCGGAGGAGATCCGGCGGACCGTGCCCGACCGCGACCGCATCACGATCGAGTCGGTGGTGGCGTTCTCCGCCCGGTAGCGAACCCCCTGCAGCAGCTCCCCGTCGGTGATGCCCGTGGCCACGAAGAAGACGTTCTCCCCGGTGACGAGGTCCTCGGTCGTCAGCACCCGGTCGAGATCGTGCCCGGCGTCGATCGCCCGCTGCCGCTCCTCGTCGTCCTTGGGCCACAGCTTGCCCTGGATCGTGCCGCCCAGGCACTTCACCGCGCAGGCCGAGATGATGCCCTCGGGCGTACCGCCGATGCCGAGCAGCAGATCGACGCCCGTGCCCTCGCGCAGCGCCAGGATCGAGCCGGCCACGTCGCCGTCGGAGATCAGCTTGATGCGGGCCCCGGTCTCCCGGATCTCGTTGATGATGCCCTCGTGCCGCGGGCGGTCCAGGATCACCACCGTCACGTCCTCCGGCGCGGACCGCTTCGCCTTGGCGACCCGCCGGATGTTCACCGCCACCGGGGCGTTGATGTCGACGAAGTCGGCCGCCTCCGGCCCTGTGACGAGCTTGTCCATGTAGAAGACGGCGGACGGGTCGAACATGGACCCGCGCTCGGCGGCGGCCAGCACCGCGATCGCGTTCGTCATGCCCTTCGCCGTCAGCGTGGTGCCGTCGATCGGGTCGACGGCGATGTCGCACTCGGGCCCGGTCCCGTCGCCCACGCGCTCCCCGTTGAACAGCATGGGGGCTTCGTCCTTCTCGCCCTCGCCGATGACGACGACGCCGTTCATCGACACGGTGGAGACGAGGGTGCGCATGGCGCGTACCGCGGCGCCGTCGGCGCCGTTCTTGTCACCGCGTCCGACCCAGCGGCCCGCGGCCATCGCCGCGGCCTCGGTGACCCGGACCAGTTCCAGGGCGAGGTTGCGGTCGGGGGCCTCGGAGGGCACATCGAGTTCGGACGGCAAGTGATGATGCTCGGTCATCGGAGCGCACCTTTCTGTACGACGACGGCCGGATGAGGGCTTTGTCGCCCGACTCTATCGCCGAGGCCGCAAAATGAGCAGGGGCCCCCACGGATGAGCGCGGCAGGGACCTGCGACGATAGAGGGCGTGGCAGGCAAGAACGGCAAGCAGAAGACGGCACGGGACATGATCCTCTCCATGGGAGTCATCGTCCTCGTGGCAGGCTTCGTGTACCTCTTCATCCCGCACGACGACAGCGCGCCCGACGTCAAGGCCGTCGACTATCGGGTCGAACTGCTCACGGCACGCCGCGCCGCCTCCTACCCGGTGGCCGCGCCCCAGGGTCTGCCTGACACATGGAAGGCCACCTCCGTCCGCTTCCAGGGCGACGAGTTCGACGCCTGGCACCTGGGTTTCCACGACCCCGAGGGGGAGTACGTGGCGGTCGAGCAGTCCACTCAGCGGCGCCCCGCCTTCCTCGACGACGCGACCCAGGGCGCGCGGGAGACCGGGAAGACCGAGAAGATCGCCGGCGAGACGTGGACCCGTTACGAGGGCGGCCGGTACGACGCGCTGGTCCTGGAGGGCACCAAGGGCTCGACGACGGTCGTGACGGGCACCGCCTCGTTCGCGCAGCTGACGAAGATGGCCGAGGCGCTGCGGACGAAGTGAACACGCGTGAGGAAGCTGTCTCTTATACACA
>NZ_POUC01000681.1 GCF_002891435.1 Streptomyces cahuitamycinicus
GGCGTCGTCTCCTCGGCCGGCTCCGACGGGGACGCCGGGGGCGTCGGGGGCGTCGTCTCCTCGGCCGGCTCGGACGGGCTCGCGGGCGGCGTGGAGGCGGGCGGCTCCTCCTGAGCCGGCGGCGGGGTCGTGCACTCCTTCGTGCCGCCGTTCCAGGCCGCGATCAGCTTGTCCTTGATGACCGGGCGGTCCGGGCCCTTGGGCAGCTCGCCGTGCTCGAAGCCGTCCTTCGCGTCGAGTTCGCCGTCGAACTTCACCGCGCCCCGGTAGAGGTCGATCTGCCCGAAGCAGCCCTTGTCCGGGATGGCGATGTCGAGCGAGTCGGTGGCGCCCGGCTTGACCGTCACCGTGTCGAAGTCGACGAACACCTGCTCGCCGGAGGTCGCGAAGGTCGCGCCGTGCGCGAGGTAGGACGCGAGGGAAGCCGTGCAGGTGGCCGCGTCACCCGCGGTGCGGACCTTGACGTGTACCTTGCCGTCTTCGCTCGGCTTCAGGTTCTGGTCGTCGACCTTGACCGAGTCGTAGAAGTTCGTGCCGTCGAGAGAGAACTGGCAGCGGTCGGTCCCGGTCTCCGTGCCCGCGCCCGTGCCCGGCTTGTAGCTGCCGCCGGACGACCAGCCGTCACCGCCGGGCGTTCCGGTGGCGAAGGCGGTCGTGGCGGAGGCGGCGCAGAGGGCGAGGGCCGCGGCGCCCGTCCCCAGCAGGCGTCGCGCGGTGACACGGCTCGCTATGGACATGCGTATCCCATTTCTTGGCGTGTGCCGACCCGGATGACGGCAGCGGGCAGCGCGACGCACGCGGCTGCCGGGGCCGCACCGGAGGTGAGTGGTCTGAGAACACTGGGCTCATTGGTCACATGTGCCTCAGTGGCCCCATCGTGGCGGGGCCGCAGCACGCTGTCAACCTGCGGCGATGCAAAGGAAGTTGTGCCGCCATCACACTTTCATCACAGCGGGAATGGATCACTCCGATCAACGCGATGGTTCCTTTTTCCGGCATTCTGGACAGATTCAATGCTGTCGCCCGTATGCCCTGCGAAGGAGACCGCGTGACCGAGCGCTCGACCCTCGACCTGTCGTCCCGGGATCCCGACTGGTGGCGCCAGGCCGTCGTCTACCAGATCTATCCCCGCAGCTTCGCCGACGCCGACGGCGACGGACTCGGTGATCTGCGCGGCATCACCCGCCGCCTCACCCACCTCGCCGCCCTGGGCGTGGACGCCCTGTGGCTGAGCCCCTTCTACCCGTCCGAGCTCGCCGACGGCGGCTACGACGTCGCCGACCCCCGGGGCGTCGACCCGCGCCTGGGCACCCTCGACGACTTCGACGCGCTGGTCGCCGAGGCCCACCGCCTCGGCCTGAAGGTCATCGTCGACATCGTGCCCAACCACTCCTCGCACCGGCACGCATGGTTCCAGGAGGCCCTGTACGCGGGGCCCGGCTCGGCGGCCCGCGACCGCTACGTCTTCCGCGACGGCCGCGGCGAGCACGGCGAACTCCCGCCCAGCGACTGGCAGTCCGTCTTCGGCGGCAGCGCCTGGAAACGGGTGCCCGACGGCCAGTGGTACCTGCACCTGTTCGCCCCCGAGCAGCCCGACCTCAACTGGGAGAACCAGGAGGTCCGCGCCGACTACCGCACCACCCTGCGCTTCTGGTCGGACCGCGGGGTCGACGGCTTCCGCATCGACGTCGCCCACGCCCTCGTCAAGGACCTGAGCGAACCCCTGCGCGACCTCGGCCGTCCCGAGCTGAGCCGCGAGGAGGCGCTCACCGCGCTGCCGCCCGGCACCCACCCCTTCTACGACCGTGACGACGTGCACGAGATCTACCGCGACTGGCGCAAGATCCTCGACGCCTACCGCCCGCCCCGGATGGCCGTCGCCGAGGCGTGGGTACCCGGCGCACGGCGTGCGCTGTACGCCCGTCCGGACGAACTCGGGCAGGCCTTCAACTTCGAGTACCTCCAGGCCGGCTGGGACGCCGGGGAGCTGCGGCAGGTCATCACCGACTCGCTCGCCACGGCCCGGGCGGCGGGCGCCTCGGCCACCTGGGTGCTGTCCAACCACGACGTCGTACGGCACGCCTCCCGGCTGACGCTGCCGCCCGGCACCGACCTCAACGCCTGGCTGCTCTCCGGCGGCCACGCCCCGGCCGTCGACGAGGCGGCCGGGCTGCGCCGAGCCCGGGCGGCCACGCTGCTGATGCTGGCGCTGCCCGGCTCGGCGTACGTCTACCAGGGTGAGGAACTCGGCCTGCCCGAGGTCGCCGACCTGCCCACCGAGGTGCTCCAGGACCCGATCTGGGAGCAGACCGGTCACGTCCGCAAGGGCCGCGACGGCTGCCGGGTGCCGCTGCCGTGGACGACGTCCGGACCGTCGTACGGCTTCGGGCCCGGCGGGGCCTGGCTCCCGCAGCCGCCCGGCTTCGCCGCCTACGCCGTCGAGGCCCAGGACGGGGTGGAGGGCTCCACTCTGGAGCTGTACCGCACGGCCCTGCGGCTGCGCCGCAAACTCCTCGACGGTGAGGAGCTGACCTGGGCGGCGGACACCCCGGACGGCGTGCTCCGGTTCGACCGCTGCGCGGGCTGGCGCTGCGTCACCAACCTGTCCGGCGCGGCGGTCGAGCTGCCGGCCGGTGAGGTCCTGCTGAGCAGTGCGCCTCTGGAGGACGGCCGGATCGGGCCGGACACGACGGTGTGGCTCGGCCGCTGAGGGCTCCGCGGGTGGTGCCGTGACAGGTTGTGTTTTGTCTGCGGCGGTGTGGTGGGCTGGTCGCGCAGTTCCCCGCGCCCCTTCGGGGGCGTGGGCCCACTCGCGTGGCGTAGTAGGGCGGGCCGGGGG
>NZ_POUC01000682.1 GCF_002891435.1 Streptomyces cahuitamycinicus
CCGGGAGCTACACCCTAGTGTTCGTCGGCAGCGTCAGATGTGTATAATAGACAGCCGCTATCCCGCACGTCATGTCTCCGTAACCATTGATTCAGACGAGCTTGCGAAGCTCGGCCAATGAATCCCGCCGTGCCAGAGCCTTCCCCACCCCGTGAGGGGCCCGAGGGAAACGGGAGCACTCGTGTGACACCCCCGCTCCCGCCCGCGCTGTCCGACGCGCCCGTGATGCTCGCGGCGCGGAAGAATGGGTCCATGAGCCAGCCGAACACCCAGGCACAGGTCCAGCACGCGCAGCCCTCCGTGGGCTCCATCGCAGCCCACCGCCCTCACACGGTGGCGGCAGCGGTCTCCGATCTGGAACCGGACATCGACGCCGACCTCGACGCCTACGAGGAGTCGCCGTACGACGGGCCCCAGCTGCCGCAGGGCCGCTTCCTCGACCGGGAGCGCAGCTGGCTCGCGTTCAACGAGCGCGTACTCGAGCTCGCCGAGGACCCGAACACGCCCCTGCTGGAGCGGGCCAACTTCCTCGCGATCTTCGCCAGCAACCTGGACGAGTTCTTCATGGTCCGGGTGGCCGGCCTGAAGCGCCGTATCGCCACCGGCGTGGCCACCCGCTCCGCCTCCGGTCTCCAGCCCCGCGAGGTGCTGGAGATGATCTGGGCCCGCTCCCGCGAGCTCATGGCCCGGCACGCCGCCTGCTACCACGAGGACGTCGCCCCCGCACTCGCGGAGGAGGGCATCCACCTGGTCCGCTGGAGCGAGCTGCAGGAGAAGGAGCAGGCCCGCCTGTTCACCCTGTTCCGGCACCAGATCTTCCCCGTGCTGACCCCGCTGGCGGTCGACCCGGCGCACCCCTTCCCGTACATCTCCGGCCTGTCGCTGAACCTGGCCGTCGTCGTACGCAACCCGGTCACGGGCCACAAGCACTTCGCCCGCGTGAAGGTGCCGCCGCTGCTGTCCCGGTTCCTGGAGAGCTCCCCGGGCCGCTACGTCCCCATCGAGGACGTCATCGCCGCCCACCTGGAGGAGCTGTTCCCGGGCATGGAGGTGCTGGAGCACCACGCCTTCCGCCTCACCCGCAACGAGGACCTGGAGGTCGAGGAGGACGACGCCGAGAACCTCCTCCAGGCGCTGGAGAAGGAGCTCATGCGGCGCCGCTTCGGCCCGCCGGTGCGCCTGGAGGTCGAGGAGTCCATCGACCGCGAGGTCCTGGACCTGCTGGTGCGCGAGCTGAAGATCAGCGAGGCGGAGGTGTACCCGCTGCCCGGGCCGCTGGACCTGACGGGCCTGTTCCGCATCGCCTCCCTCGACCGGCCGGAGCTGAAGTACCGCAAGTTCGTCGCCGGCACCCACCGGGACCTGGCCGAGGTCGAGTCGGCGTCCGCGCCGGACATCTTCGCCGCCCTGCGCGAGCGGGACGTCCTGCTGCACCACCCGTACGACTCGTTCTCCACCTCCGTCCAGGCCTTCCTGGAGCAGGCGGCCGGCGACCCGGACGTCCTCGCGATCAAGCAGACCCTGTACCGGACCTCGGGCGACTCCCCCATAGTCGACGCCCTCATCGAGGCCGCCGAGACCGGCAAGCAGGTGCTGGTCCTGGTCGAGATCAAGGCCCGCTTCGACGAGCACGCCAACATCAAGTGGGCCCGCAAGCTGGAGGAGGCCGGCTGCCACGTGGTCTACGGCCTGGTCGGCCTGAAGACCCACTGCAAGCTGTCGCTGGTGGTCCGCCAGGAGGGCGAGATGCTCCGCCGCTACAGCCACGTCGGCACCGGCAACTACCACCCGAAGACGGCCCGCCTCTACGAGGACCTCGGACTGCTCACGGCCGACCCGCAGGTCGGCGCCGACCTCTCCGACCTCTTCAACCGCCTGTCCGGCTACTCGCGCCGGGAGACCTACCGCCGGCTGCTCGTCGCCCCCAAGTCGCTGCGCGACGGCCTGATCTCGCGGATCACCAAGGAAGTCCAGCACCACCGCGCGGGGCGCCCCGCGTACGTCCGCATCAAGGTCAACTCCATGGTCGACGAGGCCCTCATCGACGCCTGCTACCGCGCGGCCCAGGCGGGCGTGCCGGTGGACGTCTGGGTTCGCGGCATCTGCGCGCTGCGCCCGGGCGTGGCGGGCCTGTCGGAGAACGTCCGGGTCCGCTCGATCCTCGGCCGCTTCCTGGAGCACTCCCGGGTGTTCGCCTTCGGCAACGGCGGCGAACCCGAGGTGTGGTTCGGCAGCGCCGACATGATGCACCGCAACCTCGACCGCCGGATAGAGGCCCTGGTCAGGGTCACCGACCCGGCCCACCGGGCGGCCCTGAACCGGCTGTTGGAGACCGGCATGTCCGACGCCACCGCCTCCTGGCACCTCGGCCCGGACGGCGACTGGACCCGGCATGCGACCGACGCGGACGGACAGCCCCTGCGCAACGTCCAGGAGATGCTCATAGACGCCCGGAGGCGCCGGCGTGGCACAGCAACACCTTGACCCGACGGATCCCCGGTCCCGGCACGCCGGGCCCGTCCCCACCGGTGACGCCCTCGCGGGCTATCTGCGGGCGCAGGCCACGGAGTTCCTCCGGGCGCTGCGCCTGCACCGGGAGACGGGGTCGGGGGCGAACGGCTCGGAGGGGTCCGCCGAGGCGGCCCGCGCCCTGCGCCGCTCGGCCCGCCGCATCAGCGCCGGCCTGCACACGTTCCAGTCCCTCCTCGACTCGGACTGGTGCGAGGCGATGCGCCCCGAACTGGCCTGGGTGTCGGGCACGCTGGCGATGGAGCACGCGTACACGGCGCGTCTGGAACGCCTGCTGAGCGCCTTGCACGCGATGATGGCGGACAT
>NZ_POUC01000683.1 GCF_002891435.1 Streptomyces cahuitamycinicus
GAGTGGACTCGGGGGCGGCCGTCATCGGGGGAAGGTCTTTCTGTCGGATGAACGGCTGCGGCAGACAGCCTTGCGCCATACTCCAGTACCTGCAAGTCATGTGCAGTAAAGCTGGTGACAGATCTTGTCCATGGAACCGAAAACTCCGCCGACGGGCCGTCCGGCCGAGTGTCACCCCCTCGTGCGGGCCTTCCGGCCGGGTGTCACCCCCTCGTGCGGGCCTTCCGGCCGGGTGTCACCCCCGCGTTCGGGCCTTCGTGGTCGGGGGTCACACCCTCGCGTTCGGTCCGTCCGGCCGGGTGTGCCGCTGCTCGACCATCTCGCGGCTGAGCTCCTCCGTCTCCCCCTCGGCCAGCCGCTCGAAGCCGTCCTCGCTGATGACGGAGACGATCGGGTAGATGCGGCGGGTGAGGTCGGGGCCGCCCGTCGCGGAGTCGTCGTCCGCCGCGTCGTACAGCGCCTGCAGGGCGGCCAGGGCCGCCTCGCGGCGGGACATGCCCGGTCGGTACAGCTTCTTCAACGCGCCCCGGGCGTACGGCGACCCGGAGCCCTCGGCGTGGAAGCCGAACTTCTCGTAGCGGCCGCCGGCGACGTCGAAGGAGAAGATGCGGCCCCGTGCGCCCTCGGGAGCCGCGGGGTCGTAGCCGGCCAGCAGCGGGACGACGGCGAGGCCCTGCATGGCCTGGCCCAGGTTGTTCCGGATCATGGTGGCAAGCCGGGTGGCCTTCGCGGCGAGAGTCATGGGGATGCCCTCGATCTTCTCGAAGTGCGCCAGCTCGACCTGGTACAGCTTCACCATGTCCACCGCGAGCCCGACCGTGCCCGCGAAGGCGACCGCGCAGTGGTCGTCGGCGGGGTGCACCTTCTCCAGGTCGCGCTGGGCGATCAGGTTGCCCATCGTCGCCCGCCGGTCGCCCGCGATCAGCACGCCGTCCCGGTAGGTGAGGGCCAGCACGGTCGTGCCGTGCGGGGCGCCCTCGGCCCGGACACCGTCCGGAAGGACGCGCCGGGTGCTCAGCAGTTCGGGGCGGTGGGCCGCCAGGAAGTCCGTGAAGGACGAGGAGCCCGGAGTGAAGAACTCCTCCCCCAGCCTGCCTTCGTGGTCGCTCGCAGCCATGCCGTTCCCCCCTCGATCGTGACCGTCAACCGACTCCTACCTGAGCCGGACGGACGGGAAACGTTGCCTGCGGCATCAGGAGCCCGGTGCGACACGGACGTCCAGGTCCGAGATCCGGTGGACGGGCCAGGAGCGGGCGTAGCCGGGCGGGGTGCCGCCGGCCGGTGCGAGGTGGGCGACCGGGAGACGGTCCGCGGTGCGCAGGATGCCGGTCACGGTGATGTTCTCGTTGTTCCCGGACGTCGCCCCGGAGGAGCAACCGGTGTAGTAGCCGACGGGGATGGCCTCGTGACCGGTGAGCAGACAGGGCGGGCGAACACCGAGACGGTGCAGGACGTCGGCGGTGCGGTCCCAGTCGCGGCGACTCTCGGTGTTGCGGGACACCGCGCCGTGCAGCACGGCGAGTTGCGCCGCGAGGTGCCCGGCCAGACAGAGCGGGACGAGCGCCGCGGCCACCGGGCGCCAGGTCCCGCCCGGGGTTCTGACCAGGTGCCACAAGGCGTCGGCGACCGGGATCGCGAGCAGCGCGTAGGCGGGCTGGAGGAAGCGCGGCGCCGCGTAGCCGATCATGAAGAGGTACGGCAGCGCGACCGTGACGGCGCAGGCCAGCGGGACCAGGGTCCGTCCCAGGCGCCCGGCCCGTGCCGCGACGACCAGCCCGAGGCCGGCCAGGACGGGCAGGGCGAACCACCAGAGGGTGACCAGGGGGGTGGGCATCGGCCCGGTGCACGGCCGGCACAGGGCGCGTCCGCCCAGGCTGCGCAACTGGTCGTCGACGGCGATCTGCCAGCCGAGACCGCCCTGGATCCGGGAGGCCTCCGCCAGCCGCTCGCCCAGCCCGCCGAAGCCGGCGTAGGCCTCGATCACCCAGGGCACGGCACCGGCCGCCAGTCCTGCCGCGAGCACGAGCAGCAGTCGCCAGTGGCGATGCACGAGGGCGAGGACGAGCAGCGGCACGGCCACGTAGGCCGCGTCGGTGGGACGCATCCACGCCATGAGCGCGGCGCCCGCCGCGAGACCCCACAGGACCACCGGGGAGTGCCCCTGCGCCCGGGCTCGCAGGAAGCAGCCGACGCTGATCAGGGCGCCGATCGCGACCCAGTAGTTGGGCATGGCCTGCGGACCGTAGAAGAGCGTCACCCACAGGGACGCGAAGAGGGCCCCGCCGACGACCAGGACGCGGGTCGGGAACAGGCCCCGCCAGCAGCGCAGGGCCAGGTAGAGGGCGATGCCGGACAGCAGGGCGAGGTAGACGCGCAGCAGCGGGACGGACGACGACCAGGACGCGACGGGCGCGACCAGCAGCGAGACGCCGCGGGAGCGGGGTGCGCTGAAGAAGGCCGCGGGGTGGTGCGAGGTGACCTGGCTGACGTAGACGATCTCGTCCCAGCCCAGGCCCAGGACGGGCCGCACGAGGGCGAGCTGCGCGAGGGTGAAGACGACGGCCAGGGCGGCGAGCGGCCGGTTGCCGCGCGCCATGCGGGTGGTGCGTGGCCCGGCCGACTGTTCGCGTCTTCGCCTTCTGACGAGGATGGCGTTGGCGCCATCAGGCATGTTCCGCCCCTAACCCTGATGATCGGAAAACACGATCAAGCTAACCCGCGGGTCGGCGGTGTGCAGGGCGGAACTCAGCCAAGTGGGGGTGCTGCTCAGCGGGTGTGCGGTGCGCGGTGCGGGGGCTGGCTC
>NZ_POUC01000684.1 GCF_002891435.1 Streptomyces cahuitamycinicus
GTTTGGGGCGGGCGTAGCGTAGTGGGCATGACGACGTACGGATCTTTTCCCGGTACTCGGCCGCGGCGGCTGCGGAGCAACCCCGTGATGCGTCGAATGGTCGCCGAGACCCGGCTGCACCCCGCCGATCTCATCCTTCCGGCCTTCGTGCGGGAGGGCATCGGCGAGCCCGTGCCGATCACCGCCATGCCGGGGGTCGTGCAGCACACCCGGGACAGTCTGAAGAAGGCCGCCGCGGAGGCGGTCGCGGCGGGGGTCTCCGGGATCATGCTGTTCGGCGTGCCGGAGGAGTCGAAGAAGGACGCGCTCGGCACGCCCGGGACCGACCCGGACGGGATCCTCCAGGTCGCCCTGCGGGACGTGCGGGCCGAGGTGGGGGACGACCTGCTCGTCATGTCCGATCTCTGCCTCGACGAGACCACCGATCACGGGCACTGTGGCGTGCTCGACGAGCGGGGGCGGGTCGACAACGACGCGACCCTGGAGCGGTACGCCGAGATGGCCCAGGTGCAGGCCGACGCCGGAGCCCATGTCGTCGGGCCCAGCGGGATGATGGACGGGCAGATCGGGGTCGTCCGCGACGCCCTCGACCAGATCGGGCGGGAGGACGTCGCCATCCTCGCCTACACCGTCAAGTACGCCTCGGCCTTCTACGGGCCCTTCCGTGAGGCCGTCGGCTCGTCCCTGCAGGGGGACCGGAAGACCTACCAGCAGGACCCGGCGAATGTGCGTGAGTCGCTGCGGGAGCTCGCCCTCGACCTGGAGGAGGGGGCCGACATGGTGATGGTCAAGCCGGCCGGGCCCTACCTGGACATCCTCGCCCGGGTCGCGGACGCCGTGGACGTGCCCGTCGCCGCCTATCAGATCTCCGGCGAGTACTCGATGATCGAGGCCGCCGCCGAGAAGGGCTGGATCGACCGGGACCGGGCGATCATGGAGGCGCTGACCGGCATCCGCCGGGCGGGTGCGCGCAACATCCTGACCTACTGGGCCACCGAAGTGGCCCAGAAGCTCAAGGATCAGTAGGTCTCCGGCTTCAGTAGGACAGCGCGTCGTCCATATCGCGCAGCCAGTACGTGACCGTGAGCGTGCTGTCGTAGTACACGCCCTTGGCCGGCAGGTCCGGGATCGCCGAGGGGCCGCCGTCGCTGTTCGGCGTGCGGCCCTGGAAGCCGACCGTGAGCTTGCGGGCGGTCGTGCCCCATTCCCCGCTGCCGTCGGCCGCCGACAGCGAGACGCCGGCGTAGCCGGACTCGCCGGGCGCCAGGGTCGTCACCGCCTGCGGCCTGGAGTCCTTGACCGGCTGCGGCACCCACTGCATCTCGTCGAAGCGCAGCACCGGGTAGTAGGTGAGGTCGCACGTCTTCGAGCCGGTGTTCTTCACCGTGAGCAGCATGTGGTTGAGGGGGCGGCGGACCGGCTTCGCGGTGACGGTGGTGTTGGAGCCGTTGCAGGAGACGCGGGTTGCCGTGGGGCTCTTGGCGGCCGTCTTGTCCTTCGTGGGCTGCGTGGCCTTCTGGTCCTGCGTGGCTTTCTGGTCCTGGGTGGCAGTCTGGGCCTGCGTGGCCTTCTTGTCCTTCGCCGCCTGGGTACCGGTCGTGCCGCTCGTGCCTCCGCCGCTGTTCGCGCCATCGGCGGGGTGGGTCGCCGTGACCGTCGCCGAGGCCGGCTCGGGCTGGGCGGCGCCCTCGTCCTTCGTGCCCGTGCCGTCCTGGCACGCCGTGAGGGCGAGGCCGGCCAGGAGGGCGACGGGGAGGGCGTGGTACTTGCGCATGACTGCGTTTCCTTTCGGACAAAGGCGGTTGGGGAAGCAGGCCCGGGCGGGTCGCGCTGCCGGTGGTCCGGGAGCGGCGTGCTTGGATGACCAGAGCTTGTGCGGTGGTCCGTCCCGGCCGCCAGACCCGGCGGACGACACGGGACGTTGGAACGCCCGCGCACGCTTTGACCAGGGAGGACAGTCATTCCCTGGAACGGGGGAACGGGACACGGGGCATGGAGGAACGGTGTCGGGAGGCACGGCCGCGGCTGATTTCGCCGCGCTGTTGGGGGAGTTGAAGGAGCGCTCGGGGCTGAGCTACGGCGTGCTCGCCAAGAGGCTTCACATGAGTACGTCCACGCTGCACCGGTACTGCAACGGGGATGCCGTGCCGACCGACTACGCGCCGGTGGAGCGGCTCGCCCGGCTCTGCAAGGCGTCACCGGGGGAGCTCGTCGAGCTGCACCGGCGGTGGGTGCTGGCGGATGCCGGGCGGGTGCGGAAGGGGGGCGGCTCCTCGGAGCCGGCGTCTCCAGAAGTGACCTCTTCGGAGGTGACTTCGCCGGATGGGACCGCAGTCTCGGAGGTGACTTCGCCGGAGGTGACCGTAGCTTCGGAGGTGACTTCGCCGGAGGTGACCGCTTCGGAGGTGACCTCTCCGGAGACGGCTTCTCCAGGCGCCGACGTTCTCGCGTCGGAATCCGGCTCTCCGGACGACGAAGGGGAGTCGGAAGGATCCGCGCGGCGCCGCCCCCGCCGCGCCCGCCGCGCCCTGCTCGCCGGTGTAGCCGCGGCCGTGGTCCTCTGCGGGGTCGGTCTCGCGGTCGCTGTTCCCTCGGGCGGGACGGGCGACGAGGGACGGCGCGGCACAGCGGTCTCCGGCGGTGATGGCGGCCCGGAAGGCGAGGACGCGACGGCTTCTGTGCCGCCATCGGCCGGTTCGTCCTCCGCCGGCAGCGAAGACGAGGGCGAGGGAAAGGGAAAGGACGAGGAGAAGAAGGGCCAGGGAAAGCAGGCCGCCTCCGCGCCCCCCACCTCGGCC
>NZ_POUC01000685.1 GCF_002891435.1 Streptomyces cahuitamycinicus
GAGGAGGCGGAGGCACGGCACCCGCCATGCGGTGACCGCAGACCTCGCACCAGTCGTCGGAACCCGACTGGTGTCCGTTCGGGCAGGTCGGCATGTCGGCGCGTCCCTCCTTCGATCTCTTCCAGGTCACTTCTTCACGCGAACAGTCTTGGTGGACCGGGTTTCGAGCGTCATCTCGTCAGCCTCCGCGACCTTCGCCTTCAGTCGCACAGTACCGGTCGCGGCGTCGACCACGTCCACCACCTTCGCAAGCAGTTTCGCAGTATCGGCGTTCCCCGAGGCGCTCGCGAGCTGAACGGCCCGGCCCAGTTTGGCCGTTGCTCCGTCCATATCTCCGGACTTACGAAGGTCCAGTCCTTGCTGGATGACTTGTGCCAGTTCGGCCTGCCCGGTGTAGTGGGCGACCTGAGGGTTGATCGACGTCGAGGCGACCATGTCGTCCGTCCACACGGCCCGCACGAGACCCTGCGCGCCGAGGTTCTGGACGCTGCCGTCGGGCTGCGGAATGACCAGCGAGATGCGGCCCGCCAGCATCTCCTGACCGATGTTCGCGACCGGGACCTCGACGCAGACGTGGTAGTCACGGGACTCGTCTCCCCAGGAACCAAGGGGGTAGTCGCCGGCGCGCGGGCCCGCCTCGGTGCGTCGGCCGGTCAGGTCCTCGACCGTCGGCGCGACCTGCTTGACGAACTTCACGGTCGTGTCGACCGGGGTCCACAGTCGCAGCGAGACGTCCGCGACCTCCTTGCCCATCGCGGTTTCCATCATCCGCGTGAAGTCGGCGGCGAGCCCGGCCGGATCGGCGACGATGTCGGCGGTGCCGAGCAGGGCGGAGGCGATCCCTGTGACTTCTTTCACTTCCCAGTCGGTGCCCACGCCGCGCGCGTCACACGTGAAGCGCCCGGCGCACGCCTCGAGCGCGGCCTTCAGATCCTGGGGCGACTCGTGTTCGTTGCGGCCGTCGGTGAGCAGGATGCCGTGCCGGATCGCGACGTCCGCGGAGGACAGCAGGCGGTCGGCCAGTTTCAGCCAGGTGCCGATGGCCGTGCCGCCGCCCGCGCTGAGCGAGCGCAGCGCCTGCTTGGCCTGCTCGCGGGTGGCGGCGTCGGCGACCGCGACGCGCCCGCCGCCCGGGTAGACCTCCTTCGCCACGTGCGTTCCGCCGATCACCGCGAAGTGCACGCCGTCGCGCAGGGTGTCGATCGCCGCGGCAGTGGCGTCGCGGGCGTTGCGCATCTTGGTCGGCGGGTAGTCCATCGACCCGGAGCAGTCGACCATGACCGCCACGGCCGCGGACGGGCCCTGGCCGGGCGAGTAGAGGTGGGGCGCCGCGACCGCGCTGCCGATGGTGCCACCGCCGGTCGCCGTCACCGTGACGATGGCGTTGACCTCGCCGGCGCCCTCCGGCAGGTACTCGTTCTGGTACACGTCCACCGAGAACTGCGGCACGTTCGACTTCGAGAAATTGGCCATGCCTGCTTCGATCCCCCTCCAAAGCCCCCGCCGCGGCGGGGTGATGACGGTAGGCGGACCGGTCCCCTCCGGTCCGTTGAGGCGTCCCCGTACGCGGCCTCAGGCCGATCCTGCCCCCTGGGGCACGGCGGGGAACGGCACGAGCGCCACTGTTACGTTGTCGTGGCCCCCGCCGTCCAGGGCGTGGCCGACGAGCACCCGGGCGCTGTGCAGGGGCTGCGACGCGGCGTCGAGCGGAACGACCCGGGCCATCTCCTCGGCCGCCTCCGCGTAGTTCCACAGGCCGTCCGTGCAGACCACCACCACGCCGGGCCGGTCCGGCTTGAACGCGGCGGTGTGCGGTTCCAGCTCGTAGGCGTCCGCGCCGAGCCAGCCGGTGATCGCGTGGGCGCGCTCGTCGGCGTAGGCCTCGGCCTCGTTCATCAGGCCCGCGGCGACCATCTGGGCGGCCCAGGAGTCGTCCTCGGTCAGCCGGGCGGGGGGAGCGCTGCGGTCGACCGGCACCCAGTAGGCGCGGCTGTCGCCGACCCAGCCGACGATCAGCAGGCCCGACGTCACCACGGCGCCGACGATGGTGCAGGCGGGGGCGTTCTGGTGGGGGGCCTGCTCGCGGACCGTCGCGGGTTCCCCGGCGAGCGAGTTGACGGCGCGCGAGGCGGCGAGGATCGCGTCGTGCATCGCCTGCTGCGGGTGCGTGCCGCGCGGCAGGGCCGCCAGCAGCGTCTCGCCCGCCGCCTTGGACGCGGCCGCGGAGGCGTCGTCGGGGCGGGTCGCCGAGGAGACGCCGTCGCAGACGATCGCGACGGAGGCGGGGGAGCCGTCGGGCAGCGTGGTGGTGCCGATGGCGAACGCGTCCTCGTTGCGGTGATGGCGCAGACCGCGGTCGCTGACCGCGGCCATCGGGCCGGACTCCTGCTCCATGTGGTCCCGTTCACGCGGCTGGGCGTGGCCGCAGTTCTCGCAGTAGCCGTCGTCGTCCACGCGGCCGGCCCGGCAGGCGACGCAGACCTTGCCGCCGGCGCCCGCGGCCTGGGCCGCGGACTCGGCGGACGCCCGTGGGTCCGGCGCCTGGAGGAGGTACTCGTCGGGCTGTGTCTGGTAGATCTCCGGCGACACCGCAGCCCCGTCGGGCTGCCGCGGCCGGTCGAACCGCACGCCCGCGGCCGCGGCCGGCCGGGCACTCGGCGGCGGGGGCGCCTGAGGCGGCGGGGCCGAGCCGCCCGAGTGCGTGCCCGGAAGGTCCGTCTGCGGGTGCACCGTCTCCGGGGCTCCGGCGCCGCCCGGCCCGGGGGCCGTCCAGGCCGCGCCGGCGGCTG
>NZ_POUC01000686.1 GCF_002891435.1 Streptomyces cahuitamycinicus
GGTGGGGGCTGCGGCTTGTTTTCGGCGGCGGGCTGTTGGTGGCCGGTCGCGCAGTTCCCCGCGCCCCTGAGAGGTCAGTCCAGCACTGAAGCCAGGTCGCGCCACGCCTTCCTCGGGAGGGTGTCGCGGGGTTCGCCGGTCAGGACCTGGAGGGCGACGTGGTCCGCGCCCGCTGCGAAGAAGGCGTCGATCCTGGTGCGGATCGCCTGGTCGTCCCCCCAGGCGAACAGGGCGTCGACCAGGCGGTCGCTGCCGCCGTCCGACAGGTCGTCCTCGGTGAAGCCGTGCCGGAGGAAGTTGTTGGTGTAGTTCGGCAGGGGGAGGTAGAGCTCCAGGAACTCGCGGGCCAGGGCGCGGGCGCGGACCGGGTCCGGCTCCGGGACGACGCCCAGCTCCGGCGCCAGCAGCGGGGCGTCGCCCAGGATCTCGCGGGCGTGCGCGGTGTGCTCCGGGGTGACCAGGTACGGGATCGAGCCCGCCGCCCGGTCGCGGGCCAGCCGCAGCGACTTCGGGCCCAGGGCGGCCAGGAGCCGGCGGTCCGACGGGACTCCGGCGGCGTCCAGGCCGTCGATGTGGCCGACCAGCGCCGAGTACGGGCGGGCGTACTGCTCCACCTGCTTGGCGTGGCTCACCCCGAGGCCCAGCAGGAAGCGCCCGGGGTGGGTCGACTCCAGGTCCGCGAAGGCCGTGGCGGCGGCGTCCGGCTCGTGCTGCCAGATGCTCTGGATGCTGGTGCCGACCGTGAGCGTCGAGGTCGCCTCGATCAGCGGGGCGGCGTTGGCGGCGGAGCTGTTGCCGCCCAGCCAGACGGCGCCGTAGCCGAGTTCCTCCAGTTCGGCGGCGGCCTCGGCGAGTTCGCCGCGCCGGTCCGGGTCCTCCGAGCGCAGGCCTGCGCTCCAGATGCCGTACCGGCCGACGGTCTCCTTCAGCGGGGTGGTCATGGGGTGGGGTCCCTCCGGTGGGCGCCGTTGTCGATCACGAGTACGCAGGTGCCAACCGGAGAGGGTCCCCGGTCATTCCGGGCTCATTCCGGGCTCACTCCGGGAACGGGAGTCAGCGGTCCAGGAACCGCTCCAGCGCCTCCACCACCAGCCGGTGGTCCTGCAGTTGCGGCAGCCCGGACACCGTCACCGCGCCGATCACGCCCACGCCCTCGACGGTGATCGGGAACGAGCCGCCGTGGGCCGCGTAGGTGTCGGGGTCGAGCCGCGAGGACTCCTCGAACGTGCTGCCCTTGGCGCGGAAGCGGGCACCCACCAGGTAGGAGGCGGAGCCGTAGCGCTCGACCACCCGGCGCTTGCGGGCGATCCAGGCGTCGTTGTCCGGGGTGGAGCCCGGCAGGGCCGCGTGGAACAGCTGCTGGCCGGAGCGGTGGATGTCGATGGCGACCGGGGCCTGCCGCTCCCGGGCCAGCTCGACGAGGAGCGAGCCGAGTGCCCAGGCGTCGTCGTGCGTGAACTGGCGGAACACCAGGTGGCGTTCCTGCTTCTCCAGCTCCTCCAGGCTCGGGGTGAGCTCCGGGTGGAACTTCGGGGTGAGCCCCTGGCTGTGGGAGGGGTTGCTCTTGTGGGTCACAGCGTCACCGTCACCTTCTCGCGGGCCGAACGACGGGCGGCCTCCAGTACGTCCAGGGCGGCGGCCGCCTCCCGTGCGGTCACCGGATTCGGGGCGCCCTCCAGCAGGGCCTTCGCCACGGCCGCATAGTAAGCCGGGTAGTCGCCCGGGAGGGTGGGTTCGGGGCGGCCGCCGCCGGTCACCGGGGACTCGCCGGAGCCGACGCGGCCCCACAGCGACTCGGGCTCCGAACCCCAGCCGGGGCCGGGGCGCAGGCCGTCCCGGAGCGCCGCCTCCTGGGGGTCGAGGCCGTACTTGACGTAACCGGCGGTGGAGCCCAGGACGCGGAAGCGGGGGCCGAGTTGGGCGGTCGTCGCGGAGACGTGGAGGTGGGAGCGGACGCCGCCGGTGTGCGTGATCGCGATGAAGGTGTCGTCGTCCGTCTCGGCGCCCGGGCGGCGGATGTCCGTCTCCGCGTAGACGGAGGCCGCCGGGCCGAAGAGGACCAGGGCCTGGTCCACGACATGGCTGCCGAGGTCGTAGAGCAGACCTCCGATCTCTGCCGGGTCGCCGGACTCGCGCCAGCCGCCCTTCGGCTTCGGACGCCAGCGCTCGAAGCGGGACTCGAACCGCCATACGTCGCCCAGCTCGCCCTCGGACAGCAGCTTGCGCAGGGTGAGGAAGTCGTTGTCCCAGCGGCGGTTCTGGAAGACGGAGAGGAGCAGCTCGCGCTCCTCGGCCAGGGCGGCCAGCTCTCGGGCCTCGGCCGCGGTGCCCGCGACGGGCTTGTCGACGACGACCGGCAGGCCGGCCTTCAGTGCGGTCGTCGCGAGCGGCACGTGCGTCTTGTTCGGGGACGCCACGACGATCAGGTCCAGCTCGGCGGCCCGGGCGAACAGCTCGTCCGGTGTGGCGGCGAGGCGTACGTCCGGGAACTCGGCACGGGCCTGCTGCTGCCGTTCCGGGTTCGAGGTGACCACCGTGTCGAGGGCGAGGCCCTCCGTGGCGGCGATCAGCGGGGCGTGGAAGACGGAGCCGGCGAGGCCGTAGCCGACGAGGCCGACGCGGAGGGGCGAGCCGGGGGCTGTGCCGAGGGGTGTGCCAGTCATGCCGTCCACTTTGGCAACGCTGTTGCCAAAGTGCAAGCGCCGGGGACAATGGGGGCGTGAACAGGGCGGACGAGCGTACGGGCGGAGTGAGCGGCATGCGCGGGG
>NZ_POUC01000687.1 GCF_002891435.1 Streptomyces cahuitamycinicus
TGAGCGCTAGTCTCGTGGGCTCGGAGATGTGTATAGGAGACAGCGACGGGGACGGCCGGCGCGGGGGTGGGCCGCGCCCCTCCCCCGGCGCGGTGCCGGTTCCGGTGCCAATGGCGCCCGGAGGCGGGCCACAGGAGCCGCAGCAGCGGCTCGACGAGACGGGCGATATGGTGCAACACGTTCTCAACTCCACAGTGGTTGAGGGCCATGCCCCCGGGCCGTCCCAAGCGGTCGCGGGGGTCCTTGCTTTCGGCCGAGATCACTCGGCCCCTGTGCAAGAGGTAACCGCTCGGACACCCTCCGCAGGTACCGTTGGAAGACGGTGGGACCGTGAACACCGTGAACGCCGTCGTTGAACACCATGCAAGCCGTCGGGAGTTGAGGACATGGCACGGAAGCGCACCCCCAACCGCGCCCTGGACGACCTGCTTGACCAGGCACGATGGACCAGGACCCAACTCGCGCAGCAGGTGAACCGCCTCGGCCCCCAGGCAGGGCTCGACCTTACGTACGACCGCACCGCAGTCGCGCACTGGATTGCAGGGGTCCAGCCAAAACCTCAGGCCAGGGCGCTGATCGTCGAGGCCCTCTCGGCACGGCTGGGACGCCCCGTCACCCACGCGGAAGCCGGCCTGGAGCCTGCACCGTCACCCATGGGCTCCCAAAGCGCTGACACTGTCGAGGAGTTGATCGACCTCGGAAGGGCAACCATGGATCCATCCCGCCGCAGCGTGCTGGCTGCCACGGTCTTCTCTGCCGCACTGTCGGTTCCGGCGTTCGCCCTCCCCGCACGAGCGGCAAACGACTCGGTGACTCCTGGGAAGAAGACCGTCCGTCTCGGTGGTTCACAGGTGCAGTCGATCCGCACCATGACCGATCGGATCGCGGACATCCTCGACGGACTCGGTGCCGGGCACGCGATGCCGATGGCGTCCGCGTTCCTCGTCAACACCGTCGGTCCCTGGCTCCAGGCTCAGGCCACGGAACCTGTCCGCAAGGACATGCTGGCCGCCGCGTCCGACCTCACGTACCTGACCGGCTGGATGGCCATGTACGAGAAGGCCCACGGCCTCGGGCAGCGCTACTACGTCCAAGCTCTCGGCCTGGCACGCGAGGCAGAAGACCAAGTCACCTACTGCCGGACCCTGCGCGGCATGTCCCTCCAGGCATCCAACCTGGGCTATGGCCCCAAGGCCCTGGAACTCGCGGACTCCGCAGCAGAAGCAGCCCCTTCTGCGGGCCCGCGTCTCGTGGCGTTCCTACGCGGCCAGCAGGCCCACTCGGCATCCATGGTGGGCCTGAAGCAACAAGCCCACACCCGTCTGAAGGAGGCGGAGGACGCGCTGTCGAAAGCCGACAACCGCAGGGATGCGATCGGCGGCTACGACCAGACCGCCTACCTCTTCCATGTCTCCCACGTCCTGTACGAGGAGAAGGATTTCGCAGGCTCGATCAAAGCCCTGAAACAGTCAATCCGCCTACAGCCGAAACAGGAACGCCAGGGTCGCGTACACGCCTACGCACTTCTTGCGCAACGCCAACTGCGTGTCGGTCACCTGGACGCGGCCTGCGAGAGTTGGTCACGATTCCTGGACGAGTACGAACACGTCTCGTCCAACCGCGGAGACGACCACTTCCGCACGATGAGCACCGAACTGGGTAGGCACCCGACTGCCAGCCCTGTACGTGCACTTGCGCGACGTGCGCGCGAGGTGGCTACGGCCAAAGCTTCCTGAAACTCTCAGAACCCGAGGAATGGCGCATTTCGCAGCCAATTTGCGAAGGTCTAGGAACGCCCGTGAATGAACACACAATCCCCGACTCGTCCTCCTTGCACGGCTGGCGGAAGTCGACGTACAGCGGCAGCGAAGGCGGCAGCTGCATCGAATTCCTGGACGGCTACCCGGCCGGAGTCCCGATCCGCGACTCCAAGACACCCCAGGGGCCCGCTCTGGTCTTCCCGCCGACCGGCTGGAGTTCGTTCGTTGCAGCGGTCAAGCACGGAACCCTTTCCGCCTGACTGCTGCCCACCACAATTAGTCTGGCTACCGAAATCAGCGCGTGATCATGGCCGAGAAGGGTCAGTAGCTGTCGATGTGCAGCGCCTTCTCCACGAACTCGTGCACGTCCGTGTAAGGGTCCTTGTCCCATTTATCCACGTGGGCCGCGTGCTGGGCGTTCATCCGCTCGGCGTTCTTACGCGCCGCCTTGTAGCGCCCCAGGACCTGATGCGGCAGAACGACCTTGGGGGTCTTGGCATCCTGGGACCCCCGCTGGAACGGCAGCCGCCCGGCTGCCCCGTCGCACGCCCCGGCGAACGAGCCGCTGACCGGCTTGTAGTGCGCGAGGCGCCACACCTCGAAACACGGATGTGAGAAGGCGACGCCGATGCCTGCCTTCTCCGCCTGGTCCAGTGCGTCGCGGACGTACTTGTAGTTGTCGTGGTCGAAGAGGCACCAGAACTGAGGCAGGTACTCGGCCCTCAACTTGGCCCGCTTCGCCTTGCGGTCCTCTTCGCGCTTCAGCCTGATCGCCTGCTCGACGAGGTCGAGCGGCTTGCGCCCGCTGTCGGCCCTGCGGTTGGCGATGTGCATCTCCACCGGGACCTTGCCGGCGAGTGGGACGCCTTGGCCCTTGAGGATGTCGAGATATGAGGGCTCGGTCACCTTGCCCTCGGTGAAAATGTAAACCTGGCGCTTGCGCTGTCCGCCCCGCAGGGCCGGACGCTCCCACGAGTCCTTGCCCTTCTGCGCCCGCCCCATCAG
>NZ_POUC01000688.1 GCF_002891435.1 Streptomyces cahuitamycinicus
GGGGTGCCCGGCGGGGCTCGGCATCCCGTGCGACGGGCCGGAGTTGGGCCACTCGCCGTACTGCCGCCGTCGCGGGGCGCGCGAGCGTGAGCAGACCGGCCGCCCGGGAGGGGCTGAGGGGGAGCGGCTGCTGCCGCGCTGTGGTGGCGGCCGCCGAGCTGTTCAGCCGTGCCCGCATCGTCGTGGCCGAGCGCCCGCCCGCGGGCCGGAAACCGCTCCCGATCTCGCCGAAAATCGGCCCTGACCTGGGCTTTTGGGTTTGACCCAGCACTAGAAACGTGAGAGTATTAGATACGTCGAAAGGGGGCGGGAATCCCCGGACGACGACCACACCGAAGAACCTCAACGAAGGGCACGGCATGAACTTCGCCGAGAACGACCCCACCACCCCGGACCGCGCCGACCGCGTCCGCCTCGCCTGGGAGCTCTACCGGGGCGCCTACCCGAACTCGGCGATCAGCGACATGATCGCCGACCTGATGCACCTCGCCGACGTCGACGAGCACACGGGCGGGGGCGCGCACGCCGCGCGTCGGGCCGTCGTCGACTACATGGACGAGGGTCCGGACTGGTCCAAGGCGCCGGTCTACGTCGCCCAGATGCGCCGCAAGGGCGGGGAGTGGATCACCGTCGGCGAGGGCGACGACACGGTCGAGCTGCGGGACGTCGCCAACCTCCTGTGGCCTCAGCTCCAGAGGCACGGCTTCCGCACCGGCGAGATCGCCCTGCACATCGACGACATCGTCCGGGGCGACGTCCTGACGGCCGAGAACGGCACCGAGTTCCGCGCCTTCGCGGTCGCCGCCCGCCGGGGCTGACCCGGCATCGCCAGGGGGCGGATGGGACGGGAATCCCTGTCCGCCCCCGGCACCCACCACCGAACCACCTCAACCCAAGGAACGGCCATGAACGCCGAGATGGACCGCGCCGAGCAGCGCGTGAACCTCACCAAGGAGCCCGGGACCTACTTCGTCATCGTCGACGACGAGGAGGTCTACGACTGGCCCGTCTGGAAGACCGGCGAGGAGCTGAAGCGCTACGTCGTCGAGGTGCAGCGCGCCGCCGACAGTGAGGTCGAGCGGTACGTGCAGCGCGAGGACCTCACCGCCGCGTGCGACGACTCGCAGTCGCCGCTGAAGTTCCGCACCTACCAGGCCGTCAGCCACGGCCACGCCGCCGCGCTCGCCATGCGCGAGTTCGCCGAGCAGATGGCGTTCGAGGAGCTGACGGACGTGTTCTACGCCGACGAACTCGCCTTCACCGGCGCCGGATTCGGCGACAGCTCCAGCTGAGCACCGACGCCCCGGCGGGCGGACGGGACGGGAATCCCTGTCCGCCCGCCGGGCCCCACCACACCGACCACCTCAACACGGAGACCCAGCCATGGACCTCACCTTCGACCTCGGCAAGCGCGACGGCGCCCCGACCAAGCTCCACCCGGTCTACGACGCCAGCCGGGAGGCCTACTCCCTCCAGCTGTGGGAGAACGGCCAGCTGAGCGACGAACACGGGCCCTTCCCGTACGCGGGCGACGTCGTCGAGACCGCCGACGACTTCCTTACCCGGCGCGGCATCCGCCGTCTGACCGGCGTGGAGCGCACCGACCTCTACACCCGGCTGCTCACCGCCACCGGCGATCTCTTCTACGCCCAGTGCGTGCTGATGCTCGCCGAGCCGGAAGACCAGGCGGCCATGCTCATGTACGACGAGATCGAGAAGCTCACAGCCGGTCTGCCCGAGGGTGAGGGCGGCATCGTCGCCTTCCGCATCGAGGACGGCAGCACCGACGGACAGGTCTACCCCACCGTGGAGGCCGCCCAGGCCGCCCAGGACGACCCCGAGGCCTGCACGTACATCTCCCTGCCCGCCGGGCCCCGGGACTTCTGGACCGTCGACCTGTGCCTTGAGCACCTCGAACACGCCGCCCACATGCGCCACGGCTGCATGGTCCTCGGCGTCCCCGTCTGCTGGCACGCGTCCCTGCCCACCCCGCAGGTCTGACCCGATCCGCAGGCCGCCCGGCGGAGAGCGCGACCGCCCCGCCGGGCCCCTTCCACGAACCAGGAGCACGTCCATGAGCGCCACCACCCTGAAGACCCGCATCGGCGAGCCGGACATCGAGTGCCGCTACCCCGTGATCATCGGCGAGGACCGGGTCATCGGTCAGGCCTACCGCTGGCACCGTGACTGGCTGGTCGTCACCACCGAGGGCGAGCACAACCTCCGCCGCCCGCCGACCGGCACCAAGGGCATCGACATGGCGGCCGCGTACCTCGCCGAGGAGTACGCCGCCGGTCGCGTCAGCGCCGTCGCGCTGGAGCAGATCCGTGCCGAGGCCCCGAAGCCGCTGGACGGCCCGGTGCCCCTGCTGCACCCCCGGATGCCCGCCAGCCCGCGCAACATCGCGGGCGCCCACGTCGCGTTCGCCGGGCTGACCGAGCACCACTGGCGGGCCGTGCTCCACGGTTTCCCGGGGTCGGACAACCCCTGGTACCTCCGGTGCGAGCTGTGCGACTGGTCCGGCGTCCGGTACTGGAGCCACCACCGCGGCCGCAACGGCAACCCGCCGTCCGCCTACCGCCACGAGGGCGGATGCATCGGCGAGGAGAAGGTGCGCGAACTGATCCCCGCCTACCAGAAGTAGCCCGCCAGGGCGGCCGCCGGGACCGGAACAGCACCGGTCCCGGCGGGCCACCCAGTGGCCGGCGGGAACCTGGCTCTTATACACATCTGACGCTGCCGACGAACTCTAGGG
>NZ_POUC01000689.1 GCF_002891435.1 Streptomyces cahuitamycinicus
GGGCGGGACCGCTGCCGCCGGGTCAGCACAGCGCGACCGCGTCGCCCGGGCCCTCGGGCCAGGCCGTCAGCGGCGTGAAGCCCTGGTGGCCGCACTCGCCGAAGACCCTGACCGGGGCCCCGCCCGACAGGGCGACGAGCCGCCACAGGCCGGGCCGGGAGCGCGCGGCGGGAGTGAGCGGCAACGCCGCGTCCTCGTCGGCGTCCGCCAGCTGCCAGGACTCGCCGTCCGGCGTGGGAACGACCCGGTCCAGCGTCACCGGGACGGACTCCAGCCACGGGTCGTCGCGCAGGGCGTCGCCGTAACGGGCGGCCGCCTGGGTCGTGGTCAGCCCCGGCGGACGTATCGCCGCGGGGGCGGGCGGGGCGAACTGCTCGCCCAGGGCCACTCGTGGTTGCCCGGTGCCCGGGTACGCGGACACCTCCGCCTCCAGACTCAGGCCCACCGGCAGCGCCGGCTCCGGGGCGCGGCCGACCGCGCCGTAGGAGAGGAGCAGCACGGTGCGCCGGGAGTCGGCGCCGTGCAGCCAGATCCGGCGGGTCGTCAGGCGCGGGTCCGTCGTGTCGTACTGGGCGAGGACCAGCCAGCGGTCGCGCAGCGGCGGGCCGTCCGCGGAGGCCGGGAGGCCCATGCGGGAGCGGACCGTGGCGGCGAGGCCGGCCGGGAGCCGCTCGCGGCGCAGCCAGCCCCGCCCCAGCAGATGCAGCAGCGCGCACTCCTCCAGCAGCCGCACCGGCCAGCCCGGGCCGGTCGACGGGATCGCCCCCAACTCCCGCACCAGGCCCGCCAGCCCCTGTGCCTGGGCGTCGACCATGCGGGCCGCCGTCTCCTCCCAGAGGCCGTACCCCGACTGCTCCGCGGTCGCCAGGCCTCCGCGCAGCAAATCGACCAGGCGCTGCTCCAGCTCCACCGCGCCCGCCGAGACCCGCTCGGCCCTGCGCTCCGCCCGCCGTCGCGCCGCCTCGGGGTCAGCGGCCCCGGACGGCGCACCGGAGCCGGCATCCGCCTTCCTCGCCTCCGCGCGCTCGCGCCGCCCCGCTGTCCACTGCGCGGCCCACTTTGGTGCCTGCCCCGGCGGCACCGCCGCGTCGTCGGCGGCCCAGAGCAGCAACAGCCCCAGCGCGTGCTTGCACGGGAACTTGCGGCTCGGGCAACTGCACTTGTACGCGGGCCCGGCTGCGCCCGCCATGTCCACGATCGTTTGATACGGCTTGCTTCCGCTGCCCTTGCACAGCCCCCACACCGTCCCCTCGTCGCAACTCCCCGCCTCGGACCACGGCCCCGCCGCCCCGAGTTTGCTTCCCGCTTTGCGTGATGCCGCGTCAGGCGCCAGTGCCAGCACCTGGTCCGCGGTCCAGCGCGCCCCCTGGTGAGTCATGTCACCGAAGGTAGATCCCGCCACTGACAATCGGGTCCGCCAGCGGCTCCGGCAGGGCATCTCCGCAGGTCGGAACGCATTGTCAGTGGTGTGGTGCAACGTTGGCGACAGATCCGAACCGGCCGAGCTGGAGGGGGACTTTGCCATGACCGTGTCCGTGGAGCCGACGTCCGTCGAAGCGGGGGAGACGGCACCGACCCAGGCGTTGCGACCGCACGCCGAGGTCGCCTTCGCCCGTGAACTCGCCGCGCTGGCCGCTCAGGACGACCGGCCGCGCCCCGCCCGCTGGAAGATGTCGCCCTGGGCCGTCGCGACGTACCTGCTCGGCGGCACCCTGCCGGACGGCACGGTGATCAGTCCCAAGTACGTCGGCCCGCGCCGCCTCGTCGAGGTCGCGGTCACCACGCTCGCCACCGACCGCGCCCTGCTCCTGCTCGGCGTCCCGGGCACGGCGAAGACCTGGGTGTCCGAGCACCTGGCCGCCGCGGTCAGCGGCGACTCCACGCTGCTGGTGCAGGGCACCGCCGGCACCCCGGAGGAGGCCATCCGCTACGGCTGGAACTACGCGCAGCTGCTCGCCCACGGCCCGAGCCGCGACGCCCTCGTGCCCAGCCCCGTCATGCGGGCCATGGCCGACGGCATGACGGCCCGCGTCGAGGAACTGACGCGTATCCCGGCCGACGTGCAGGACACGCTCATCACGATCCTGTCGGAGAAGACGCTGCCGATACCGGAGCTGGGCCAGGAGGTGCAGGCGGTCCGCGGATTCAACCTGATCGCCACGGCCAACGACCGCGACCGCGGGGTCAACGACCTGTCCAGCGCCCTGCGCCGCCGTTTCAACACGGTGGTGCTGCCGCTGCCGGAGAGCCCCGAGGCCGAGGTCGACATCGTCTCGCGGCGCGTCGACCAGATCGGCCGCTCCCTCGACCTGCCGGCCGCCCCCGACGGGCTCCACGAGATCCGCCGGGTCGTCACGGTATTCCGCGAGCTGCGCGACGGGGTCACCTCCGACGGGCGGACGAAGCTGAAGTCCCCCAGCGGCACGCTGTCCACGGCCGAGGCGATCTCCGTCGTCACCAACGGGTTGGCCCTGGCGGCCCACTTCGGCGACGGCGTGCTGCGGCCGGCCGACGTCGCCGCGGGCATCCTCGGCGCGGTGGTCCGCGACCCGGCGGCGGACCGCGTCATCTGGCAGGAGTACCTGGAGACGGTGGTCCGGGAGCGTGACGGCTGGAAGGACTTCTACCGGGCCTGCCGCGAGGTGAGCGTGTGAGGAACACGGGGCGGTTGCCCCGGTCGACGGGACGGCGGTCACCCGCGGGATCGGGCGGGGACGTGCGGGACGGGAGGAGGACGAAGTGACCGGTGTGGAAC
>NZ_POUC01000068.1 GCF_002891435.1 Streptomyces cahuitamycinicus
GCTGGGCCCTCGGCGCCGGGCGGGCGGGGCCGCTGCAACTGGCTCCGGTGTACCGGGCGCTGCGCAAGGCCTTCGAGGACGGAAAGCACGAGCCGGGGGCTGCGGACTTCTACTACGGGGAGATGGAGATGCGCCGCCATGCCGACGACATCCCCCGCAGTGAACGGGGGCTGCTGACCGCGTACTGGGCGCTGTCCGGCTACGGCCTGCGCGCCTCCCGGGCCCTGGCCTGGCTCGGGACGGCCATGCTCCTCACCATCGTCCTGCTGATGGCCGTCGGCCTCGCGAAGGACACCCCGAAGCAGACTGTGACCGGCACCGTCCCGGCCGGCGGGGGCAAGGTCACCTTCGAGATCGACAAGGACGATCCGAAGAACCCCACCGGCAACCGGTTCACCGGCGAGCGCTTCGAGAAAGCCCTGAACGTCACCCTCAACTCGGTGGTGTTCCGCTCCTCCGGACAGGACCTGACCACCGCCGGCACCTACATCGAGATGACCTCCCGCCTGACCGAACCCGTCCTCCTGGGTCTGGCCGTCCTCGCCATCCGCAACCGCGTCAAACGCTGACTGCCCTGACCCGGTCTGACCGAGCCTCGCAAACGGTTCGACCGAACCGATTCCGGCTACGTGCCCTACTTGCCTGCACCGTCGATCAGGCTCTTGAACTGCGCAGAAACTGTCGGCCCCTAGATACCGCCGGGACGCGCCGAACATGAGTGCAGGAAGCGGTTCGACCGAACCACTTCATGGGCATACCGGCCAGCGCCGAACGCGAGTCCAGGAAGTGTTTCGATCGAAACACCTTCCTCGGACATGCCAAGTGGTACTTGCCTAACATGCCTGCACTCGGCATCAGCACCCTGAACTGGGCAAAGGCGCCCCGAACCCCAGATAACCCGGGGGGCCGCACTCGCCGAGGTCCCCACGCCGCACGCCGCCGCCTCCTGACCTGCCGCTAGACCCGAGGGCCGCCGGACCTGACCCGGCGGCCCTCGGCCCCGTTTCCGGCCGCCAACTCCCCTACATCCGGGGACGCGTGACGGACGACACGGCCAACTCACCCCAGAAACTCACCTCTTAAGAGGTGAGTTTCTGGGTATGGTTGATCCATGACCACCGCCACCGCCGCCCTCGTCCCGGCCCCCGCTGCCTCTCCGGAAGACGTCGCCACCCCGCCGGCCGCGCCCGTCGCGGAGATCGCCGCCGCCATCACCGCCGCACTGATCGCCGGATGGGAAGCGATCCGCGCCCGGCACCCGGAGGTCCCCGAGGCCGTCATCACGATGGCCACGGGCGGCCGCGAGTCGACGATGAAGCTCGCCCACTTCTCCGCCAAACGCTGGCGCCTGCGCCAGGGCGACGGCGTCCACCACGAGGTCTTCGTCACCGCCGAATCGCTCCAGGGCGGCGCGGAGGAGGTGTTCGCGACCCTGATCCACGAGGGCGCCCACGCCCTGAACCAGGCCCGGGGAGTCGATGACTGCTCGGCCAGCCAGTACCACAACAAGAAGTTCAAGGCGGCGGCCGCCGAGCTGGGCCTCATCCAGAAGCCCGACGTCAGCGACTACTTCAAGAAGAAGTACGGCTTCGCGGGCACCACGATGAGCGACGAGGCCAAGGCCGCGTACAAGGAGCAGATCGAGGCCCTGGACGCGGCGATCCACGCCACCCGCGTGCCCAACTTCTACGGCGGCCGCGGCGGCCGCTCCCGGACTGGTTCGAAGGCCGACGACGATCTGGACACCGAGGGCTACGAGACCGAGGACGGCGACGAGGTCGAGGAGGAGGAAGGCCCGCAGAAGCCGGAGCGGGAGGACCGCAACTACGCCAAGGGCGTCTGCCAGTGCGACCCGCCCAACGTCATCAGGGCCTCGCCGAGGACGCTGCGTCGCGGCAAGGTCATGTGCGCGGACTGCCTCGGGGTCTTCGGCCCGGCGGACGAAGACTGAGCATCCGGCGGCCGACAGCGGCGGGCCCCGACGATCCCCACACGAGGGGGGCGTGGGGGCCCGCCGCTTTCCGCTCTACGGGGCCGGATGCAGCCCCTCGAAGGGATCGAAGCCCAGCTGCTCGATCACCCGCTGACGGGTGGCTTCCTTGGGCCGCCACTGCTGGCTGGCCGGGTAGAGGAGGTTCAGCCCGGCAGCCGGGGGCGCGAGCAGGTAGTCGGCCCTGGGACAGCCGGTCAGGTGAGGGCACTCCTCCAACACCCGGTTGCACAGGGCGCACAGAAGACCTCTCACTCGGCCCGACTGGTGGTCGTGATCGACCATCGCCCCGGGGTACAGGCCGCACAGGTGGCAGTCGGCGCCGAGCGCATCGACCAGCGCGGCGCGCAGGCGCCGGATGGATGCCGTACGGGCCGGGCGCGGCGGCCACAGGTGCAGCAGCGCATACCGTCCCGCGAGGCAGCGTTCCGACCGGTCGACGGTACCCGGATCGACGCCCGGGCCGGTAGTCCGTACCGGCCACTCGGCGACGACGGAGGCCAAGGCCGCCTCGGGGTCGTCCTGGCGGCCGCCCGTCCACTCCTGCGGCCCGTGCTCCCGCTCGATCCATGAGCAGTGCTGGCGGTGGCTCCAGGCGCCGGCGGCCGCCGCCTCCCCGCACAGCATCCGGCCCGCCCGTTCGAGGTGGAACCTGCCGTCGTCGCCGGGCACCGCGAAGGTCCGGCCAGGCGGCCCCGGCGGGGGAGTAGGCAGTCGACAGGGCCGCTTCTCGGCATCGCGGACCAGGTCCTCAACGAACGCGACCCCTTGATGCGCCCAGCGCCGCAGCAGCTGTGCCCGCCGGTACGGGGGCAGCTCATACAGGCTGACCATGGGGTGATCCTTGCGTACGTCACTGACAGTCGGCCGGGGCCGGTACGCTGCGGCAGCACAACGGCCCCCGAGCGCCTCGGCGAGCAGTACCGCCTCCGTGGCGGCCGCCGCAAGGTCGTGTTGCCAGTCATGCCTGGGTACTGGTGGGCTCGCGTATTCAACTGTCGCGGGTTCCCCGAGGAACCCAGCCCGCCGGTGACGGGGTGTGATCGCCAGCGGGGTATCGGGGACTGGATCTTCCTAAGGGCAAGGCCGGCTCCACCTGCCTCAAGTACTGTGGCTTCGCGTGATCGAATCCGAGACTGAGATCAGCGAGGACCTGGTCCGTGACCTGCTGCGGGAACAGCATCCGGACCTGGCCGAACTGCCCATCCGTGAGGTGGAGGGCGGCTGGGGCAACCAGATGTGGCGCCTCGGGGACAAGTTGGCCGTCCGGATGCAGCGGATGGACAAGCTCCCCGATCTGCAGCTCAAGGAGCGCCGCTGGCTGCCGGTGCTGGCCTCGCGGCTGCCGCTTCCGATCCCAACTCCGGTACGGAACGGGGCACCGTCCGAGCGCTTCCCCAAGATCTGGACCGTCGTGACATGGGTTGACGGCACCCCGCTGGACCATGGCTCGATCACCCGCGGGGACCACGCGGCCGACATGCTGGCGGCCTTCCTCAAGGCGCTGCATGTGGAGGCGCCCGCCGACGCGCCGGACGCCTCGGACCGCGGCGGCCATCCCAAGGAGTGCACGGACGGCTTCGAGCACTTCCTGCGGGCTGTGGACCTCGGGCACTTCGCCGAGGACGACATCCGGGCCGTGTGGGACGACGCGGTTGCGGCTCCTGAGTGGGAGGGCCCGCGGGTGTGGGTGCATGGTGACCTGCATCCCGCAAACGTCGTCGTCGCGGACGGCACACTGGCGGGCGTCGTCGACTTCGGGGACGTCTTCGCCGGCGACCCGGCGTGGGACCTCGCCGCCGCCTGGGTGTTGCTCCCCACGGAGGGCGCCTCACGGTTCTTCAACAGTTACGCACAGGCGGATGAGGCAACGATCCGACGGGCGCACGGGCTGGCCGCGATGAAGAGCCTGTTCCTGATACTGATGGGCCAGAACGGGGACCGCGGCCTACCCGGCGGCAAGCCGCACTGGGGGCCCGCAGGCCGGTCGGCACTTGATCGTGTTTTGAAGGGCCTTTGACTGGGGGCGATACTGGTGGCTCGCGTTTTCAACTGTCGCGGGTTCCCCGAGGCACCCAGCCCACCGGTGACCGCGTGTGATCGCCCGCGGCGTATCGGCTCCAGCTCCCGCCGCCTTCTCTGAGGAGGCGGCTGGTGGTTTTGTCGTGGTAGCCGAGGGCGTCCGCGACGACGGGGGCGGGAAGTTCGAGGAGTTGTTGCCGGATGGCGGCGCCGCGGGCGGCTGCGACCGGGATGCCGATCTCGCCCAGGAGTGAGGACATGTGGTCGGGACGGGCCGGCCGTCCGGCCCGGCGGCCGGGGAAGAGCCAGCGGGATGCCTGATTGGTGGCGGTGTTCATGTTGTCGCGGTCCGCGATGTATGCCAGTAGCAGGGCTGCCGCTGGTGCGGGGACGGGTGAGGCAGGCTCCCCGAGCCGCAGAAGCGTGCTCTCTCCGTCGTGGAGCACATCATCGACCGTCAGCTGGACGATCCGGGTCAGGGGTTGTGCATAGAGGAGGACGATGACGCCGGCGACTCGGAGGCGCATCGGGGTGTCTGCGTCGGTCAGCAACCGGCCGAGTGCGGCCAGGCGCTCGTCCTCGCTCAGCGCGGGTCGTCGGGAGACCTTCATGGTGGGGATGGACAGGGAGCATGGACAACGGCGGCTCTGCATGGCCCAGTTGAGGAAGGGTTTCAGGCAGGTGCGGCCGTGTTCGGTGTTCTCGGCGAACCAGGCGTCGATGTCGAGCTGGCCGCAGGACGAGAGGGTGCTGTCCCGGGCGCTGAGCCACCGCAGGAAGATGGTCGCGTGCTTGATCTGCTCGGCTGCGAAGCGGCGGACGCTCGGTGTGATGTGGCTCCGATCGGCCCGTTCCCGTAGGTGCGGAAGGACGTGCCAGGTCGCGAAGAGTTTGATCGTCTTGACGTGCTCGGGATCGGCGATGTCGGCCAGATGGCCGGGCAGCCATCGCTGAAAGGAGCAGATGTACTTGTCGACGGCGGGCAGGACTCCGCTGGCCATCAGGAGTTCTTCCAGATGAGCCGCTGCCCTCCAGGGCTGCAGTTCGTGGAAGGCGTCGTGGGTCAGAGGGATCTCGCCGAGACCGAGCCGCTGCAGTAGCTGCGAGGCGTTTCCCGGCTGGCCACGACGCATCGCCAGCCAGGCTAGGCCGCTTCTGGGCTCGTCCATCGCCACTAGCAGGGTGAGCAGGGGCGTCAGCGCGGGGCGGACGCGGCCGGTGCCGTCGTCCAGGAGGGCGGTCAGCCGGTCGGTGAGGGTGCAGCGTTCGCAGAGCCGGCCGCCGAGGAGTTTGCCCTCGAAGCCGCAGCGCGAGCAGTCGAAGGTCTGGGAGAAGCCCGCGCAGGTCGTGCAGATCGCGGAGCCGTCGGCGGGGTGACGCCCGGGGAGGGCACGGTCCTGGGCGCATCCGGGGCAGGTGCCTCGCGTTCGCACCGCGCGGTCCGAGCAGGTCCGGCAGACGTATCCGTCCGGCCAGGTGCCGGCCTTATGTCTGCGTTGGTCGCAGCGGCAGCACTCGGCCATGTACCAACGTTCGTACTGCTCGTCGGTGGCGTAGGTGCGGCTCATGCGTCGGGCAGAATGCGGGCCGCGCGGGGCCGCAGCTTCGCGACGTTCGCGGGCGGGGTGGGCAGGTCACCTGTGGCGGTCTTGCGGACACCGGCGTTCTCGGCGGTGGTGGCCACCAGGTCGGCCGGGGTGCATGACAGGATGTCGCAGAGCGCGGACAGGACCTGCAGCGACAGCCGTTCCGGTGTCCCGGAGACCATGCGGTGGACCTGGGAGGCGGACAGGTCGATGCCGCGCTCGCGCAGCAGCGGCACCAGCTCGGTCGCGGTGAAGATGCGGTGCTGGGCCATCACCTCACGCAACCGCCAGGTGTAGCCGACCTTGCGCTTCATGCCTGCCTCCCGTTCTGGGCCTGGAGGGCGGCGGCGACGGTGGCGTCCAGGTGCCGGCGCAGGGTGCGGGTGCGGAAGTCCGAGGAGACGCAGGTGTAGATGGACGTGGTGCTGGCGTGCTCGTGGCCGACCTGTTCCTGGACGAAGCGGGGATCCCAGCCGTCCTCGATGAGGTGGGTGACGTAGGACCTTCGGAAGGAGTGGTAGTCCAGCCCGTCGTCCAGTCCCAGGGCCTTGCGGTATGCAATGAAGCGGGAGTTGATGCGCTGGCAGCCGATCCGCAGCCCGCGCTCGGAAGGCCAGGCCGCGGGGTTGCTGTCGGTGCCGAGTAGCGGGCGGACCTCGGTGAACCACTCGTCCAGGACATCGGGGGTCCAGCCGAACACGGTCAGCACGCCGCGGCGCTTGGGCGGTGAGCCCTTCTTGGCCTTGCCGAACCGGACCTGGCAGCGGCCGAACTCGCCGTACTCGGCGCCGTGCGGGTTGCGGCCGAAGTCGGCGGCGTCGAGCATCCGCGTCTCGTTGCGCCGCAGCCCGTAGGCGTAGGCGGTCTTGAACAGGGTGGCGTCACGGAATGCCGGCAGCCAGCCCTTGCGGCCGAAGGCCCTGATTCGGGCGACCTCGTCGTCGCAGTGCTCGAAGAACGCGTGCAGCTCGGCCTTGGTGAAAGCCCGCTTCTTCGCGTCGGCCTCGTTGTCCTGGACGTGCACCGCGGTGTTCCACTCGTGAACGACTTGGACCGGGTGGGTGCCGAACCGTTCCTCGCACGTGGCCGCCCAGTCGTAGAGCGGGTCGGTAACGAAGTGGCAGAACGCCCGGACGGCCTCCGAGTAAGACCGGATCGTGGAACGGCGCAGGTCCCGCAGCGAGCGCAGGTCACCGAGCCACTCATCGACCATCGCCGGCGTCCAGTGCCACGGGTAGGTGTTCACGTACGTGGCGAACGCCTTGACCGTGTTCTCCCTGCCCTCCACCGTCGTCCGGGCCAGATTCCGCGCGAGCTGCTGGTTGGCGAACCCGGTCAGCATCGCAGTGAAGACCTGTTCCTCAGGCCGCAGCAGCGCGACTCCGTCAACCAGGTGCAGTCGTGCCGCACCTGGGATCGACCCGTTGAACCCCACCGGTCCACCACCCTCCGTCACTCGCGTCGTATGCGAGAAAACCGCATCTGATGCGAGTCGACGGGCAAACCGCAGGTCAGTCAGCCGGACGAGTGACACCAGGTGGTGTCGCCCTCATGTCTGTCGCTACCGTCGCCACAGCAGACCGGGCCAACTTCCATGGTCAGCACGCTGGTGGGCGCCATTGCCCACGACGATTCGCGAACCGTGGCGAGTTCGCATCGGATGCAATTGGCGGCGCTTGGAACAACGGAAAAGTCATTAGCGCCAAGTCCTGATCATGGCCGTCCATCGCAGCGGTTCACCTTCGGGGGAGGGCGCCCGATCGGCCTGTTCGGGGTGGTTGCCCCATCCGGGCTACCACGGAAGGACGCCCCCAAGTAAGTCGCTTAGCGTAATCGGTTGATGACGTTAAGCGACTCTTCAGGAGGGTCATCCATGCCACGGAAGTCGAGACAGGCACCCCGAATACACGCGGGCCGCCGCATAGCCCTGGCGACTGTCAGCACCCTGGCAGCAGGCTCCATCGTCCTCTCGTCGAGCTACACAGCCCTGGCTCAGCCGACGCCCACGCCGTCCGACACGCACACCACCCCGGCGCCGACGCCCACGCCGTCCGACACGCACACCACCGAGCCACCTTCGTCACCCCCAGCGACCCCGACGTCCCCGTCGCCGGCCACCTCGGCGCCGTCCACGCCCAGCACCTCCCCAACGCAGGAGCAGCCGTCGGTACTCGGCGAAGCGACCGGGCCTCACGAGGAGACCTGTACCACCCACACGGTCGTGAGCGGGGACACGCTCTGGGACATCGCTGCCAGGTACCTGGGTGATCCCGAGCGGTGGACCGAGGTCTACGACACCAACCAGGCGGCGATCGAGGCGTCTGCGCGCGAGCACCCCGAGTCGCCAGTGCTCGGGGCGAGTGACCATGGTCACTGGATCTTCCCGGGAACCAGGTTGACGATCCCGGGTGCCAACTGTGCACCGACCACCCCGACCACCCAGACCACCCCGACCACCGGTGGCGGAGTATCGGATCGACAGGCATGCGAGGCCGTGGGACGACCTTGGGTCTCGGCGGAGGACGGTGGCCCCTTCTGCGGCACCTTCGGCACGATATCTGTGCCGGAACATCCGTTCAGTCCAGGGGAACTGGATCAGCTGAAGTTCGCGGCGGACACAGTGGGATGTCTGAAGGACGTCGCTGGGATTGTCGCTGGGGTGCCTGGCGTGCTTAGCACGAAGGGGCAGCGTGTCGTCGACACGATCCTCTTCGTGGACGGGGTCGTTACCGAGCTCAAGGACGTAAAGCCCGGCGACGTAGTCCAGATGGTCACCGAGGTCACGGACCTATCGTCAGGCCACGTAGCGACGGTCATCTGGAACCTCGTACCGGGTACGGCTTGCGTCGAGCTCTTCTATAACCGCGCCGTAGCGTTCGGCGTCATGGGATAGCGCTGGTTGGGACCGGCCTGAGCCGAATACGCGAGCCCACCAGTAGAGGCCGGTACAGGCACCTACGCCCGCGGACTGCGGCCGCGGCCCTGGTCGGGGCCGGAGCGGCGCAGGTGGGACGGCTGTTCGCCGCCGGGAGCGGCGGGCCGGTTCCGCCCACCGGCCGCCCGGGTCGTCGTCGACCGGGAGCGGGCCGCGCAGCCGACGGGCGGGGCCTGGTCATCGGGTCGGGCGACGTGTGGGCTGCGGGGGGCTGGTCGTACGGCGAAGGTGAGCAGGCTGTTCGGCGCCAGTCGGCTGTTGGCGTTGACTGGCCGTGGTGCTGGCAGACCGAGATCTGGCAGCCGCAGCGCTGATGGTTCTGGCCGGCCCGGCCGCCAGCTGGGCAATGCTTGCGTCCATGGCCTGGGCTGAATGCTTCCAGGTGTAGTTCTGGCCGAGGAAGTCCCGCAGTTCCCGAGCCCGGGCGCGGGTCTGCGTCAATGCGTCAGGGCTGAGTCGATCCTTGATGTGCTGGGCCCACAGCGACACCAGTTGCTGGTCGTCGGCATGCGGGGGCGCTTGGACGACGCATGTCCGGCCCAGGTGCTCAGGTACACGGCGGGCATCGCTGAAGAACATGCCGGCGCCGGTGTTGCTGGCCACCGCGACGGCTACGCCGAATCCGGCAGCTTCGGTGGCGACCAGGCCGAACCCTTCATGTCTCGATGGCATGAGCACCAGGTCGGCTCCGCGTATCTCCGCCTCGATCAGGGCACGGTCCGGGGTGAACGGCTTGACCTTGACGGGGAACTGGGCGAGGTCCGACAGGGCTCGTTCCTGGGCGCGTATCTGGGCGGGCTGTGCTCCCAGCACGGTCATCTGGAGGTCGATGCCCTCGGCATGGAGTCGGCCGGCAGCCTGGGCCGCCAGGCTCGCCCCCTTCAGCGGGTCGTCGGCCCGTCCGAACAGGAGAAGGTTGAGACGGGTCTGGAAGGGTGCCAGTGCGGGCGGGTCGCCCAGGACCACACCTGGTGGCATCTCGGCGACCAGCGTGGGAGTCGGGGCCATGCGTGCCAGGCGCGCGGCGTCGTCGGTGAGCAGCGGGCCGAGGCCCATGGCGACGTCGGCCTTCCCGATGAGGAGTCTTTCGGTGTTGGCGTGCTCGGTCGCCTGCATCGGGTCGTCCCGGAGCCGGTCCAGCTCGTCGGTGAGGGCGTGCACGATGTGCACGACCTTGGCCTGCGGGTAGAACTGGTCGCGCAGGTAGGAGGCGGCTCCACCGGTGAAGCGTCCATGCCCGACGATGACGTCGACGTTGCGCGGCAGACCGTCTGCCCGCAGCAGTTGCCCGCGTTCGTCGGGGACGCCCAGGACGGGTTCGAGGCCCTGCACCCGGACACGGGGGTGCGGGGGGCTGGGCACGCTGACGCGTGCAGTGACGTCGTGGCCCATCTCGGCAAGAGCGATCGACAGTTCGCGGTTGACGGTGACGCCGCCGCTGTGGCCCGCCCATGCCGTGGAGAGGGTGAGCATGCGCATCAGTCGGTGAGTCCCCCGGCTTTGGCCATACGTTCGGCGAGGTCGGTGGCGACCTGCGCGAGTTCCTCGGCGTCCGGGGCGATCGCCCCGTGTGTGAGGTCGTGCCGCAACCGGGCGGCGAACTCCTTCAGCAGGGCCGCGCTCGCCAGTGCTTCGGTGCCGGTGATGGTGGCGCGCGCGTCATCGAGCCCGCCGGACAGGTTCTCGCGCTGCTCGGCCGCCTCCTCCGCGAAGCTGACAGGCCGGGATACGGCGGTTCCGGAGGCGTCCCGCAGGTGTCGGCGGCTGCTCAGCAGGTGCTGGCGGGGGTCCAGTTCGGTCATGGGAGCAATCCTTCGCTTCGGTACGGGTGTCAGGCAGTGCAGGGCGCGATGCGGGCCTTCGCGGTAGTCACCAGGTGGGTCATGAGCTCCGGGTCCCCGGCGGTGTAGCGGGACAAGAAGGCCTCCGGCGCCATCAGCAGGCGTCCCCGGGACTCGTCGTCCCCGGGCGTCCAGGGCGCCAGATGACGGCACAGCCCGCCGTAGACAATCATGTAGGTCAAGTCGTCGGCGCCGAAGTAGTCGGACTCGATGACCTCGATGGGGACCAGGCCGTCCACGAGAACGCGAGTCTCCTCCCACGCCTCTCTCCGGGCTGTCTCCTCGCCGCACCGCTCATGCTGCTGCGTGTGTCCACCCGGCAGGTCCAGGCCGCGATCGAGGTCGGCGACCACCATCGTCCCCTCGGCGGTGAAGGCGATGACCGAAACACTGGTCACCTTTTCCCAGGCAGGCACGTACGAAGCGCCCATGGGCGTCAGTCTCACCGGTGCGCCCACTGCCATAGCCGTGGAGCGGCGGTCTGCGGGTGGCGCGCTGTCCGCGCCTAACCTGGCGTCCTTGTCCATGGTGTCCTGTCCTGTTGAACCCGTATGGGGGATAGACAACACAAGCGTACTGTTGGCGATCATGAGGTGAAGGGCGTGTGCCCGAACCGCAGTTGCTGCTTGCTGGTCAGAAATGGTCGAGGGGCTCGGCTGCATAGGTTCCGTCCTCCAGCTGTACGTCAGTCAGTTCGTACAGGCGCTGACGGCCGTCAACCCAAGGCGTGATCTTGGTTCCCGTGGGCCGGGTGGTCTCGTACCGTACGGGCGTGCCGTCGGCAGCCTCGGTGCGCAGGAGGGTGAAGTGGCGGATGCGAGGCGGCTCGGGCTGAGTGCCCCGGCTCCGTCGGAACAGCCAGGTGCCGGCGGCGGCAGCGACCAGAAGCACGACGGGCAGCCACTGGCCCAGGGCCGTGCCGAGAAGATCCAGGCCCTTGTCGAGGGCGAGGGAGACGAGGGCGGGCATGGCGGCATCACTCCTGCGAGGTGGCGGTCATGGTCCGCCGGGGTGACGGGCCGCGCCGACTTTCCGGGAGCGGAGGGTTAGCCGCGCAACCCCCTAAGACGACCGGCGTCATCTGTCCTCACCGTCCGAGCCCTCGCCGTCGTCGTCCGGGGCCAGCGCCCGCGGTGCGTCGTCGTCGGACCCCCACCCCTGGGGTCGGGCCAGGGCAGATGGCGCATCCTCGTCTCCCCAGTTCCCCCGTGCCTCGCGTTCGACTTGCTCCGCTCGCTTGCGGGCCTCGTGGAGTTCGCGGTTCTCGACCGACCACGGCACCGTGCGCAGTGAGTTCGCCGCCTCACGGAAGGCGGGGAGATGTTCCTCTGCCAGGACGTAGGCGATGGCCCGCTGCCATGAGGGGTTGTCGGGGTCATAGACGGGCTGGATGGGGGCGGGGGTGCCCTCCGGCCACCAGCCCGCCTTCACCCCGCGGGGCATAGCGCGCGACAGTGCGATGGTCGCCCCGCGCAGCGATCCGAGGAGGTTGCGCAGGTAGTCGGCCTCCGCGTGGCCGCCGGAGTCGATGACCTCCAGGGCGAAGGTACGGGCGGCCGCAGGCAGCGTCGTGAGGTAGCGGACGGCCCTCTCACCGGTCCATTCGGTGCCCGCGCTCACGATCAGCTCGTCGCGGTGCTCGGCGAGCAGTCCGAGCAGCTTGCGCTCGAAGTCCTCACTCGCTCCTTCGATGGTGATCTTCACGAGCCCTCCGAGCCATTCTTACCTTGTTCTGCTTCTTCTATATGGCGGCAGTCTGCCACCTGGGGGCCGGTTCGTCTAGCCCCATAGAACTCGGGTATGTCGCGCGCTGTTCTACATGGATTTGCGCGACCCGGCGGCACGCTGCGTCTCGGCTCGGATAACGTGCCATATCCGAGGCGATAAACCGGACATGACGATCCGTCGTTCCGGACCCGTGAAAGCGGCCGAGGGAGCGGCCCGCGCGAGTCCTGAGAGCCGGATGACGGCCCTTACCGTCACGTGACGATAGGCGCCGCCGTGCGTTACTCTGCTGAAACGTCACGTGACGATAAGAGAGGGGACTGCCATGGCGTCGTGCCCGGTGTGCGGCGTGGACCTGCCCGCCCCGCGCGGTCCACGCCCCCGTCGCTACTGCTCACGCGCCTGTCAGGGCAAGGCCTACCGCGCCCGCCAGCGGCAGCACAGCGTGCACCGTGCTGCCGCCGCCGACGAGCCGGGTCTGCTGGCCCGGTACGCCGACGTCCCCTCGCTGGAGCTGGCCGACCGGCTCGCACTCGCCGCCCGGCGACTGGCCGGGGCCCTGACCGCCGGGCAGGGCCCCGACGATGCCGACCTGGATCTACTCGCCCGCATCCCGGTCGTCCTCGCGGCCCGCGCCCGCCGCGCCGTGCCCATGCCGGCCGCAACCGTTCGACCCGGCACGGAAACGTCACGTGACGATACGGGCCCAGCTCGTGCGCGTCCGGCCATGCCCGCTGCGAAACCCGGGCAGGGCACGCCCGCCGGCCGTGATGCCCCGACCGAGGCCGTGGTCGACATGGCCGCCCGCCGGAAGCGAAGCGCCGCCACCGGAACGGAGACTGCCCGGAACCATGCCGCGCAGGGGGCCCCGGACGCTTCACCGGTGGCGCGCATCGCCAGAACGTCACGTGATGATCCCGCGGCGGCCGCGCCCGCCCCCCGGGGCATCGAGCTGCGCCCGCAGAAGCTCGCAAAGAAGAAGGCACGCGCCGTCGTTGACGCCGCCGAGCTGGTCCGCCATCCCGAGCACCGCGACAACCACCAGTGGATCCTGCGCAGCGGCGACACGGTCCTCGGGTATGTGGAGCCGACCTACGGCGGCGCCTCCCGCTCCGGGCGCAACGGCTGGACCGGCCGTCTCGGCGGCAGCAGGGGCCGACGCTGCACGACTCGGGACGGGGCAGCGGCGGACCTGGCGGCGCGCTGGGTCCGGCTGGTCACCGCCGTACCGACGCGCACCCTCACCGGCGACTGACACCGACGCCGACCACCCGGAACCAGATGGCCCGCCCGGGCCAGGAAGGAACCCACGCCGTGAGCCAAACCTCGGAGGAACTCACCGCTGAGCCCGGGCGGGGCGGGCACGGCGGCTGGGAGGCGAAGCTGACTGCGCAGGCAGGGGGTGTTCGGCTACACGAGGTGTACGAGGGAGAAGAACTCCACGAGCCCGAAGAAGGTGACGGCGCCGCCGCCCGCGCCGAGGAACAGCGCCGGGTAGAAACCGAGGCTCAGCCCAACCGGCTTGGGCTTCTGCGACCCGTAGAAGCCGATGAAGAAGACCACCAGGGCCGCCAGGGCGGCGACCAGGCACCACGCAAGACCGGCGGAGCCTTGGTCGGCGGCGGCGAAGTAGACCACGTGAACTCCCGTACGTGAAGCGGGAAGCGGCCTTGTCTCGCACGCCTCCTCGGTTGTCTCTTATCCTAGAGACAAGTGAGAGACTTCACCAACGTGCGCAGGTCAGGAAGGAGAGAGATGCCCAACGACTCCGTGAGCCACAGCGGAGGTCGGCCGATGAAGCCGATTCCGGACGACGTTCCGCCGGAGGTGAAGCACCTTGCGCAGGGGTTGCGCGAGCTGATCGGCGAGAGCCTCCCCCCGACGGTTCCGATGAGTGCGCTCGCCAAGGCCGCCGGTATCGGCAAGTCCACGCTGTTCCACGCGCTGAGCGGACAGCGCGTACCCAACCTCGACACCGTGCTGATGGTGGTGAACGCCTGCGAGGCAGCCCGCACCGAGCCCGACATCGTGGGCCGCAACCCTGACGGGTCGGTATTCATCGCCGAAGTAAAGAAGAACCGGATGAGCCCGAGGCAGAAGCAACTCTGGACGACGCTGGTAAACCATGCGCGGCATCCCGTCAGCAGGCCAGAAGACTTCGACCTGCTCTACTTCCCCGGGCACGGGACGACCGAGGACGCGCGGCCCCGATTTCTAGTGCAGGCGGGGGACACTGAGGTGCTGCCCGAGGTGCGGCCCTCGGCGTTCCGCGTGTCCAAGGTCGATGTGGACTTCGAGGACAGCAGCGTGGAGGAGGTGGGCGTCGCCGACGCCGCGGCGATGCTGGACAGGGCGCTGCGCAGCCTGGAGCAGGCCACTCGGGACGTCACGCATGCAAGAGCCGTACTGGCCAGGGCGCTTGCAGCGTCGGCTACCGGGGCGGAGACGTCAGCGGCCGTAGCTGAGGAGGCGGCCCGCAGTGGGTACGCCACGATGCGCGAGGAACTACTCGACGCGGAGCAGCGCCGTGAGCGGGATCAGCCCGCGCCTGGTGACGTTGAGGGGAACGTGGTGCGGTGACCGTGGTCGAGGAAGCCCGCCGGGCCGGACTGGAGCTGGTGGAGGTTGTCGACGCCGAGCTGGTGGACGATGCCCCCGGCGCCGGCGCGGTCGCCGCACTCGACCCGGTGGCTGTCGTCCTCAAGGCCCTGGACACGGACGCCAAGGAGCACCTGAACCGCATCCGGCCGAAGAAGACCAGGGACGGCTACGCCCGTGACTGGGCGGTCTGGGAGGAGTTCCACGTCTGGCTCGCCGCGCGGACCGGCACCCCCTTGCCGCCCAGCTCCATCACGGTCGGCACCTTCGTGTCGTTCGTGACCTACCTGGACCAAGTGGTGGAGGCGCCGCCGAACACGATCGAGCGCCGCATCACCGGCGTCACCTCGGAGGCCCGCAGGCACGGCTACACAGTGCCCAAGGAAGCCACCGAGGCGGCTCGGCGCGCACTGAAGCCGCTCCGACTGGACAAGCGGCGCCAACAGCGCGGCCGCGGCAAGGCCGCCGCCGTCACCCCGAAAGACCTGCGGCAGATGGCCAACGCGCCGCGCGAGCGCGCACCCCAGCCCGGAGCCCGGCGGCGGCACACCATCGTGGTCTCGGAGCTGACCCGGCTGCGGGACAAGGCGCTCAACTCCCTGAAGTTCGCGATCGCGGGCCGCAACGAGGAGATGTCCGAGCTCGACGACCCGGACATCGAGGACGTGGACGAAGGCCTGATGGTGCACGTCCCCTCGGTGAAGGGCCGCCCGTCCCGGGACGCGCCCGTCACCTACGGCGAGGACATCGACACCTGCCCAGTGCGCTGCTGGCGCGCGTACAAGGCGGCCAAGTTGGCCGCCGGCGCCGTCCCCGGGGGGCCTGCGTTCCTGCCCGTCGACCAGTGGGGCAACCAGGGCACCGCGCGCCTGTCGCCGGACGGCGTCGGCCGGGCGCTCGCACGCTGCGCGAAGTACGCGGGGCTGACCGGGCGCCGGATCACCGGGCACTCCGCCCGGCGCGGTCTGGTCACCACCGGGCGCAAGAAGGGCAAGCGCGTCGAGAAGCTGCGCCGCCAGGGCGGCTGGTCGGCCAACAGCCCGGTGTTCTGGGAGTACGTGGACGAGGGTGAGGCGTTCGAGGACGCCCCGACCGAGGGCATCGGCCTGTGACCGCGGTGCCCAACACGAGGGAGAGGGCTGTGGCCACCACCGACTACGCCGAGCTCTGGAAGGCGCTGAATCCGCGTCAGCAGTTCTACCTGAAGACCATCTTCGAGGAGGACCAGGGACGGGAGGCCGCGCAGCGTGCGGCGGGCGCGGCGGGGAACTACGACCGTCGTCCCGCCGCCGAGTGGCGCACGATCGACGCGTACCACGAACCGGCCGTGCCCGACTTGGTGGGCCGCACCGAGCTCCAGATCCGTTGGCGTGGCGCCGGGCACCACGACCAAGGCACCGGTTCCACCATCAAGGTCCTGGTGACGCACGGCCTGATCACCCTGGACGACCGGGTCACTCCGTTCGGGCGGATGCACCAGGTGGCCATGACCAAGCAGGGCCGGGCCCTGATGCGGTGGGTTACCAAACCCCCCGCCTCCCGGACGAAGGTGCCGCTCAAGGAGCGGGCCGCCGAGGTCCTCGGACAGCTCTACGACGCGTCCAGTAGCCGCTTGGGCTACCTGGACTGGGCTCGCTCGCCCACCATCGACAAGGACCTCATCCCGCGCGGGCTGGCCCGCTCGCGCGGCACCTACCAAGGGTTCGAGATCACCGAGGAGGGCGTTGCCCACCTTGCCGAGCATCACGCCGCCTACGCCGCGGCGTACCCGAAGCTGAACCTGCCCGACCCCTCGGGCGGGGTCGGCTGGCCGGAGGAGGCGGACCGGCTGCTCGACGGGCTGCGGGGCGAATGCTGGTCGCTCGCCCACGCATCCGAGAGGGCCGAGAAGAGGGCGCAGGAGGAACGCGCCAAGGCCGACGTCGGGTTCAAGGAGGAGTTCCACCGGCAGGAGGGCCAGCTGGCCCTGGCGATGTACCGGGAAGTCTCCGACCTCAAGCGCGCCCACGCGAAGGTCCTGGCGGACACCTTCGACGGCTACCGGGCGAAGATGCGGATCGTGCTGGCGGAGCGTCTGCCGCAGTACACGGCCGCCACCCTCGCCGCGGTGACCGCGGTTGTCGAGGGCGTCGACCCGGTTGCAGCGATCCGCGCGCAAACGGCGGCCGCCGTGGCGGAACTGCCGGCGTACACCCCGACCGGGATGGTCGCGGTCGACGTGGAGGGCGAGCGGCTGTACGCGGAGTGCCAGCGCAAGCGGCCGCGCCGGGCGACCATCAACCGCAAGGGCAAGGCGAAGGCCGCCGCCGGGCTCCACACCGAGGCCGTGCCCAGCCCGGCGCGCGGCACCGCCCTCGAACAGCCGTGGGCACTGGCCGTGCACCTGCACCGCGCCTTGCGGGACGGCTACCTCTACCGGCTGCTCAATGCCCCGCCGGAGGAGGAACGGCCGCGCCGGCGCCGCCCGGCCGGGCTGCTGGAGGCGCCCGCCCTGCGGCTGCTCGTTGCTCTGATGGCCACCGAGAACCCTCGGCGGGCCCACCACGCCCGGACCGAGGTCGAACGGTACGGCCAGGCGACCGAGGAGGAGCTCGCGGCGATTCCGCGCGGCTTGTTCTCGTACGAGGTCAAGCAGGCCACCAGCAGCACGAAGGCCCCCGGAGTCCTCGTCGGCCGGGGCTTCGCCGAGTACATGAACCTGGCCCGGTTCGACGCCTCCGGCCACTACGGGGACAACTGGCCTCTGCTGCACGTCACCCAGGCCGGGCGGGACCACCTCGCCGAACACCGCGAGGTGTACGCCGAGTTCCATCCCGACGTCAGGCTTCCCGCCCCGTTGGCCCCGGCCGCCGTCGACTGACGACACCCGCCCGTCGACACGGAGGCCGCCACCCGATCCGGGAATGGCGGCCTCCGTCGTCTGGGGTAGGGGGTTGAGGAACATCCCTGTCGCATCGTGCGCTAAGCCGACGTCGGCCCTGGTAGGCGGCTGACGGGGCGTCGGCGGCCGGGAAACGCCGAACAGAGCGAGCGCGGCTTCCGGCTGCTGAACTGGCTGCACAACCGCAGCGAGACTGAGCTCCCGCCCGCAGAGTCGGACCTGTAATGCTCACAGGCTCCCTTTTTGGTCCTCTCGCGCGGCCCGTCGTGCGGCCAGGCGCCGGTGGACACGCTCTCGTCTCTTGCGGTTCTGGGTTCGGCGCCTGAAGCCGTTTCCCCGGACTCCGCTGGCGATGTCCATGCACCTCGCCCTGGAGACGCGCTTCACGTAGCGCCACAGGCGGTGGGGTGCGGTGATCGTTCCGGGGAGCGGTGTGCCGCCGATGTTGAGGGGAGGTTCATGGCCTTCGCGCTTCCAGCTGGTGCGAAAGGCGTCGGTGTAGATGAAGTTGACGTCCGGGCCGTCCCAGGATGGTTGTCCCTCGCGGGTGTGCGGCGGGGGCAGGGCGGGCCCGTCGTAGTCGTCCCTCCACGCCGGCAGGGTGAAGGTCTTGCGCTCCTGGGGTGCCACGACCTCGTACTGCGCGGGCTGCGCTCTGGCCGAGGCCTGTCCCACGGCGCCGCCCTCCTTCGCGTCCCACAGCATGCACTCTGCCTTGGTGATGCGCAGGTTCCACACCGGAGTGGCGTCCAGGTTGGCGATGGTGACGGACTGGTGGTTGGCCTCTTCGATGAGAATGAGCGACGCCCTTTCGTGGCGCCTGCCGCGTTCGACGGCGTTTTGGGCCCGGTGCTGCCACAGAGCGATCCCGACGGCGCTGAGCGCCGCGGCGAAGGTTCCGATAGCCGTCGCCCACAGTGCCCACAGCTCGGACGTCATCTCTGTACGTTAGGCCGCTGCGCCGTCCGGTGCGACCGGACGAGGCATGGCGGGCCCCAGCGTTCACCCGGTTCGGCACGGTGCGGCCGTTCCTGAAGGCGTCGAAGTCGCTGCCGGACCTGATGGGACGCAAGAAGGTCGGCCCGGCGGAGGCTGCATCGTCACCGTCGGTGTCTCGCAGGTAGCTCTTTTGTGAGCGATCGATCAGTGATATCCCTAGTCACAGCCGTTGCAACGGCCACCGACCGGGCTGCACGAGGGGGGAACGTGTCGGATCAGACGCGTGCGCCACAAGGCGATCCCGCCGAACCACCGCTGGTGCTCCAGGGCCCGGCGATGCAGTTTCCGTACATGCCTAGCCCCAAGAAGCTCGTCTTCGGCTACGACCCGGACGAGTTCGAGGAGTTCGTCAAGGAGTGGGTTCCAGCCCTTCAATCGGAGTATGTGCGGGTGGAGCGGCAAGGCGGCAGCGGAGACCACGGCATCGATGTGGCCGCGTACCGCAGTGCTCAGGGTCTGGAAGGGCCGTGGGACAACTACCAGTGCAAGCGCTACAAGAGTGCCTTGAACTGGAGTACAGCTGCAGGTGAGATCCGCAAGATGTTCGTCGGGGTGGTGCTGGGGCATTTCGTCTTACCCACCCAGTACGTCTTCGTCGCCCCGGCGTTCGCCCGCAACCTGCGCACGGCGCTGGCGAAACCGGCTCAGACCCGTACGAAGTTCCTTGAGGAGCTGGCCGAGACGAGTGATGAGGTCGTCACTCGGCTGACGGCCGATCAGCAGCAGGAAGTGACCCAGCTGGCCAAGCAGACGGACTTTTCGATGTTCGTGCCAGTCGACATGGACCTGATGCTCGAACAGCACAAAACCACCCCGCATTGGGCCACCCGGTTCCCCGACGAACAGCGCGAACGCCCCGCCGTCATGCTGCCTCCAGACGATCACAATCCCGAGGAGGCCCAGTACGTTCAGCAGCTCATACGGGTCTATGCCGAGCGGTGGAAGGCCGACGCCGACACCCTGGAACTGATCGCGCAGCACCCCACGGCTGGCGCTCACATGCGCCGGCAGCGCGAGGCGTTCTACAGCGCCGAGTCGTTGAAACGCTTCGCCCGAGACGCCTATCCCGACGGACACTTCAACGCGGTCATGGACGACGTCCACGCCCATGCGGTAGAGGTGGCCGACAAGCGCTTTGAACTTGGCTGGGACCGGCTGCAGGCGGTCCTGGAGGCGGCCGGTGTTGTGGCGCTGACGGAGACAGTCCTCACTCGGTATGTGAGACCCCTGGACCGCAAGGGGGTATGCCATCACCTGGCGAACGACGGCCGACTGAAATGGTGTGAGGAAGGGGGAGCCGCGTGAACCCGCTCAACAGCCCGCTGGAGATCGGGGTGCGGGCACTGGTGCTGCTGGCCGAGAGCCACCCCCAGCCGCTCGACCTGGCACAGCTGGCCGTCCTTGACCACGCCGTCCTTCACAGCGGCGACCTTGACGGCCCGCCCTCCCTGCACCCTTCCTTGCCCGGGCACTCTGGTGAACTTGGTATGAAGCGCACCGTGCTCGAAGAAGCGCTGCTGGTCCTCATCCGTGCCGGGCTCGCCGACGTGGAAGCCGACGAGACAGGACTGGTCTACCGGGCCACCGAACGCGGGCCCGCTTTCGTCGACATCCTCGAGGCCCCCTACGTGGAGCGGCTGCGCGAGCGCGCCGAGTGGGCCGTGCACCACTGGGCCCCCGCCACCGACGTACGCCAGGCCACCGCGGAACTCCTCAGCGGCTCCCTGTCCGCAGCTACGCCATTAGAGGGCCGCCGTGAGTGAACTACAGCTGACCCATCTCACCTACTGCGGAGCCAACCTCCCCCCCGCGCAGATCATCTTCGGCCCGGAGCTGACCGTCATCTACGGGACCTCCAACACCGGCAAGTCGTTCGTCGTGAAGTCGATCGAATACATGCTGGGAGGCGCCGACCTGGCGATGGTCCCCGAAGGCGTCGGCTACACACAGATCCTTCTGGGTCTGCTCATGCCGGACGGCAGCCCGCTGACGCTGCTGCGCGCTCCTGACAGCAACAGTATTTTCCTCTACCACGCGGATCTGCGCGATTTCGTGATGGACACGCCGGACGCGTCGGTCACCGCGGTCCACAACGCCCGCAGCCGCAACAGCCTCTCCATCCATCTGCTGCGCGCGCTCGGCCTGGACGAGGTCCTGATCCGTAAGAACGAGGCCGGCGGCACCCGCCCCCTTGCGCTGAGCGATTTGCTGCACCTCTCGCTGGTCACCGAGAACCGCATGGTCGGTGACGTGCCGCCGGTGCTGCGTACCGGGACCGCCACCACGCGGACCGCGGAGCTGTCCGTCATGCGGTTCCTGCTCACCGGGGAAGGCGATCCGGCCCTGGACACCGGCCTCAACGCCGGGCAACGCCGCGTCCACAAGGGCCAGATACAGTTGTTGGACCAGCTCGTCCTCGACCTGTCGTCCAAACTCGTCACGCAGGAGAACGAGCGCCACCTCCGCGACCGGCTCATCCGGATCCGCACCGCGCTGGACGAGCAATCCGCACCGCTGCGCCAGGTCAACGAATCCCACCGCGAAGCGGTCGACTCCCGCATGGAAACCGCCCGGGAACTGGCCGCCCTTGATGAGCGGCTGACCGAGGTAAGTGACCTGCTGGGCCGCTTCAAGTTGCTGGAGGCCCAGTACCGCTCGGACCTGGAACGGCTGGCCATGGTCAACGAAGCGGGCAGCATCCTCGGATACTTCAAGGTCGGCACCTGCCCATTCTGCGGCGCCGAACGCGAACACCAGCAGCCCAGCCACCGGGTGGATGAAACCACCCAGCTCCACGCTGCCGTCGAGGCAGAGGCCGCCAAGACGACCGCACTGCTCGCCGACCTGCTGCCCACCATCGCCGACCTTGACCGCGAACAGACAGCTCTGATCAACCGCCGGGTGGAGGCGCAGTCCGACATCGGCGTCTGGGACCAGATCATCGCCGACCTGGAAGGCGGCATCGCCGCGCTGCGCTCCGACCTCGAAGAGCTGGCCGAGGAGCGGTCCGTCGTCGAGCGGGAACTGGAGCTGCAGGCCCGCATCGCGGAGCTCGACGACAAGAAATCCCGCCTGGTCGGTGAGGGGGCCGTTGCCACTCCGCGCCCGACCCAGCACATCCCGACCGCCACCGTGGGCGACTTCGACTCCATTCTCCAAGAGACCCTCAACGCCTGGCAGGTACCGGCCGCCGACCACGCCGAATACGACCAGTACTACGCCGAGATCCGCGCGGGCGGCCGCAAGCGGCTGGAGTGCGGCAAAGGGATGCGCGCGGTTCTGCACTCGGCGTTCACCACGGCGCTGGCCCGCTTCTGCATGGACCGGGACCTGCACCATCTCGGATTCGTCGTCCTGGACTCACCCGTGGTCACCTACCGCGACCCGGAACCCGACGATGTGGAACTGACCTCCACCGTCGTGGACCGGTTCTACAAGGACATGCTGTCCTTCCCCGGCCAGGCCATCATTGTCGAAAACGGCGACCCGCCCACCAAGGTGCTCTCCGAAGCCGTCACCTATCACTTCACCGGGACGGCAAGCGGCAGAGCGGGCTTCTTCCCCTCATCCGTGCACTAGCACCGAACCGGCTCCTGTGCCTGACACCTCCTTATCGAGGGCGTGAAGCGGCTGCTGCGGTGACCGCCTTGGCGTGGTGTCGCAGTAGCGCCGAGACGGTACAGGAGGCTGGTTGACGGCCGGCATGAACCCGGCCACGACGGGGCGTTCGAGGGGCTGCTGAACTCCAGCCGCAAACGGCCGTGATCACGGCATGGTCATGACGCTCCCGCCCGTGAGTCACCGCCTGGTGGTGGAGGAACCTGGAGTGCACCTGGTCGTCGAGGAGATCAAGGGCTGGACTGCCCGGGGCGAAGCAGTGCGAAGGGGCCTGGCGCCGTTTCGACGGCGCCGGGCCCCTTCGTGCTATCCCGGCCAGCGCTATCCCTGGGTCCCTACGACGCGGTCATAGCCGAGTTTGAAGCAACCCCCACCCGGTGCCAGCGTGATGATGTCCCAGACGAGCGTCTGGTCCTCGCCTGACGCTGGGTTCTTGAACTGGGCAACGATCTGGCGTACGCCGCCAGCTCTCATTGCGTCCTCAGCCGTGGTAGCCACCCCGTCTACGAAGAGGACCGTGTCAGCGACACGGTCCAGGGCGGTCAGGCCAGAGAGGAGCCCGGCGATGTCCTTCACACATCCCACCGTGTTTTCCGCCAGGAGGATCTCATTCAGTTCCGCCTGAGTGAGCGGGGGAGCCGGTGCGGCGAGCGTGTTGAACCTGCCGCAGTAAAATTCGCCGCTCTGGGTCTCGGCCGGAATTCCTCCCACGGCCTTGCATGCTTGTTCATCCGATACCCCGCCACTGGTCGGCGTGGTCTCGGTGGTGGGCGTGGTCGGTGTGGTGGTGGTTGGTGCACAGCTGGCACCCGGGATCGTCAGCGTGGTGCCCGGGAAGATCCAGTGGCCGTGGTCGCTCGTCCCGAGCACCGGTGGGGCGGGGTGCTCTCGCGCTGCGGCCTCGATGACTGCCTGGTTGGACTCGTAGACCTCGGTCCACCGCTCGGGATCACCCAGGTTTCTGGCGGCGATATCCCAGAGCGTGTCCCCGCTCACGACCGTGTGAGTACAGGCTTGGGCTGGCGCGGTGTCCTGGGGAGCTGGCTCGGTGGTGGGGTTGTCCTCGGGAGCGACCGGCTCGACCGGCTCGACCGGCTCGGTGGTGTGAGTGTCCTCGGGAGCCGGCGGGGGCTCGACCGAGGGTGGCTGAGGCGAAGGCGGCTCGGTGGTGTGCGTGTCGGAAGGCGTCGGTGTGGGCGTCTGGGCGATGGCTGAGTAGCCCGACGAGAGAACCATCGAGCCTGCGGCCAAGGCGCTGACAGTCGCCAGGGCCAGTCGGCGGCCGGCGCGTATTCGAGGTTGCATAGTCGACCCTCCTAGAGAGTGACAAGAAGTAGTCACTCGATGACGCTACGTGGCCTACAGGGGGACGTCTTTCGGCGCTAGCCCAGATGGGAGAACGGCTGCCAGGGGTTCGCCCGCGTCGACACGGCGGTCCGCACGACTGGCCGGTAGGCATTGAACTTTAAGGAACAGACTGGCTCCCCAGCCAAATGCGGTGAGGGGGCGGAGCGCGGCGCCGTTCCGCACTGTCCGTACGGCGCTCAGCCACTTCTTGGCTCTTGGTGGCGGTGGCGGTGGCGGGTCTGTTCCTTAAAGTTCAGATCGCGGGCAGAACTGGGCGCTCAGCTGCCCAGGGGGACGTCGAACATGGGCGATGTGCCCGTGTCCTTAAAGTGGAGCGTTCCCTTGCCTTCCGGGACTTCCACAACCGGCGTGCCGATGGCGTACTTGCCGGGCGGGATCTCTCCGACGAAGTCCTCGTATTCGAGGCCTACCACACTCACGGAGTCAACCAACCGGCCGTCCTCGCTCTCCCACGTGCCTCCATTCAGAAGTGAGGGGAGGAACGTGGCCGTACCCGTGTTCTCTACGCGGAATGTCATCGCGTAGCTCGTTTTTCCGGGTGTTTCGTTGGCTACCTCGACCAGCTCTTTCAAGGTGACCTTGATCGGCTGATCTGGCTCGTCATACGTGGGCTGGTAATAGGCCGTAACGGTCTCACCGACGCGGAGCGTCGGGGGAGACTGCCGAGTGCGCTGTTCCTCTGCCGTAGTCACGGGGAGGTCCGTTGTCGTAGTCACGGGGAGGTCCGCCTTGTCCTGAGCAGGGGTGCCGCCGCACGCGGTAACCCCTCCCACGGCCAGAACCGCCGCACTGGCCGCCGTGACGATAAGGTTCCGGGTTCGCATTCTGATCACCTTCTATCCCCTCAGTATGAGGGTGTGGAGCCCGGCCGAGCAGCATCACCGGGCCCTCCAGCCGGGGCCGTCACTCCCGGAGCCGGAAGGGGCTCGAGAGTCGTGGGACCGGGGCCTGCGCCACCACGGCACCGGCTTCATGGCCCTGGGCTCCTACCTCCGACACCAGGGGACAATTAACCGGCGAGTAGGCCCGCTACATGAAGTCGTCCGACCGGGCTGAGGCCGCTCTGCTGGCCGTGTACGAACCGGAGCTGATCAAGGCCGCCGCGCCACCGCGGACTAGGGCGATCGCCACACCATGCCCGTCAAGGCTCATGCTGGAGATAGCTGCTGTCGCCCTAGGGAGGTGACCGAGGTGGCTAAGGTCCGGGTGTACGAACTTGCCAAGCAGTTCGGTGTGGAGAGCCAGGTCGTCATGGCCATGCTCAAGGAACTCGGAGAATTCGTCCGGTCGGCGTCTTCGACGCTTGAGGCGCCGGTTGTCCGCAGGCTGACTGACGCACTCCAACTCAGTGAGCTGGCTCGCGCGGGGAAGGACTCTGATGTGGCTGGCCCTGAGCAGCCGCCGATGTCGGCCCTGGACGATACAGACGAGCCTCCTACGGAGTTTGAGATCCTCGACGAGGATCTTACCGTCTACGAGCGAGACCGCCGGCACCACACGGCGATGAGCAGGCCCGCCGTAGTGCTGCGCCACGAGGAGGAGACCCCCGAGACGGCTATCGCCTCAGAGGAGATCCGGCAGCTTCGCGTGGAGATGAGTCAGCTCCGCAAGGACCAAGCGGCTCTAGCGACGCGCACCGCAACGACTTCCTTGGGCGTCGAGGTCACAGGACTTCGCAAGCAAGTAGCCGAGCTCCGCGAGGAGATCACCGATCTCCACCACGAAGTCGAGCGGCTCGAAGACGCCCACGCCTTGAAAACAGAGCTCGGCGACCTAGACAGCGAGGTCGAGAACCTTCGGAACTGCTACGAGAGCGTTCGCGACGGGATAACCGATAGCCGCGAGAGGTTCGGGGCACGCCTAAAGGACCTGAAGGATGCAGACGCCCAACTCCGTAAGCAGGTGGCGACACTGCAGAGCGAAGTTGCCGAGTTGCTTCTGTCGAATCGACGTCCAGAGCATCGCGACCGCCAGATGCCACCGTCGCCACCGCCCCAGCTGCCACCGTCTCCTGGCGCGCCTATTCACCTCCGTGGACTCATAGGCAGTCTCATGCCCGAGACACCCGGCGAGATTTACCGGGCGCAGCAGGCTTGGAACAGGGCGCCGGGCGGGGACTGACCGTCGGCGCCGATGTCCTGACTTCCGCGAAGAACAGTCCAGCGCCTGGCTCTGTTCACGAGAACGGACAGCACTTCGACGTCGGTCCGGGAGGCGGTTGGCCGCCGCGGCCTCGTCGGAATGTCCACGAGTTTCGACAGCACCGGGCTGGCTGGGGCGTTCCCCCTTGACCAAGGGTTCGGCGACGGTAAGAGCCCGCAGCTGGGCAGGGGCGCGCCATGCTGGACTACGTGTGGACCTGCCACCGCCGGTCTGCCTCAGCGCGAGCCACTTCGGCGTCGTACTGGCTGGCGTCAAAGTGCAACTCCGGCGGCGGGGAGGCGGGGGCGTGCGGAACCTCCCAGTCCGACCACTGCACGATGTCCCCGAACCGTTGCACAACGACGGACAGGAAACCGCAGCAACCGCCGGTGCACTCCGGTTCCCCCAGCTCCAGACGGCGCACCTCGCAGGTCGCCCGCAGGAGGCTGGGCCGGCCAGCAGGCAGCACATCAGCCGCGAACGGCCCACGGCCGCCCTCGTGGACCGCCCCTTCGATCACGTCCTCCCCGTTGACCCAGAACCGCAACTGGGCAGCGAACCGGGGGCCCGGCGGCAACACCCGGATCTCCAAACGATCGAACATCAGACCACCCTATGGGGCGCGCTGAAGTCGGCGCGTGGCCCGGCCGACACCTACCTCTATCCGGCCGGGGGAGCAAAGACGAGATGCCTCCCGTTCTCGTGAACATCGACCACGGCCCCGGCGGGACGCCTCCCGAAGTCGTGCACATCTGCCGTCGGAACTCGTGAACAGAACCAAGCGCCGGGCCCACTCGTCGGTTACTTGTCCTCTGTTGTCTGAGCTGGGAGTCCGGGGCCTTCATAAAGTGGCGGGATGAACTCCCCGACCCGCGCCCCGGACCCGCACGCCGTCCTCACCGGCTGGCTCTCCGGGGCGTACACCCGGCCCGACGGCCAGGAGGTCATCGGGCGCGTCTGGGATGAGGACACCAAGTACCGCTACGGCCTCTACCTCGCCGGGATCGACGCCCCGCCCGGCTGGAAGCAGGACTGGTTCACCTACATCGGCGATCTCGTCTGGCACTTCGATCCCCTGCACATCCAGGACTGGGCCTCGAAGCTCACCGCCTTCGACGGCACCCCGCTCGCCCCCGCCTCCCGCGGCCGCGCCGTCTCCGCCGTCCGCAGCTTCTACGCCCATTGCGAGGACGACCTCGGCGCGGCCCGCTGGAACCTGCCGCCCCGGCGAGCGCTCGCCGGGCCCACCCCGCCGGCGGAGCGCGAGACCCTCACCCGCTTCCAGAC
>NZ_POUC01000690.1 GCF_002891435.1 Streptomyces cahuitamycinicus
GGCGGGAGGTGCTGGCGCCGGGGTATCCGCCGCGGGCGGTGCGGGTGCTGGAGCTGGCGCAGCGGGTGGGGACGCTGATCGCCGTGGCGACGGAGCGCGGGCACGGGGGCGCGGTGAGTTCGTCGGAGATCTCCGCGCGGCGGGAGGCGTTGCGGCCGGTGGAGCGGACGGCTCGGCGCGCGCAGGTCGCGGCGTACAACTCTGTTGTGGAGGAGCGGGAGCGGGGGGTGCGGTGACCGGCTTCTCGGGGTGCCGAGGGTTGTCGGGTGCCCGGCGTCGGGGCTGAACTCGGGGCATTGCGCGGCGGGGTGCTGCCTGCGCCCACCCGTGCCGCCCTCAGCGGCGCGCATGCCCGCAGCCAAGCGGACCGGCCTCCCAGGCGATGCCGGGAGGCCGGTGTCACCTCCGGCTCGGAGACGGAGGTGGTGCGTCAGTGGTTGACGGCGAGGTTGCCGAAGGCCGGGTTCAGGATGCCCACGACGTTCACGCTGTTGCCGGACACGTTGACCGGGACGTGCACCGGGGCCTGGACGACGTTGCCCGAGCCGACGCCCGGGGAGCCCACGGCCTGGCCGTCGGCGTGCGCGCTGGTGGCCGAGGCCATGCCCGCGCCGGCGGCCAGCAGGCCACCCGTCACCATCGTCACGGCCGCTGCCTTCTTCAGGTTCTTCACTTCTGAGCCCTCCTTGCGATTGCCGCGGCAGGCGCCGCAGCACGCACTGGAGAACGGTGGAGATCCTTCGAGGTTGCGCCATGTGGGGGACGTTCCCACGACAGTATGAATCTCGGTCCGGAACGCAACCTTCCGTTGCCGTGGGGGAAGCCCGTCAGCCGGTCACGCCATGGCGAACGGCCCACAGGGCGGCCTGTGTTCGGTCGGCCAGGTCGAGTTTCATCAGGATGTTCGAGACGTGGGTCTTGACGGTCTTCTCGGAGAGGACGAGCGCGCGGGCGATCTCCCGGTTGGAGCGGCCGTCCGCTATCAGCCCGAGTACCTCGCGTTCCCGCTCGGTGAGCGAACCGGCCCTCCCCGTCCCCGCGTTGCTCTCCTCCTGCGCCAGCAGGGCACCGGCGACCTCCGGCTGGAGGAGGATGTGCCCGGCGTGCACCGAGCGGATGGCCCCGGCGAGGGCGTCGGGGTCGACGTCCTTGTAGACGTATCCGGCGGCGCCGGCGCGCAGGGCCGGGACGACCGTGCGCTGCTCGGTGAAGCTGGTGACGACCAGCACGCGCGCGGGGTTGGCCAGCTCGCGGAGTCTGCGCAGGGCGTCGACGCCGTCCATGCCCGGCATCTTGACGTCCATGAGGATGACGTCGGGTTTCAGTTCCTCGGCGCGGTCGACCCCTTCGGCGCCGTCCGCCGCCTCGCCGACGACCTCGATGTCGTCCTGCACTTCGAGGAAGGTGCGCAGGCCCCGGCGGACGACCTGGTGGTCGTCGACGAGCAGCACCTTGATCGCGTCAGCCACCGGGGACCTCCATCTCGATGACGGTGCCCTTGCCGGGCACCGATTCCACGGTCAGCGTGCCGCCGGCGCCGCTCGCCCGGTCCCGCATGGAGACCAGGCCGAGATGGCGTCCCGCGCGGCGCACCGCCTGCGGGTCGAAGCCGCTGCCGTCGTCCGTGATCCGCAGGACGGCTCCGCCGCCGCGGCGGTCCAGGGTCACGTCGACCTGTCCTGCGCCGGAGTGCCGCAGGGCGTTGTGCAGAGCTTCCTGGGCGACGCGCAGGAGGGCTTCCTCCTGGGAGGCGGGCAGGGCCTTCACGCCGTGGCCGGAGAAGGTGACGCGGGCGCTGTGGGCCCGGTCGAGGACCTGGATCTGTGTCCGGAGGGTCGCCACGAGGCCGTCCTCGTCGAGGGCGGCGGGACGCAACTCGACGACCGCGGCGCGCAGTTCGTCGGCGGCCTCGGCGGCCAGGGCGGCGACCTGCTGGAGTTCGCCCTTGGCTCGGGAGGGGTCGCGGTCCACCAGGCGGGCCGCGGCCTGGGCGGTCAGGCGCAGGGAGAACAGCTTCTGGCTGACCGCGTCGTGCAGTTCGTGGGCGAGGCGGGAGCGCTCCTCGGCGATGGTCAGTTCACGGCTGCGCTCGTAGAGGCGGGCGTTGGTGAGGGCGATCGCGGCGTGCTGGGCGAGGATGCCGAGCAGTTCCTCGTCGTCCTGCGTGAAGCCGCAACCGCCTTCCGGCCCGGGGCACGGGGCGTGTCCTTCCTCAGGGCGCAGCTTGTTGGCGAGGAACAGGGCGCCGAGGACCTCGTCGCCGTCGCGGATCGGCAGGCCCAGGAAGTCGACCAGGTCCGGGTGGGCCTTCGGCCAGCCCTCGAAGCGGGGGTCCTTGCGGACGTCCGCGAGGCGTTCGGCCCTGGCCTCGTGCAGCATCGCGGCGAGGATGCCGTGCTGGCGTGGGAGAGGGCCGATGGCCTTCCACTGCTCCTCGCTGACGCCGTCGACGACGAACTGGGCGAAGCCGCCGTGGTCGTCCGGGACGCCGAGCGCGGCGTACTGCGCGTCGAGCAGCTCGCGGGCCGAGGACACGATCGTCTTGAGGACGTCGCGCACCTCCAGATGCCTGCTCATGGCCAGCAGCGCGGAGCTCACCGCGGCGAGGCCGGACCGGGGACCGTGACTCATGTCCTCACGGTACCGGCGGGCTGTGACAGCGCGGATCGGACCGGTGGCGGCGGGCGCCCGGTCGGTGGGCCTAGGTCGCCAGGCCGAGGCGGCCGGGCGGCCGCCGCCACCGGTCCGATC
>NZ_POUC01000691.1 GCF_002891435.1 Streptomyces cahuitamycinicus
GTGGCGCGGAGGGTGGAGCGGCTGGGGGCCGTGGAGCTGGCCGTGCGGACGCTGAAGGACGCCGGTTCCGGGCTCGTGCGCGAGGCATTGCTCGACGGGCTGCGGCGGGAGGGGTTCGGGCTGTTGCGGTGGTCGGCGGAGGCCGATGCCCTGCGGCAACGGCTGGCGTTCCTGCGGCTCCATGTCGGTGCGCCCTGGCCCGACGTGTCCGATGACGCGCTGCACGCGCGCGTGGATGAGTGGCTGGAGCCGGAGCTCGGCCGGGCGCGGCGGCGGGCCGATCTGGCCCGGATCGACGCCGGGCAGGCGCTCGCCCGGCTGCTGCCCTGGGCCTCCGGAGAGGCGGGGCGGCTCGACGAGCTGGCCCCGGAGCGGATGAGCGTGCCGAGCGGTTCGAGGATCCGGATCGACTACTCGCGGCCCGAGCAGCCCGTGCTGGCGGTGAAGTTGCAGGAGATGTTCGGGCTGCAGGAGTCGCCCCGGGTCGCCGGGGTGCCGCTGCTCGTGCATCTGCTGTCTCCGGCCGGGCGCCCGGCCGCCGTCACCGCCGATCTAGCCTCGTTCTGGCGGGACGGCTACCGGGGCGTGCGGGCGGAGCTGCGGGGGCGGTATCCGAAGCATCCATGGCCCGAGGACCCGGCGGGCGCCGAGCCGACCCGGCACACCAACGCACGGCTCAGGCGCTGACCGGCGACGGTTCCTCGGCCGCCGTGGGTGCCGGGCCGGAGCGGCGGCCGCGTGCCTCCAGGTACAGCGCGAGGGCCAGCAGGAGAACGCCGAGGGTCAGGAAGCCCCAGGGCAGGTAGGACGTCATCAGCAGGATGAGCAGGCGCTGGGACTCCACCAGGTCGACGGTGTGGGTGATGTAGTCCTCGCGCATCTTCACGTGGCCGGCGAACGCCGTCACCTTGTCGCGGTCGCCGAGGAGAGCGCCGCCGCGCAGTTCCTCCCGGTGGATCTCCTCTCCGTACACGGGCGCGCCGGTGAGGGGTTCGACCCAGAACTTGCGGACCGTGGTGTACCAGCGGGTCGTGCCGGTTCGTGCCACCGCCTCGGGGGTGAGGCCCTCGACGGGCAGGGTCTTCGGGATCTTCACCTTGGTCCAGGGGATGGTCTGCTCGAAGTAGTAGACCTCCAGGCCGCGGAAGTCCTGTGTGCCCTCGTAGGTGATGGGCGCGGTGACGCGGGCCTGGGCGTCGAAGTACTCGTAGGCCCGTTTCTCCGTCAGGAAGGGCCATTTGAACTCGATGCCCGTGCGGCGCACCGGGTCGCCGTCGACCATTTCGCCGGTGGCGTGGACGGGTTCCTGGGTGTGGGCGTCGAAGATGTAGCGCTCGGGGATCCTGGAGACCATCTTGCCGTCGGGCCCGACGACGTAGGACAGGCCGTCCCAGACGACGACGTCCCGCCCGGCCGACTCCTCGATCCGCTCGGAGGCCTCCACGTTGCCCTTGAGGGTCTGGACGATGGTGACCTTGGAGACCTTCTTCGCCCGCATGGTGCCGTAGTCGAGGAGGGTTGCGTCCTTCGCCTCCAGGACCATGTCCTGGTACTGGTTCGCGGGGACCTTGGCGAGGCGCGGGAAGGCGTACCAGCGCAGCAGCGGGGACAGGGCCGCGAAGAACACGGCGAGGGCGAGCAGGACCAGGCCGGCCTTGCGGCGCATCTCGGCCTCCCTCCCGGGCGGGCGGTCAGGGGTGTGCGGGCACGGTCGTCAGCAGCGGCTTCGGGGACGTCCCGCCCGATGGGGTGCCGAGGGCGGTCAGCGTCAGGACCACGGCGAACGCGACGGCGAGACCGGTGGCGGCGGCGATGAGAGCGCGCATACGGAGCCTCCCCACGGGTGGCGACGAAGAGAACTGATACTCCGTCAGGTTTCTCGGCACCGTAGCAACGCGCGGCGGAGATGAGAACACGTTGCACACACAACGACGCCCCTCCTTGTGAGAAGGGGCGTCGCGTGTCGTACCTGAGAGCTATGCGCTCGGACTGGCCGACGGGCTCGGCGAGGACGTCTCGGCCGCCGCCACGGTCAGTTCGACGGTGAGCGTCGCTCCGCCGGCCGTGGTGATGCGGAGCAGGAACGTGCCGGTCGTGTCGTCCGCGTACAGCTTCGGCAGCTTCAGCAGGCCCTTCGCGTCCGTCTTCACCCCCGTGAGCGTGCGGACGGTCTTGTCGTCGGCGTCCTTGAAGTAGGGGCCCTTGTCGTTGGCGGTCGCGTCGTCCGCCGACGTGATCAGCGTGGCGGTGGCCGCGACGCCGTCGGCGACGGCGCCCTGGTACGTGGCCTTCACCTCGACCTGGTCGGCGAACTCGCCGCCGGGGGCGCAGGTCAGTGCGGCGTCACCGGTTCGGGCGAGGGCGTCCGCGGCGCGCTCGGTGACGGTGGCCTTGTAGTCGAGGCCCGGGACGGTACGGCCCACCACGGTGGCGCGGACGGTGACGGCGCCGGTCTTCTCCCCCGCCTGCAGGGCGGGCGCCACGGCCACGCCGGAGCTGTTGGTGGCGACAGTGGCCACGCTTTCACCGCCGGTGAAGGTGGTGTCCGTGTCGCCGACGATCGTGAAGCGGACCCTGACCTTGGCGACGGCCTTGCCGGCCTCCGTCTCGGCGCGGGTGCTGATCCGCTTGCCGAACGCGTCGCCGGCCATGGCGGTGAGCTTCGCGGTTCCGGCGTCCTCCAGGTGGTCCACCGTGTCGGTGGGGGTCGGAGTCGTCGCGGGCGGCGTGGACGGCGTGCCGGGC
>NZ_POUC01000692.1 GCF_002891435.1 Streptomyces cahuitamycinicus
CACCCAGCCCTTCCCGTCCTGCCAGCGGGCCACCGACAGGCAGGTCCTGCTGCTCTTCGGCGGCTCCGGCAGGCGCTCGAAGCGGACGGGGAGCAGCAGCCCCCCGGCGGTGTAGCCCTGGCTGCGGTCCATGTAGGCGTCGACGCACGCGCGCGTGATGCCCGTCGTCGCGCAGGACGTCGCCGCGTCCGTGAACCACCGCGCGGCCGCCCACCCCTCCAGTTGCCACTGGGAGTGCGTCTTCAGGTCCTTCGTCGCCTCGCGGAACTCCCGTACGGCCGGGTGGCCGGTGTCCTCGAAGTTGCGGCTGGCGCCGGTCGCCCAGAGGGCGTTGCGGCAGCGCGGGGCGTCCTTGTAGTCCTCGGCGACGGTGGACGTCCAGTTCTGCACGTTGGTCACCTTGGCGGTGACGTCGGCGCCGGCCTCGTCCATGGCCTGGCAGAGCCGGGCGTTGCCGTGCCCGTCGATCGCGTCGAACACCAGGTCGGCGCCCTGCTCTTTCAGATCGGCGGCGACGGCGCGGAAGTTGGGCAGGGCGAAGTCGACCTGCTCGGTGACGACCTTGTAGCCCTCGGCGCGCAGCCCCCGCTCGACGAGCCGGGCGTAGGCGGCCGAGGCGGACTGGTTGTAGGAGACGACGGCGGCGGTGCGGGCGCCGTGCTCACGTTTGAAGTATCGGTAGACCTCGGTCCCGCCGTACAGCTTTCCGTCCCAGCCGGGGGTGCCGTCGCGGGGCGCGAGACTGCCGTAGATGCCGTAGAGGTGCGGGAGGGTGTCGTAGGCGGTGCCGATGGGCTGGCCGCCGATGTCGGGCACGCGCGCGCGGGAGACGCGGGAGGCCCCCGCGTAGTCCAGGGCGGTGGTCGCGACCAGGGCGACGACCTTGTCCTCCGCCACGAGCCGGTGCACGCACTCGTTGTTGCCGACGCCGCTGCCGCCGTCGTCGCAACCGCGCACCTCGATCCGGCGGCCGTCGATGCCCCCGCGCGCGTTGAGCCGGTCGAAGAAGGCCTGGGCGCCGTCGCGCGGGCCGGTGAAGGCGCTGCCGCCGACCGGGCTGGTGGCGCTGGTGATGATGCCGACCCGCAGGGGCGCGGCGTCGCGGGGCGCCCGGGTGGGGTCGTCGCGCTCGAAGTCGCTCTCCGGGAGCCGGCTGCCGCAGGCCGCGCTCAGGGCGAGCAGCAGCACCGCGGCGAGTGCCTCAGCAGCCCGGGATCGGGGACGCATTGCCGCTCAGTTGCACCAGCGCGCACAGCGTCTTGGCGGACACCTTCCAGGTGCCGTCCTGTTCGACGGCGCTTCCGGAGGCGTCGGGCAGGGCGGTCGCGCCCTTCAGGGTGAGCGTGTAGGTGACGTCCGCCCCGGTCGCCGAGGTGAACTCGACCTTGGTGACCTTCGCCTGGACCTGCCCGCCGCGCTCGTCGCCGCTGAAGGCCTGCAGGACGGGGCCCATCCGGTCGCCGTTCTCCAGGACGGCCTGCTTGTCCTCGGTCGAGGTCTTCGGGTCGAAGAACTTCTGCCAGTTCTGCCTGATCTCCGCCTCGGCGGCGGCCCGGTCGGCCGGCGCGGTGGCCGGAGCGCTCGTGGTGCGCTCCGCTGTCGGGGTCGGAGGCGTGGCCTCGCTGCCGCCGCCGCTGTCGTCGCTGCAGGCCGCCAGGGCCGGTGCGAGGGCCAGGACCAGGGCGGCGGCGATCGCCGTGCCCCGTCCCGCGGTGTGCGGACCGCCCCTCGCGTTCCCCCGCTTGAGGTCGCTGCCGAGAACCATCTGGCTCACCACCGGGTGTCGGTCCGGGCCATGGGCGCCCGGTGCTTTCAGGGTCAGCTTCCACAGGGCATAGTGCAAGCGATCGGCGGACTTGAACAGGCAGCCCGACGCACGCACAGCCGAACCCGACGTGTGGGAGCCAGCGATGCGGACCAGCCGACTGCGGACCGTGCATCCCGTCCTGTGGGCCGGCTGGGCCGCCCTGGCCGCCGGCGCGGTGCTGTGCGTCGTCGGCTGGTACGGAGTCTCCGGCGAGCGTTACGCCGAACGGCAGCTGCCCTACCTCGCCTCCTGCACGGTCCCCGGGGCCGCGCTGATCGTCGCCGGGGCGGTGCTGCTGGCCCGGGGCCGGGATGCGATCGCCGCCGCCCGCGTGGAGGAGCTGTACCACCTGCTGGTGGCGGCGGAGCCGGACGAGCCGGAGGGAACCGGCCGGGCCGGGCTCGCCCCGCTCGCGGTCAGCGGCGACCTGCTGATGGTGCCGGGCGGCACGCTGTGGCACCGCGCGGACTGCCCGCTGGTCGCCGGCAAGGCGGAGGCGGTCCCGGTGGACTCCAAGCTGGTGGCGAGCGGTGAGCTGGACCCCTGCCCGATCTGCGAGCCGGCCGAAGAAACCGACTGATGTCGTCGCTGACGTACGACCTCGCCCTCGCCGGGCTCTCGGTGGGCAGCGCGGCGGCGCTGACCGGGATCGGCCTGATCGTGACGTACCGCGCGACGGGCGTGCTGAACTTCGCCCACGGCGCGATCGCGATGGTGTGCGCGTATGTGCTGCGGCAGTGCGTGGTCGAGTGGGGCTGGCCCCTGTGGCTCGGTGCGGTGGTGACGCTGCTGGTGCTGGCTCCGGGCCTGGGGGTGGTCCTGGAACGGTTCGTCTTCCGGCCCCTGGCGGTCCTGGGCGGTGACCCGGCCCAGACGCTGGTGGCGTCCATCGGCGTGTTCGTGCTGCTGGTGGGCGGGGCGGCGCTGCTGTGGGGGC
>NZ_POUC01000693.1 GCF_002891435.1 Streptomyces cahuitamycinicus
AACACCCGACGCCGACACTCCCGCCTCGGTCAGCGGTCTCCGATCGCCTTCGAGAACACCCTCCAACCAACATCAACTACCCTGGCCCAAGCGGCATAGACGTGTTCAACATCCGGGGACAAGGCCCCTCCGGGATCGGTGGAGGCTCTATGCGTTGACTCCAGCCGCCGGTCGGGGCTGGTGTTGAGCGTAGTGGTTGGTTTCGTGCAGCGCTGCAGGAATCGTCTGATCGCGCATGTCGCCGCCGTGATGGGTATTTCTCGGGCTTGCGCATCGAAGTGGGTGAACCGCTATCGCCGCTATGGCCCCTGGGCCTGCACGACCGATCCTCCGCCCCTCACCGTCAGCCGACAGCGACTCGGGCTGACGTGGTCGCACGGATTGAGGAGCTGCGTCGTACCCGAAAGTGGTCCGCAGCCAGGATCGCGTTCGAACTCACCAGCCAGGGCACCTCGATCAGCCCTCGCACCGTCAGCAGGCACCTGGCCCAACTCGGGCTTAACAGTGAACCGGGCGCGTTCGGCAGCTCGTGCACGTCGGCGTCCTCGCCACGGGAGGCCGGGCCTGCTGTACGGACTCGTTCAGGGCGGCCAGCAGGATCTGCCCCGGCTCCGACTCCGGCTCCTGGAGCTCCGGCAGCTCGCGGTGCTCCCGCTTGGCCTCGATGATCTGGGCGAGGGCCTCGGTGTAGGTGTCCTGGAACTCCTCACCTTCGAGATCCTCGCGGGTCATGGTGTCCATGAGCGCGAGCGCGCCGTCGATCTCCTCGTCGCTCAGCTCGATGGGCGGGGGCAGCAGTTCCTCCGGAGACCTGATCCATCCGGCCAACGCATCGCGTGCAAAACGATGGCGTTCTCGCGGACCCGGAGCAGCCCGAGGCGCTCGCGGCCGGACCAGGCGTACTTCGCGACGGCCACCTTGCTGCTCCGGTCCAGCGCCATGCGCAGCCACTTGTACGGCTTCGCGGCGACCTGCCCACTCGGCGCCAAGTAGTAGCCCTCACCGATCTTTCTCGATCGCCTTCGCCGTCGCGGCGTGGCAGCGGCTCACCGTGGCGGGCACGCCGATACGGTCCGGTGATGGAGTGCAGCGGAGAAGAGCCAGCTCAAGGCAGCGACGCGCCCTGGGACCTCACCGCCCGGTCCTTATGTGGAGCAGCATCCGCCTCGCCGACTGAAGGGCCCTGCAGAAATCGTGGGAAGGGCAGACGAGTCCTGATGGGGAAATCAATGTCGTTCATGGGGCGTGACTTGGCTGTCGATCTTGGGACCGCCAACACGCTGGTGTACGTCAGGGGTTGTGGGATCGTACTCAACGAGCCGTCCGTTGTCGCGGTCAACACCGACACCGGTGGCATCCTCGCGGTCGGCACGGGAGCGAAGAAGATGATCGGGCGTACGCCCGGCAACATTGTTGTCGTTCGTCCGCTGAAGGACGGTGTGATTGCTGACTTCGAGATCACCGAGCGGATGCTCCGTTACTTCATTCTGAAGATCCACAAGCGGCGGCATCTGGCTCGTCCGCGGGTCGTGGTCTGTGTGCCCTCGGGCATCACGGGCGTCGAGCGCCGTGCCGTCATCGAGGCGTCGTCCCAGGCCGGCGCCCGTCAGGTGCACGTCATCGAGGAGCCGATGGCCGCAGCTATCGGCTCCGGCCTGCCGGTCCACGAGGCCACGGGCAACATGGTGGTCGACATCGGCGGCGGCACCACGGACGTGGCGGTCATTTCCTGCGGTGGCATCGTCATCGCCCAGTCCATCCGTGTCGCGGGCGACGAGCTGGACAACGCGATCGTCCAGCACGTCAAGAAGGAGTACTCCCTCCTGCTGGGTGAGCGCACGGCCGAGCAGGTCAAAATCACGATCGGTTCGGCGTGCGACCTGGAATCCGACGAGCACACCGAAATGCGCGGCCAGGACCTGGTCTCCGGGCAGCCGAAGACCGTCGTCATCTCCGCGGCCGAAGTGCGCAAGGCGATCGAGGAGCCGGTCAACGCCATCGTCGACGCCGTCAAGACGACCCTCGACAAGTGCCCGCCGGAGCTGTCCGGCGACATCATGGACCGAGGAATCGTTCTGACCGGCGGCGGAGCGCTGCTGCGCGGCCTGGACGAGCGGCTGCGCCGCGAGACGGGCATGCCGGTCCACATCGCCGAGGATCCGCTGGACAGCGTGGCGCTGGGCTCCGGCAAGTGCGTCGAGGAGTTCGAGGCGTTGCAGCAGGTGCTGGACGCCCAGCCCCGAAGATGAGGCGACACTTCGACTCCGTCGTTGGACTCCCTCGCCCGCCCGCATGGGAGGGGAACACGCGAGCGGGGTATGGACAACGTAGCTTCTGCTCTCTTGGGGGTAAGTCTCCTCGGCGCGCGACCTGCGTGCGCGCCCTTTTACAATCGGAAACACAAGGACATTCAGTCTTGGCTGCACACCCCGAAAGCTCCGCGTCTCGCCGCCCCGGACGCCTGTGGACCGTTCGCCTTGCCGGTCACAGTGAACCTCTTTCATCCTGAATAGCTGTAGGTCAGCAGTGTGTGGACGGCCTGGACGATGGTGCCGATACGGCGGGTGGAGCATCTGGTCCGGCGGAGCAGTCGCCAGGACTTCAGCTGAGCGGAGGCGCGTTCGCCGGGTGCTCGGAGACGGGCGTGGTCGCGGTTGAACTGCTGGTAGTGCTCGGGTTGTTCGCTGTGGTGGTAGTAGGGGGTTCGAAATGTGGCGCCGGCGCCCTGGTAGGCGCGGTC
>NZ_POUC01000694.1 GCF_002891435.1 Streptomyces cahuitamycinicus
CCGCCGAACGGGGGGTTCGGCTTCCGGTCACAGGGAGAGCGCGGCTTTCAGCAGCGGCGCCAGAGACGTCACCGTGGTCTCGCAGCCGGCCTCGCGCAGCTGCCGGTCGGTGGTGGTGTTGCGGGCGAGGCCGACGAAGCGCAGCCCGGCCCGCTGGGCGGCGGCGAGCTCGGCGACCGTGGAACCGATCACCAGCCCCGTCGACGCGGACCCGTCGCAGGCCTCGAGGGCGCGCAGCATGCAGTCCGGGTGCGGGGTGAGCAGAGCGAGATCCTCGGCGCGTCCGTGGACGCCGGCCAGGGGCAGGGCTCCGTAGGGCCGCAGATAGCGGGGTACGGCCTCGGCGCAGACGTCCGTGATCACGCAGACGCGGCGGCCGGAGGCGTGCAGGGCGCGGACCAGCGGCGCCGAATGGTGCGTCGCCGGTGCGTGCGGCACCGCCTGGAGTTCGAGCTCGTCCAGACGTTCCCGCAGCAGCGGCCCGAGCGGGTCGCCCGCGAAGGCCCGGAGCACGTCCAGCGGATGGGCGAACGTCTCCCGTGCCGCGCCGGGCAGGGCGTGCCGCGGGGCGCGGTGCTCGTCGACGAGGGCGAGCAGGTCGAGCACGGCCTCGCGGGCGGTGCTCGCCGAGAACAGTCGGGCCATCGGACCGTCGAACCCGACCAGGACGGTCTCGGCCTCGCCCAGCAGCTGCGGCAGCGGGCGCCGCGCGGGAGCGGCCCCCTGCGGCACGGGCAGGGCCGCGCCCTCCGGGCCGAGTTGCACCGACGCCGTCACCGCCAGCCCGGGCACCGGCCAGCCGCGCAGCCCGGCGTCGACCGCGCGCTGGGCCGCACCCGCCCGGCGCAGCGGATGCCTTCGGGTGATGCGGGCCGCCTCCTCCAGCAGGTGGTCGAGCAGCAGCTCGGACACCCGGCCGGTCTCGGCCCGCACGAACGCGACCGGGTCCTCCACGTGCCAGGACAGCTCGACGGCGGCGGCGAAGACGCCCTTCCCCGAACTGGGCAGGGAGACCCGGTGGTGGGACTGGTGCGTGGTGAGGTCCACCTCGTAGTACGTCACGAGCGCCGGCGGCCGGTCACCGTGCGGCCGGGCGGGATTGAGGAGGGTCAGCGGGCCGTCGGGCCGGGTGTGGACGACGGCCGTGCGGCCCGGCGCCGGTATGCCGAGCCGGCGCAGGTCCCGGGTGATGAAGGGGCCCTGCACCAGGTCGCGGGCCCCGGGCTGCGGGGCCGCGGCGGGGGACAGCGGGCAGTACCAGGCGACCGGCGGAGTGTCGGTGGCGCCGTCCTGGAAGAGGGGCTGGAAGCGCTGGGGGCCCTGGGCGGCCGAGCTGGCCGCGAACTGCTCGTAGAGGTCCGGGGAGACGACCACCTGGATGCCGGCGGGCACGCGCGGCGGCTCGGGCGGCGGGACCGGTCGGTCCCAGAACGTGACGGTCAGGGGCGGCGGGTCCACGAGCCCGGTGAGGACCTCGGGCAGACCGCGCAGAACCGCGGCCAGGACGGGGAGGAGGTAGGTACCCGGTCCGGTGTGGACGTCGTAGCCGCCGCCGCGGACGCGCACCTCGAACTGGTGGAGGGCGAGCGCCCCGCGGCTGAGCATCTCGTGCACCGCGTATTCGAGGGTGATGCGGGCCTCGGGGTGGCCGGTGAGGTCGTCGGCCTCGAAGAGGATCGTGGGGGCGGCCGTCTCCGGCCCGGACTCCAGATCCGCCTTGAGGGCGCGCAGACGCTCCCGGGTGGCCGCGGCGGCCGGGCCCGGGACGCCGTCGAGGGGGTCGCCGTACCAGAGGCCGAGGGCGCGACGGCGGTCGCCGGGGTCACCCGCGGCGAGCCGCTCGCAGAGCGGCACGTCGACGTACACGTCGGGCACGTGCAGGGCGTACGCGTGCGGGAAGGCGACGAGGCCGCCGTCCGGCAGCACCTGCCGGACCTCAGCCGCCAGGGCGTCCAGGCGGCGGACGGCCTCGCTCTCCGGCAGGGGTTCCTCCCACAGCCCGCCGGCCAGTTCCGTGTGGGGCACGCGACGGCCGGGCCGCAGGAGCAGCATGCACAGCAGCGCCTGCGCCTGCGCGGAGGGCGCTTCCACGGGCTCCGTGCCGACGCTGACGCGCAGGGGACCGAGCAGGGTGAAGGAGCGCGGCGGTGGCCACTCGGCGGGCAGGCGGGCGGCGTAGGCGGCGGCTTCCCGCAGGGCGTGCCGGTCGATCAGATCGAGCAGTTCCCGGTGCTCGGCGGGCACCTCGCCGGCGACCTGCTTGAGCAGCCACCGGAACTCCGCGACGTCCGCCTCGGGGGTGATGTCCCGGGACTCCTCACCCAGGGCGACGCGGCTCAGCAGCACCGTGCCGTCGGGGCGCAGCAGCAGGCCGGCCGGCCCGCGCTCCCCGCGCACCAGACCCCGCGCGTGCAGGGCCTCCAGCCCTGCCATGCCCTGGCACACCAGGCGGACGAAGGCCGGGAAGGTGATGCCCGACAGCACTTCGGCAACCGTCAGGCCGTCCACGAACTCCGTCACCAGGTAGGGAGCGTCGCCCTCCACCCCGAAGTCGAGCACCTTCACCACATGCGGATCGTCGAGCCCGGCCAGTGCCCGCGCCTCGCTCAGGAACCGTTCCTGCGGGGCGGGCTGCTCACGGTACCGGCGGACGATCACCTGCCGGTCCGTGCGGGTGTCCACGGCCCTGGACACCCGCCCGTTCCACCC
>NZ_POUC01000695.1 GCF_002891435.1 Streptomyces cahuitamycinicus
GCTGGGGGGCGGTACATGAGGTGAGTGAGCGGGGGGCCGGCCGACGGTGCGCGTCGGCCGGCCCTGGGACCCGCACGCGCACGAAAGGCATGGGACAGGGGGCGCTGGCCAGATCTTTCGACGCAAGGGGTGCGACACGACATGACAACGACCGACCTGCCCACCACGGTTCCCTACCGGGAGGTCACCGACGCGAACGGTCGCGTCTACCGCCTCGGTGAGACCGACATCGACATCATGGGGCGCAAACGCAAGTGGATGGTGATCCTGCCCTGGATCGGCATGATGGGCATCTCCTCCGCCGAGTACGCGTTCGCGTCCGCAGAGGACACCCTGCACACGGCGCACAGCTGGAACAGCATGCACATCTTCTGGATGATGACCGTCTGGGTCTTCTTCCAGGCCGCGGTGGCCTTCCCCGCGGGCAAGCTGCGTGAGAGCGGAAGGCTTCCGGCCCGCTGGGCCATGATGCTCGGCGCCACCGGCACACTGCTGGGCTACCTGTCCCTCGCCTTCGCGCCGCACGTGGTCTTCGCCTACATCGGGTTCAGCATGTTCAGCGGCATGGGCGCGGGCATGGTGTACGCCACCTGCGTCAACATGGTCGGCAAGTGGTATCCGGAGCGCAAGGGCGGCAAGACCGGCTTCGTCAACGGCGGTTTCGCCTACGGCTCGGTGCCCTTCGTCTTCCTCTTCAACGGCTACATGGACCTGACCAACTTCCGCTGGGTGCTGGTCTCGGTGGGTGTGTTCCTGGCCGGGATGGTCGCGTGCTCCGGCTACTTCTTCAAGGACCCGCCGAAGAACTGGTGGCCCTCCACGATCGACCCGCTGAACCCGCCGGACGACCCGCGCGCGGCCCGCTCGATGCGCATGAACCCGCCGGCGGTGCGCCAGTACTCCCCCAGGGAGGCGTGGAAGACCGGCCGGGTGGGCCTGATGTGGTTCTGCCTGGCCTGTACGTCCGGCGTGAACATCTTCGGTATCGCCTTCCAGGTGGAGATCGGCGAGGAGGCCGGATTCGCGGGCGGGATCGTCGCCACGGCCATGTCCCTGAAGGCCATCGTCAACGGCACCGGCCGCGGTGTCATCGGCTGGCTCTCCGACCTGTACGGCCGCAAGCGGTGCCTGCTCGTCGTCTGCGTGATCCTGGGCCTGTCCCAGTACGGCATCCTCTGGTCGGCGAACGCCGAGAACCTTCCGCTCTTCCTGATCTTCTCCTCGATCTCCGGCTTCGGCGGCGGCGCCATCTTCCCGATGTTCGCAGCGCTCACCGCCGACTACTTCGGTGAGAACAACAACGCGTCCAACTACGGCATGGTCTACAGCGCCAAGCTCGTCTCGGGCCTGGGCGCCGGCATGGGTGCCGTGGTCGTCGGTGCCTGGGGCCACTCGGGCGCCTTCATCCTGGCCGGCTCCATCTCCCTCTTCGCCGGCTGCGTGGCACTGTTCCTGACCCCGCCGGGACGCGACAAGGAAACGCGCCGTATCTCCCCCAACCCGCAACCGCTCGGCGAGGACACGACCTGACATGACGTGGGGTCCGACCGCGGCACGCAGACCGTTCGCACCGTCCGCCGTACATCGTCCCCACCGCCGAGCGACCGCCGTACACCGTCCCCACCGCCGAGCGACCGACTGCCACCAGCACGTCCACCGCCTCGGCGGGACGGGCGGGGACGTCCCGGGCCGGACGGGGCCCGGGGGCTGACCGTCGCCGCGTGAGGAGGCTCTTCCCCGGCCGGGGAAGGGCCTCCTCACGTTTCTGAAGTCGTCAGCACTTCTCCTTCAGGGAGTGCAGGTGCGCGCTGGAGCGGCGCGCGAACGTGAAGGACTCGGCCGGGTTGTCGTGCTCCGCCTGCCAGTGGTGGGCCATGCGGTGGCCGCGCAGCCGGGTCACGGCGGAGATGAACCGCCGGTAGTCGATGTCACCGTCGCCGACATCGGTCATGCGGTAACCGTACGGGTTAGACGGGTCGCTCTCGCCGTCCTTCACGTGGAAGAGCGGGTAGCGGTCGGGCTGCCGCAACACGTAGTTCAACGGTTCGAAGGGTGCGGGCCTGCCGTCGGGCCGCTTGGAGAAGCGGAACTGGCCGACGTACGCCCAGTAGATGTCCATCTCCAGGTAGACGAGGTCGGGGTCGGTCTCCTTGAGCAGGACGTCGTAGAGGCGGACCTTGGGGTTGTCGGTGGCGAAGGAGAACTCCTCGGAGTGGTTGTGCTGGTAGAACTTCATGCCCCGGGCCCTCGCCGCCGCGCCGTACGTGTTGAAGTCCTCGGCGGCACGCTTCCAGGCGTCGACGGTCGAGCCGTAGCGGAACGGGCCGGCGGCCGTGCCGATGTGCTTGAGGCCGAGGGCCTGGGCGTCGTCGAGGACCTTGGTGAGGTTCTGGGCGAACGTGTAGGCGCCCGGGTCGTCGGAGTAGTAGCCGACGTGGCTGCCGATCGGATTCAGGCCGTGGTTGCGGGCCAGCCGCTTGAGCTGGGCGAGGGTGATGGCGCCGGCCGAGCCCTGGGTGTAGCCGGCGAACTCGACCTCGTCGTAGCCGTATCGCTCCAGCTCGGCGAAGACGGGGCCGAAGCCGAGGGTGGAGACCTTGTCACGCAGGCTGTACAGCTGGATGCCGAGTCGGCCGGGCGGCAGGACGGGGCGGCCTCGGCCCTTGGCGGCGGACGCGGTGGCGGCGGACGCGGTGGCGGGGG
>NZ_POUC01000696.1 GCF_002891435.1 Streptomyces cahuitamycinicus
CCCCCCAAGCCTCCGCCGATACACGGCAGTTGCGGCGCGTCGCCGTCTCCGGCCTGCTCGGCACCACCGTCGAGTTCTACGACTTCCTCGTCTACGGCACGGTCGCCGCGCTCGTCTTCGGCGAACTGTTCTTCCCGCGGGCCGACCCGGCGGTCGGCACCATCGCGGCGTTCGGCACCTTCGCCGCGGGCTATCTCGCCCGCCCGATCGGCGGCGTCCTCTTCGGCCACTTCGGCGACCGGCTCGGCCGCAAGTCGATGCTGCTGCTCACCATGGTCCTGATGGGGTCCGGCAGCTTCCTCATCGGCCTGCTGCCGACGTACGACGCCATCGGCGTCTGGGCCCCGGTGCTGCTGGTCGCCCTGCGCGTGGTGCAGGGCATCGCGATCGGCGGCGAGTGGGGCGGCGCGATGCTGATGGTCGTCGAGCACGCCGAACACGCGCGGGGTTCCCGGCGCGGCCTGTGGTCCAGCTTCACCCAGCTCGGCGCCCCGCTCGGTTCCGTACTGTCGGCCGGTGTGGTCACCCTGGTCGCCACCCTGCCGGACGAGCAGTTCCGCTCCTGGGGCTGGCGGGTGCCGTTCCTGCTGAGCATCGTGCTGCTGGGCGTCGGCCTGTTCGTGCGGCTGAAGGTCGCCGAGAGCCCGCTGTTCGCGCGGGCCGAGCGGGAGCCGGTGGCCCGGCCGCCGATCGTGGAGGTGCTGCGCCGCCCGAAGCCGGTGCTGCTGGCCGCCTGCGTCGGCATCGGCGCGTTCACCGCGCAGTCCCTGCTGACGAGCTTCATGATCTCCTACGCCGTCGACGAGGGGTACACCCGCCCGCAGGTGCTGACGGCGGTCACCGTCGCCTCCTGTGTGGCCCTCGTGGTCCTGCCCGCCGCGTCCGCGCTGTCCGACCGGGTCGGCCGCCGACCCGTCGTGCTCGCCGGCGCCATCGCCTCGGCGGCGCTCGCCTTCCCGGTGCTGGCCCTGGTCGACTCCGGCTCCCCCGGCCTGCTGATCCTCGCCCTCGCGCTCGGCCACGGCGTCGCCCAGTCGACGATGTACGGGCCGCTCGGCGCCCTGCTCACCGAGATGTTCGGCACCCGCGTCCGCTACACCGGCGCCTCCCTCGGCTACCAGGGGGCCACCCTGATCGGCGCCGGGTTCTCCCCGCTGATCGCCGGCAGTCTCCTGGCCTCCTTCGGCGGCGGCAGCACCCCGGTGTCGCTGCTGCTGTGCGCCGGCGCGGCCGTCACCGCCGTCACCGTGTGGCGGCTGCGCGAGACGCACACGGACGCCCTGGACAGCCCCGCCGCCGCCCCCGCGCTGGAAGGAACCCCGCGGTGAGGATCCGCCTCGCTTCACTGACGGCCGCCTGCCTGTCCCTGGCGGCGACCGCCCTGCCCGCGCGGGCCGCCACCGCGGACACCCACCTGGAGGGCCGGCTCCCGTCCGGGGCCGCCTACGTGATGGACGTCCCCGCGCCCTGGAACGGCACGGTCCTGCTCTACAGCCACGGCTACACCCCGGCCGGGGCCCCCAACCCGGCCCAGAACTCGCCCGGTCCGGCCGCCCGCGACAAGCTGCTGGCCGAGGGCTACGCCCTGATCGGCTCCTCGTACGCGACGACCGGCTGGGCCGTCACCGAGGCGGTGCCGGACCAGCTCGCCACGCTGGACCTGTTCACCGGGAAGTTCGGAGCGGCCCGGCGGACCCTGGCCTGGGGCACCTCGTACGGCGGCTTCGTCACCAGCATGCTCGCCGAGCGGCACGCCGGCCGGTTCGACGGATCCCTGTCGATGTGCGGGCTGGTGCAGGGCGGAGTCGCCAACTGGAACAGCACCCTGGACCCGGTGTTCGCGCTGCGCACGCTGCTCGCTCCGGACTCCGGTGTCCGGCTCGCGGGGTTCACGGACCAGGCCGAGGCGGTCGCCGCCGGCAAGGCGCTCACCTCGAAGGTCGACGCGGCCCAGCGCACCCCCGGCGGGCGGGCCCGGATCGCCCTGGCCGCCGCCCTGCACGACATCCCCGGCTACAACGACCCCGCGCAGACCCGGCCGGGCCCCACCGACTTCACGACGGCCCAGGCCAACCAGTACGCCGCCGTCCGGGGCCTGCTCCAGCTGCCCGCGTTCAGCTGGCGGCAGGAGGCCGAGAGCCGGGCGGGCGGCAACCCGTCCTGGAACACGGGCGTCGACTACCGCTCGATGCTCGTACGCTCCCCGCTGTACAAAGAGGTGACGGAGCTCTACAAGGAGGCGGGACTGCCCTTGCGCACCGACCTCTCGGCCCTGGACCGGGCGCCCCGGATCGCCGCCGACCCGTCGGCGGTGCGGTGGATGCGCGGCACCAGCGTGCTCTCCGGCCGCCTCACCGACCCCCAGCTGAACATCCACACGACCGGTGACGCCCTGATCCCGGTGCAGTCGGAGAGCGCCTACCGGCGGGCCGCCGGCGGCGCGGGCTCCGCCGGGCTCCTCCGCCAGGCCTACGTCGACGGCCCGGGCCACTGCACCTTCACCCCGGGCGAGACACTGGCCGCCCTGCACACCCTGGAGCACCGCCTGGACACCGGCCGCTGGGACGCCTCGCCGAGCACCCTCAACTCCCGGGCGGAGGCCGAGGACCCGGCGAGCGAGCCCCGCTACGTCCGGTACCGCCCGAGCACCTACCCCCGCCCCTACGCCCTGTCTCTTATACACCTCTGACTCTGCC
>NZ_POUC01000697.1 GCF_002891435.1 Streptomyces cahuitamycinicus
GGGGATGACATGGGTCGGCAGCACGAGGTGCCGCTCACGGTCCCCGCCCGGGTCGTCGATGAGTGACAGGGCCAGTTCACCGGCCCGGCGGCCGATCAGCGCCGGTGACTGGGCCACCGTGGTCAGATCGAACCACTGCGCGACCGGCTGGTCGTCGAAGCCGACGACCGACATCTGCCCGGGCACCGGGATCCGCGTCGCGCGCAGCGTCCAGATCACCGCGACGGCCACCTCGTCCTGCTCGGCGAAGACCGCGGTGGGCGGCTCCCGCGGCCCGAGCAGCCGCCCGACCGCCTCGGCGGCCCCCCGCTTGTCGCCCGCCGCGGTGGCGACCACCAGGTCGTCGTCGAGGGGCAGGCCGGCCTCGGCCAGCGCCTGCCGGTACCCGACCAGCCGCTCCTGGGAACTGAAGGAGAACCCACAGGCACCCACCGTCCGCACATGGGCGATCCGGCGGTGGCCGAGGTTCAGCAGATGCCGGGTGCCATGCAGGGCACCGGCCACGTCGTCGACATACACGCTGGGGCGTCCGTCGACGTGCTGACTGACGTGGACGACCGGCATGGCGAGGCCGTCCAGCCGGGCCGTCTCCCCGGCGGTGAGGTCGAAGGAGAACACCAGCAGCGCGTCCGCGTTGCGCCGGGCCGGGAGATGCTCGAAGAACGCGGTGCGCTCGGCCATGCCGGGGATCACATACACCGTCAGTTCCATGCCGGCCGCCCGCAGGGCGCGGGCCAGGCCCGAGAGGGCCGTGCCCATGAACCACGAACCGAGTGTGGGCACGAGCACCGCCACATTGCGGGTCCGGCCCGTCACGAGGCTCGCGGCATGCCGGGACACCGCGAAGTCCAGCTCCCGGGCGGCCTGTTCGACCCGGGCGCGAACCTCGGGGGAGACGGTGGACAGGCCGCGCAGGGTGCGCGAGACGGTGGAGGTGGACACCCCGGCCCGCTCCGCGACGTCAGCCATCGTGGAGTGCCGCTGACCTGGTGGCATGCGCCGAACGCTAACACGCCGACACCGCACCGGACGGCCGTCGTTGGCAGCGCTGTCTCACCGGATTCTTGCCTCCTTACAACGTTGCTCCGCATTGACTTCCCGCTGGCTGCCTTCTAGCGTGCAAACGTTGTCTCGACAGGTTCGAAGTCACCCCGGAGGGTCACCGCCCACCTGCTGTGACCTGCTGTTTTTAGCAGTGCAATGGCGTGGCAACGCAATCTCATGACCAAAGGCATTCCGGGGGAACAGACACGACTTCGGTTCGTCAGACCAGGAGAGACAGTGAAGACCAGCACCGCCAGAGCGATTCAGTGTTCCGCAGCGCTCGCCGCCGCCGGGCTCCTCCTCACCGCGTGCGGCTCGTCCGGCGGCAGCGGCGGCGGCTCGGGCGGTTCGGCGCAGGCCGCGACGGCCACGTTCAAGGGCCGCGGCCCCATCACCTACGTCGCGGGCAAGGACACCACCGGCACCGTTCAGACCATCATCAACCGCTGGAACAAGGCGCACCCCAAGGAGAAGGTCACCTTCATCCAGCTGCCGACGGACGCCGACTCGCAGCGCCAGCAGATGATCCAGAACGCGGAGACGAAGTCCGACGCCTACACGGTGCTCGCCACCGACGTCGTGTGGACGTCCGAGTTCGCCGCCCACCAGTGGATCGAGCCGCTGCCCGCTGACCGGTTCCCGCTCGGCAGGATGCTCAAGCCGGTCGTGGAGACCGGCCAGTACCGCGGCAAGCTGTACGCGGTCCCCGCCAGCTCCAACGGCGGCCTGCTGTTCTACCGCACCGACCTGCTCAAGAAGGCCGGCATCACCGAGCCCCCCACCACCTGGGGGCAGATGACCGCCGACTGCGCCAAGGTGACGAAGCTCCCCGAGGCGAAGGCCATGTCCTGCTACGCCGGGCAGTTCCAGAAGTACGAAGGCCTCACCGTGAACTTCGCCGAGGCCGTGAACTCCGCCGGCGGCCGCATCGTCGACGCCGACGGCAAGCCGGACGTCGACACCCCGCAGGCGAAGAAGGGCCTGGACTTCCTCGTCAAGTCCTTCAAGGACGGGACGATCCCCAAGGAGGCCATCACCTACCAGGAGGAGGACGGCCGGCAGGCCTTCCAGTCCGGCAAGCTGGTCTTCCTGAACAACTGGCCCTACGTGTACTCCCTGGCCCAGAAGAGCGCCGTCAAGGGCAAGTTCGCCGTCGCGCCCCTGCCCGGCCTGAACGGACCCGGCGCCTCCAGCCTCGGCGGCTCCAACCTGGCCCTGTCGTCCTTCGCCAAGAACAAGGCCACCGCGCTCGACTTCATGAAGTTCTTCACCAGCGAGGAGAGCTCGACCTACTTCCTGAAGCACGCCTCCCTCGCCTCGCCCTACGCCGACCTGTACGACAACGCCGCGCTGGACAAGCAGTTCCCGTACCTGCCCGACCTCAAGCGGTCCATCACCAAGGCCGTGCCCCGCCCCCGCGTCGTGCAGTACGGCGATGTCACCGCCGCCGTCCAGAGCGAGGTCTACGCCGCTCTCACCGGCAAGAAGAGCAGCGGACAGGCGCTGAAGGACCTGCAGGCGGACCTGCAGAAGCTGACGGCTCAGTGAGGACCTGGCTCATGGCCGACACCGCGATCCCGTCCGGCACCACCGCGCACCGGCCTGTTCGCGCAGCTCCCGGATGCGCGAGATCTGCGCGGGCAGCCGG
>NZ_POUC01000698.1 GCF_002891435.1 Streptomyces cahuitamycinicus
AGCGTGCCCTCCCCCGCCATGCCCTTGACCAGACGCAACGCGTCGGACACGTCGTCGGCGAAGTCGTGCAGATGCTTCGCGAGTGTGCGCACCCGCTGCGGATCACCAGGCGTCGGATCCTTGTCCAAGTCCAGGACATGCCAGTCCGCAGGCCTGTGCCCCGCCATACCGCAACCCCCGTCACGCGCACATCCACAGCAACAACCGTATGCACACGTGAACTTACAGCGCACGGCCGTTCGACGGAAAGATCAGCAGGAGATTCAGCCGGAGGGTCGGCAGGGCACCCACATTTTCCCAAGCGCTGGCACATGCGACGCCGGCACGCCCCGCACCCGGTTATCGCCAGGCGCGGGGCACGAACGCGAAGCGGTCAGTTCGTCGTGGCGTGCTTGATGAAGTGCACCCAAGCGTCGGGCCCGAGGGCCAGTTCGGGTCCTGCTATGTCCTTCGAGTCACGGACATGGATCGAGCCAGGGGCTACGGCGATCTCCAGACAGGACTCGCCGTCGGTACCGCCGCTGTAGCTGCTCTTGAACCAAGCCAGTTCGGAAGCGTCCCCGGCGGAGCCCTTGCGCATCATGTCTCTCCCAGCAGTTTCTCGATGAAGGCCAGCGAATCACGCGGCGGGAAGGCCTGCGCCCGGATGGTGCCATACCGCAACTCCAGGATGCGGAGCTGTTTCGGATCGGTGATCGGCCGCCCGTTGAAGGCACCGTCGGAGCGCCCCACCGCCGTGCCGTCAGGGAACTTCAGCAGCTCGATCCTGCCGTCCAGCCCTGGGTGGGCCTCAGTATTCGTAGGCATCACCTGAAGCGTGACGTTGTTCAACCGCCCCACCTCCAGCAGACGTTCGAGCTGGGCCCGCCACCCCATTGTGCCCCCAACCTCTCGACGCAGCGGCGCCTCTTCCACGACGAAGTGGATGGACGGGGCGGGATCACGTTCGAAGACCGCCTGCCGGGCCAGACGAGCGGCCACCATGCGTTCCACGTCGTCCGGGGAGTAAGGCGGCTGCGCTGCCTGAATCAAGGTCCGTGCGTGCTCTGGCGTCTGCAAGAGCCCGGGGATGATGCAGCACTCATACACGCCGATCTCAACCGCCCGCGCCTCCATCTGCGCCAGGTCCCGTACCTTCTTCGGGTACCGGACCTTCTTCACGTCCTCCTTCATCGCCGAGATGAGCCCACCGGCGTTCAGCACCTCGTCGGCCTTGTCCAGGTACTCGAGGCGGGGGATCCGTTTCCCGCCCTCGATCTTGTAGACGAGATCCTCGCCGTACCCGACGGCCGTCCCGAACTCGCCGGCGCGCATCCCCACCGCCTCACGCCGCAGCTTCAGCTGCCGCCCGACCGTGGCGATGACCGCCAGGCCCCACTCGTCGTCGGGATCCACCTCCCAACCCGGCTCGTCCGCCTCGCTCTTGAGCCGCACCGCTTCCCCGTCGACCGTCATCGCACCGCCCCTTTGTCGTACCGCCGCACTTCGACGCTCCGTCGCCGTACGGCCCTTCCCGACAGGCCCGGACACGACCGGACAAGCAGCCGACAGTCACCGTACGTATCGACTTCGTCACTGTTCACGGTAAGCGCGGACCGCCACGCTGAGTGACGTGAATCAGGAAATCGCCGATCCCGGAACCGAACTGCACCACCGCATCCGCAACTTCAGCGTGCCGCTGTCCTCCACACCACGGGGAGCACGCCTCGCCCGCCTGCTGGCGACCGAGCAACTCCGCACCTGGGGACTCCCGCCGGACCCTGCGGAGCACCTCGTGGCCGAACTGGCGGCCAACGCCGTCACACACGGCCGCGTCCCCGGGCGGGACTTCCGGCTCACGCTGTACGTCGTGGGCGACACCCTCCGCATCGAGGTCACCGACACCAGGGGCGACCGACTGCCGCACCACGAACCCGCCGCCCCCCACGGTGAGTCAGGCCGTGGCCTCGTCCTCGTGGAGGCTCTCGCGGACCGCTGGGGAGTGGCCCACGGACCCGCCCCACGCAAGACCGTCTGGGCGGAAGTGAAGACCGGCGCCACCGGATCGCGGACCATCCCGACCCGGTGGCCCACGCCCCGACCCGACGCGTGATCAAAGCTTTTCCGCAACCGGGGTGGTGAGAACCGACCAAACCCAACCCCACCCACCTCCCCACAGCACCCCAGGCCAGCCCGTCACCCGGAAGAGTGGCGCTGCCCAACTGGGCTGGCATTCGGCCCGGTTCCCGGGCATATGCTCGCCACGACCACAACAGCAGACATGCGACGGCCCCCGGCCGGGACTGGCATCCCGATCGAGGGCCTGACCACCGAGGAAGGGCCCCTTCCCGATGGATACCCAGCACCCTAGCGCGCCCGTGTGCGCCCAGCCGCTGAATCCGCGCGGCATCACCCACATCAACACCAAGCACACGAGCCGCTTCACGGTCGTCGGCAACCACCTCACCCAGCACCGCCGGCTCTCCCTCACGGCGATCGGCCTGGCCTGCCACATCCAGTCACTGCCCTCAGGCGCCCGCGTCGACATCAAGACGCTCGCCGCCCGCTTCCCCGAGGGCGAGACCCGTATCGCCGCCGCCCTGCGCGAACTGGAGACCCACGGCTACCTCGCCCGCACCCGCGAACGCCTCCCCAGCGGGCGGATCGTCACGCACACGGCCTCGTACAACCAGCCCGGGTCCACCGAGAC
>NZ_POUC01000699.1 GCF_002891435.1 Streptomyces cahuitamycinicus
GGGAGCGGGTTCGGGACCTGTTCCCCCGGGCTGCGTGGATCGTTCAGCGCATCATGGAGGACGGGGTCGAGGACGACTCCGAGGTGGTGCGGGCGGCTCGGGCTACGGCGGAGGAGTGGTTGGGGGCGGAGCTGCCGGAGGGGGCGTTGGAGCGGCGGCCGGTGCATTGGCCGTTGGTGTTTCCGGAGGTGTTTTCGCTGCGGGGTGGGTTTGACGCCGTTGTGGGCAACCCCCCGTTTTTGGGGGGCAAGAAGATTACGAGTGCACTTGGGGAGTCCTACCGCGAGTACGCGGTTGAATTCATGGCTCAGGGGAAGCGCGGTAATGCCGACCTGGTGGCTTACTTTGAACTTCAGGTACACAAGCTACTCAACAGTGACGGCCAGAGTGGGCTGATCGCTACGAACACTTTGGCGCAGGGTGACTCTCGAGAGGTTGGCCTGGATCAAATTGTCTCTGCTGGCGTAGCGATTCGCAGAGCCACGAAAAGTGCGCCATGGCCATCGGCTTCCGCGGTGCTTGAGTACTGTGCAGTCTGGACGACCAAGGCCAAGTTGGAAGCACGCGCAGTGTGTTCCATTGGAGCATTCGTTGCACCCAACGGAATCTCAACGTCACTTAATCCGGCGACTCGCGAAGTTGCGTGGGCGGAATCACTCACGAGTAATGAGGGTCAGTCATTCCAGGGAGCGTTGGTTCTGGTAGTTGACGGCTTCAGTGTTCATGAGAGTCAGGCAGAAAGTTGGATTCGCGAAGATTCGCGCTACGCGGATGTGCTTTCGCCTTTTCTGAATGGGCAGGATCTCAATGCGAGTCCTACATTTCGAGGGGAACGCTGGGTAATTAACTTTCATGAGTGGCCGGAATCGAAAGCGAGGAGCTATCCGAAGGCCTATGCGAAGGTGTTGACGGAGGTCAAGTCAGAGTGTGAGAAGAAGGATCCGAAATCCTATGCCGGATTGATGGATCGGTGGTGGCAATATTGGCGTCCGCGTGGTGAATTGATGCGCGCCCTGGGGCCGCTGGAGCGATGCATCGCCATGGCGCGTGTCAGCAAGGTAGTAATGCCGACGGAAGTGTTGACTGGGCGAGTTTTCAGCGAACAGATCATCGTCTTCGCATCTGATGATGCTGCTCTGCTTGCTGTTCTCTCGAGTGCACCTCACTACTGGTGGGCCATAGATCGTTCGGGAACTATGAAGGGTGATCTTCGTTACGCGCCAACGGATGTATTCGAGACTCTCGTTCGTCCGATATATACGTCTCGACTCCGTGCCGCCGGGACTCAACTCGTGACCTACCGGCGAGACCTAATGCTGGCTAGAGGAATGGGCCTCACCGCTACCTACAACCTCGTCCACGACCCTGATTGCGTGTGCGAGGACATCGTCGAACTCCGCCGTGTTCACGAGGAGATTGACAGGGCCACCGTCGAGGCCTACGGCTGGCAAGATCTGCTGGACGACTCCGGGCGTACTAGTGCCGTGGACTCGACCCACGAGACGTTCCCCCTCGACCACGGCTTCCACAAGACCGATCAGGGCATCCGCTACACCATCGGTCTGCTCGCCCGAACCGAGATCATCGACCGCCTCCGCCAGTTGAACCACCAGGCATACGCCGACGAGGTTCACCTCGGCTTGCACAAGGGCGTGGCGGAGAAGAAGGCGAGGGAGAAGCACCCCGACCTGCCCTCGCCGTCGCCCGAAGCCATCCGGAAGCGTAAGGAGCAGCTGGCCGCGCGAGGTGGGTCGGATTTCGGTGACGGCGCTGAGGGCGCCCTGTTCTGAGACGACAGCATGAGAACGGGCTCGGACACGTCACCCCAAGCGACGTGAGCGAGCCCGTTGTTCCGCTCAGGTGCCGTACTCGGCCCTACTCCACCGCGAGCGCCACGAACGCCTCCCACTCGCCCCGGCCGACCCGCAGCATCAGCCCGCCGCCCACGACCTTCGAGTCACGCACGTACACGGCTTCCAGGCCGGCGGCCACCTCCACGCAGTCGCCGCCGCCCGACCCGCTGTAGCTGCTCTTGAACCAGCGCAGCCCGTCAACGTTCTCGGATACCTGCTCCACGCTCATGTCTCTCCCACCAGCCGTTCGATGAGCCGCGCAGACTCGACGCCGTTCAGAGCCTGCGATCGCAGCTTGCCATACCGCAACCCGAAGGCGCTGACCTCTGCGGGATCATGCACGACGCACCCGACTTCCTGAGACTCGATGTAACCGAGGTGCTGGTGCTCCTTGGTTTCCAGCACCACGAACGGGCCGTTCAGACCGGAGTGGAAGCCGCATGCAGCAGGCATGACCTGGACCTCCACGTTCCGCAACGCTCCCACCTCCAACAGGTGTTGCCACTGTCCGCGCATGACCTCCGTGTCACCCACCGGATTCCGCAGTGCCTCCTCGCTGATGATGAAGGACAACTCCGCGAGCGGCACCCGAGTCAGCAGCTTCTGCCGACTCAGACGTGCCTCTGTGTGCTGCTCGATGATCTCCTCACTCAGCGGCGGACAGTGCCCGGCGAACAGAGCCCGCGCGTACGCCTCCGTCTGCAACAACCCGGGGACGAGCAACGGATCGTAAGAGAACCGGCTCACGGCCTCCGCCTCGATCAGCGCGAAGTTCCGGAAGAACCTCGGCAACTTCGCCCGATCCACCTCCCCCTGAAGCGCCTCCAGAACCC
>NZ_POUC01000069.1 GCF_002891435.1 Streptomyces cahuitamycinicus
GCCCGGGCCCGGGCGGGGGTCCTGGCCGGAGCCGGAGGGGCTGGGCGCGGCGCCGTAGCCCTCGATGTGGACGACGGCGCCCCCCGGTGCGACCGCCACCTGCGCGCGCCACGGGCCGGCGGGCTCCCGCAGGTGGTCGACGTACACCTTGATCGTCAACGACTCGCCGGGACGGAGGGTTCCCGAGGACTGGCTGAGGTAGAGCCAGTGGGCTCCTGTGGACGCGGACCAGCGGACCGGGGCCGGGCCGGTGGCGGTCAGGGTGACGAGGGTGGTGTCGCCGCTGTTGCCGGCCGTGACCTCCAGGGTGCTCTTGCGGCCGGCGCCGGCGACGCCGATCACCTCGACGGAGACGTCGGCCTTGCCGTCCTCGCCGAAGCGGGGGCCGGGCCGGGTGCTCGCGTTGCCGGTGTTCTCGTAGCCGCCGCCCGCGATCTCGCCGTCCAGGCCGAACGGGTCGCCCGCCTCGCGCGCGGAGGCCGAGCGGCCGTCCTGGCCCTCGCCGATCGGGGTGCCGCGGTAGGCGGCCCACAGGGCCAGCACGGGGGCTGCCACGACGGTGGCGACGACGGTCGTGGTGACAGCACGCGCGCGGAGTCGGTCCCTGCGGGCCGCGTGGTCCTTGGGGTCCATCGGGAAGCCGCGCCGGTCGAATCGGGGTGCGGCGCCCCGCGCGCGCTGGTGGTGGGTCATGGCGACGTGCAGGGCCGCGCGGGGCGCCGGCAGGACGGGCAGTTCGGCGGGCGTGACGCTGGTGCCGGGCCAGCGGCCGGGGATGGCGCGCTCGGCGGTGCGGCGGCAGCGCGGGCAGTCGTCGACGTGCCGGACGAGTTCTGCCCGCAGGGCCGTGCCGAGCACGAGCCGGTCGTCGCCGGCGAGGTGCGCGACGCTCGGACACGCCCCGGTCTCCACCACGGCGAGGGCCGCACGCGTGCGTTCCACCTCGCAGGCGGCGGAGGCGAGCAGATCACGGGCGGCGGCCGGGTCCATGCCGAGGACTGCGGCGACCTCGCGGGCGGCGAGGTGGTGGCGCACGGCCAGTTCGAGCGCCTCCCGCTGCTCCGGGGTGGTGCCGGCCGCCTCCGGCCAGGCCAGCAGGGCCAGTTCGCGACGGCGCCGCTCCTGGACCTCCTCGGAGGGGGCCGGAGTGGCTTGACGGTCGGCACGCTGCCGGTCGGCGCGGCCCGCGCCGTGGCTGCTCTGACGTTTCTGCTTGGCCTCGGCCAGCTTGCGCAGGCACGCCCAGCGGGCCAGCGCGTACATCCAGGCCCTGCGGTCCGCGGACTCCTGGGGGGCGTGCCGACCGCGGCGTTCGGCGAGGGCGAGGACGTCGCCCAGGGCGGCGGTCGCGGCCTCGTGGTCGCACAGCACGGACAGGCAGTAGGTGAACAGGCCGTCCAGGTAGGGCTCGTAGCGCGCGGGCGGCCGCTGCGCCAGCGTGCGCGCCGCCCCGCGGTCACGCGCTTCCCGGTGCGCCCGGTGTGCGCCGGCCGTGCGGGCCGAGCGGGTCGAGATCTCCGGAGTACTGCTCATCATTCGGCGACCGTAGGGGGCCGGGAGTGACACCTTCAGGCGGCTTGAGCACATTTAATCCGTACGGGTGAAACGATCCCTCAATCGGGGACATGAACCCGGCGTTCCGCCGCTGGCGCGGCGTGGCGGACCCCTGGCGCGCAGGTGGCCGCCGTCGGCCGGCCCCCGCGATGTCAGTACCTGCGGCTACGGTTTCGTCCATGGCTGCCCGTACGAAGACCACGAAGGACCGTCCGTCCTACCGCTGCACGGAGTGCGGCTGGCAGACGGCGAAGTGGCTCGGCCGCTGCCCCGAGTGCCAGGCCTGGGGGACGGTCGAGGAGTACGGCGCGCCCGCGGTGCGTACGACGGCGCCGGGCCGGGTCACCACCTCCGCCGTGCCCATCGGCCAGGTCGACGGCCGCCAGGCCACCGCCCGCCCCACCGGCGTGCCCGAGCTGGACCGCGTGCTCGGCGGCGGCCTGGTCCCCGGCGCTGTGGTGCTGGTCGCGGGCGAACCGGGCGTCGGCAAGTCGACGCTCCTGCTCGACGTGGCGGCCAAGTCCGCGAGCGACGAGCACCGCACCCTGTACGTCACGGGCGAGGAGTCGGCGAGCCAGGTCCGGCTGCGCGCCGACCGCATCGGTGCCATCGACGACCACCTGTACCTCGCGGCCGAGACGGATCTGGCGGCGGTGCTGGGCCACTTGGACGCGGTGAAGCCGTCGCTGCTGATCATGGACTCGGTGCAGACGGTCGCCTCCCCGGAGATCGACGGCGCACCCGGCGGCATGGCCCAGGTGCGGGAGGTCGCGGGGGCGCTCATCCGGGCCTCCAAGGAACGCGGCATGTCCACGCTGCTGGTGGGCCACGTCACCAAGGACGGCGCGATCGCGGGCCCGCGCCTGCTGGAGCACCTCGTGGACGTCGTCCTGTCCTTCGAGGGCGACCGGCACGCCCGTCTGCGCCTGGTGCGGGGCGTCAAGAACCGCTACGGCACCACCGACGAGGTCGGCTGCTTCGAGCTGCACGACGAGGGCATCACCGGCCTCGCCGACCCGAGCGGACTCTTCCTGACCCGCCGGGCCGAACCGGTCCCGGGCACCTGCCTGACCGTCACCCTCGAAGGCCGCCGCCCGCTGGTCGCCGAGGTCCAGGCACTCACGGTCGACTCGCAGATCCCCTCCCCGCGCCGCACCACCTCGGGCCTGGAGACCTCCCGCGTCTCGATGATGCTCGCGGTGCTGGAACAGCGCGGGCGGATCAGCGCCTTGGGCAAAAGGGACATCTACTCCGCGACGGTCGGCGGTGTGAAGCTCTCGGAGCCCGCCGCCGACCTGGCCGTCGCCCTCGCCCTGGCGAGCGCGGCGAGTGACACACCTCTCCCCAAGAACCTCGTCGCGATCGGCGAAGTGGGCCTCGCCGGCGAGGTGAGACGGGTCACGGGAGTACAGCGCAGACTGGCCGAAGCCCATCGCCTGGGATTCACACACGCGCTGGTCCCGGGCGATCCGGGCAAGGTCCCGGCAGGCATGAAGGTCCTGGAAGTCGCGGACATAGGGGACGCCCTGCGGGTCCTTCCGCGCTCCCGTCGCAGAGAGGCCCCACAGGACGAGGAGGGTCGCCGGTAGACTTTGCCCTGGTCTCGCCCGTCCGTGCGAACCGAGCGCGCGACACGGGGGCGCTCAGGACCTGCGACCGGAGGAGTGCAGTGGCAGCCAACGACCGGGCATCGGCTCCCGGAAAGTCCGGCGGGAGTGCCGGTACCGATGGCCTGATGCGCGCCTCCCTGAGCGCCGTGGCACCCGGCACCGCCCTGCGTGACGGCCTGGAACGCGTGCTCCGCGGCAACACCGGCGGGCTTATCGTGCTCGGCTTCGACAAGACGGTCGAGACGCTGTGCAGCGGCGGCTTCGTGCTGGACGTCGAGTTCACCGCGACCCGGCTGCGCGAGCTGTGCAAGCTGGACGGCGGCATCGTGCTGTCCTCGGACCTGTCGAAGATCCTGCGCGCGGGCGTGCAGCTGGTCCCGGACCCGACGATCCCGACGGAGGAGACGGGCACCCGGCACCGCACCGCTGACCGTGTCAGCAAGCAGGTCGGCTTCCCGGTGGTCTCCGTCTCCCAGTCGATGCGGCTGATCGCCCTCTACGTCGACGGCCAGCGCCGCGTCCTGGAGGACTCGGCGGCGATCCTGTCCCGCGCCAACCAGGCGCTCGCCACCCTGGAGCGCTACAAGCTCCGTCTCGACGAGGTCGCGGGCACGCTGTCGGCGCTGGAGATCGAGGACCTGGTGACCGTCCGGGACGTCTCGGCGGTCGCCCAGCGTCTGGAGATGGTGCGCCGCATCGCCACGGAGATCGCCGAGTACGTGGTGGAGCTGGGCACGGACGGCCGGCTGCTGGCCCTCCAGCTCGACGAGCTGATCGCGGGCGTGGAGCCCGAGCGCGAGCTGGTCGTACGGGACTACGTCCCCGAGCCCACGGCCAAGCGCTCCCGCACGGTCGACGAGGCCCTCGCCGAACTCGACGCCCTCACCCACGCCGAACTTCTCGAAATGTCCACGGTCGCAAGGGCGTTGGGCTACACCGGCGCGCCCGAGACGCTGGACTCCGCCGTCTCCCCGCGCGGCTTCCGCCTGCTGGCCAAGGTGCCCCGGCTCCCCGGCGCCATCATCGACCGCCTGGTCGAGCACTTCGGCGGGCTGCAGAAGCTGCTCGCCGCGAGCGTCGACGACCTGCAGACGGTGGACGGCGTGGGCGAGGCCCGGGCCCGCAGCGTCCGCGAGGGTCTGTCGCGGCTGGCGGAGTCGTCGATTCTGGAGCGGTACGTCTAGCGCGCAGGACACCTGCCTGGACGGCTGAGGGCGGTACCCGGGAAGGGGTACCGCCCTCGGACGTTTCCGCCGCTGCCTCTCGTGCCGCCTCTGATCCTCCGCGGCCGTGCCCTAGTCGGCCGACAGCACGAACGACGTCTGCACCTTCGCGAAACCCGGAGCCTTGGCTTCCACCAGGTACGTGCCCTTCCCGGCCGTGCCCGCCGGAGGCGTGGCGCACTCGGGGGCGCTCGGCTTGCGGTCCCACTTCACCGTGTAGGTGATGCCGCTCCCGGCGGCGACCCGGTACAGCTGGTGCGCGGCGGCCTTGGGGCAGTCCTCGGAGGACCAGTAGTCGTCGTCGCTGCTCGCCGGGGCGATGGTGAACACCGCGTTCTTCGGCCCGAGATCGATCTTGCAGTCACTGCCGGAGACGTTCCGCGCGGTCAGCAGGAAGGCGGGCGTCTGCTCGGGGTCGTAGGTGTTGTGCCGGCTGCGCAGGCTGAACTTGACCGCGCTCGCAGTGCAGTTGGGCAGGGTGGAGCCGGCCGGCAGTGTGTCACCCGCGCCGACACCGCCCGCGGTGGTACCGCTCCCCGGGCCGCCGGAGCCGGCCGAGCCCTCGGAACCGCCTGAGCCGGAACCGGAACCGCCGCCGGAGCCCGAGCCGGAACCGGCTCCCGACCCGTCGCCGGACCCGTCACCCGAGCCGTCGCCCGACCCCGACGACGAGCCGCCGGAACCGCCGCCGCCCGACTCGTCGCGTCCGCCCGGTGCTTGGCTGATGGCCGGGCCCGAACTCGACGGGCCGGGCACGATGGACGGCGCGGGATTCTTGCCGTTGGCGCCACTGTCGCGGTCCTCGCCGCCCCCGCCCATCATCACGATCCAGGTGGTCAGCAGCGCCAACACGGCGACCACGGACACCAGTACGACCCTCCGACGCCAGTAGATGGAGGAGGGAAGCGGCCCGACCGGATTGCGCAGAGATCCCACGGCGCAAACCTTACGAGAGATCGGCGCGTTCGCCCGCCCCACCCGCCGTTCGATGAACAACTTTTCCGGATCATCATTCCGCAACCCGCCATGCACCCCCGCGCCTTGGCGATTCAGGACTCAATTTCTGGAACAACAGCAACAGTTGGTGCACGACCGATCAAGGTGGGACAGATTCGCTCACACATGCATAAGTCGCATGTGCGTGGATCATAATTTCCTAACAGATGACCGGATACCGACCCGACCCCCTCATTCCCGCACCTTCCTGGCCCCGCCCGGGTCGTGTCCGAGGACCGCAAGGCGGATCTCGTGCTGCTGCGGGCGGACAAGGCGTTCCCCACGAGTGCCCGGCTGCTGCGGAGCTCCCGCTCGGTCCGGCACAGGGGACATCGTCCTCTTCAGCCGGTCCTCCGAGGCGTCGGTCACCGTCGTCGTCGGTGACACCCGGGTCGAGATACCGGCGCCGACGCCCGGAGCGCCCCGGCGGGAAACGGCCGCAGGGCTGACCCTCGTCGCACTCGCCCCGGCAGACGCCGTACGCCTGCGCTCCACGGACCGGGACGGCACCGTGTGTCTCGACGCACCGGCACCCGCGCGCCCCGCAGCGTCGGAACCCGTCGCGGTACGGCGCGCGCGGCGCCGAGCGGACACCGCTCCCGAGCGCGCGGCGGGCCGGCACGAGCTGCCGCCGACGCTGGAGTCGCTCGGCGTGTACCGGGGACGCGGAACCTACCGGACCACGACCGACCTCACGGACGTCGACGAACTGCTGCTCGCCGGGGCGGCGGACATCGTCGACCTGTCGGTCGCCGGCCGGGTGCGGCCGACGATCGCCGGGTTCGGGGCCACCCGGCGGATCGACGTCCGGGAGGCGACCGGCTCCGTCGACGTCGAGGCCGTCGTGGAGATCTGGGGCCACGCGAACTTCGACGACGCGCGCCTGCCGGCCCTCCGCCTCGGCGCGCTGCGCGGGCTCGGCACACTCTGGACGGTCCGGGAGACGGCGGACGTGTCGGCGCTGTGGTCGGTCCACGGCCACTGGGCGGGCAGGCCGGCACCCCTGCGCGAGCTCGGCGGCTGGAGCAGCACCCGCGTCGGACTCCCCGTCACCTACACCCGCGTGATCCGGTCGGCCACCGCCGCGGCCTTGCACCTCAAGGGGGTCGTGGAGCCGGTACGGGTCACCGTGACCGACGCCGAGCCGCACACCGTCGCGACCGCCCACGAGCCGCACACCGTCGACACCGCGCATGGGCCACACCCCGTCCACACGGTCCACGCCGAGGATCCGTGGGTCCCGCTGCCCGCCGGCACCCACCGGGTCTCTGTCACGCTGCCGCACCACCCCAGCGGCGGTGGTCTGCGTGCCGAGTTGCTCGCCCTGGACCCGGTGACGGACTGGACGTGCTCCGCGCAGGACGACGACCTGCTGACTGGCTTCGCCACCGAAGCCGCACCCGGCCAGGAGGTCCAGCTGCCACTGGCCCTCGCATCGGGGGAGGAGGCATGGCTCGACGTCGACCTGCCGACAACCCACGACGGCCTCCTCCTGCGGCCGGACGGCACACAGATCCGGGTCACCGGATGGGCCGGCGGGGAGTGCGTGGGCCGGGTCTGGGCCGGCGACCGGCCGGACTTCTCCGGCGGGGACGCCGACGTCCTCTGGATCCCGCCGGGCTGGTCCGGACTGACGCTGCTGGTGCGGGGCGCCGCGGGACCGGAGGCTCCGGAGCTGCGCACGCTGCGGCTGGAGTCCTCCGACTGACTGCCCGAGGCGACAAATGGTTCGACAGGCCCCGGCCTCTCCACGCATCCTGCGAAGCGCCACCGGCGCGCGCCGGACAACGTGAGGGAGACGACCGTTGCACCCCAGCCCCAACCCCGTGATCCGCCACATCACCTTCGACTGCACGAACGAGCCCTACGAACTGGCCCACTTCTGGGCCGAGTTCCTGGGGCACCCCATCTCCGACATCGACAAGCCGGGGGATGACGAGGTCCAGGTGGAACTCCCGGACGGCGCGCCCGGCCTCCTCTTCGTCAGAGTCGAGGAGGCCAAAGCGACGAAGAACCGCATCCACTTCGACCTGGGCCCCACCGGCCGCCCCCGCTCCGAAGAGGTCGAACGCGCGGTCTCCCTGGGCGCCCGCATCCTGACGGACCGCACCCTCCCGAACGGCCGCGGCTGGGTCGTGATGGCGGACCCGGAGGGCAACGAGTTCTGTATCGAACGGGGGGAACTGGGCTGACCGGAGGCGCGGCCGAGCTGGAAATCCGGAATTGGGAAGGGCGAGTGCCGATGGACGAAGACGAACCAAGGGTGTACGAGATCCAAATCCATGGTTGCCCGACCTCACAAGAGGCAATGGCACTCCAGGACCCGATCGAACGCCTCCTGTGCCCGGACCCCGACCACGCCCCGCCCTGCGAGATCCCCTGGAGCTTCACCGTCACCGGAGGGGACACCGACACCTCCACCGCCCTCGTCCTGGGCGTGTATTCGTCCAAGGACCAGGCCACCCGGGTGGCAGCCAAGGTGCGCACCCTCGCGGGCGGGACGAGATCCGTCGCCGTGGATGAGGGGGATGCCGAGGAATGGGAGGAGCTGGTTGAGCAGTATCGGTTTGAGAGGGGGCTGCGCTCAGAGTGGAGTGGTCCCGGGCAGTAAAAGACCGGGCATCCTCGAGTGCTCCAGGCGCTGTCCATCGGGGCACACCCGCAGCGTGAAAGTCTCCGGCCTTGGACGGCCCGCGGCATCGAAGGCATCCAGGACGCTCTCGACGCGCTCCCACAACCTCACCGGGCCGCCCTCTCGTACGTGCCAGTCGCCGTCCGCGGGCGTCAGCGTGGCCGCCGAGCCGGTCACGACGTCGACCAGGTACACGGCCTCGTCCACAGTGACCATCTGGGCGTTCGGTACGGCGCATTGGGTGAGGAACCGTAGATGGAACGCCTCTTCGGTCACAGCTACAAGACGCTCCGGACCGTGTCGGGCCGCTCTGGGCCCGTCCGGAAGCCCGGCGACCCAGTGGGCAGGATTCCCGAACGCCGGTGCGGCATGCGTCCGGGCGGACATGAAGGAGACCGTGCCGGGCAGCAACGACCCCTCGGCCGTGCCGTCCCCGGCGACGGTGAGCAGCACACGCGCATAGCCGTAGAGCCATCCCGACAGGATGAGCAGGACCTTTCCGCCCGGCCGGGTCTGCGCGAGCAGGGCAGGTGGGACCGCACGGAATGAGCAGGCGGCCACGACTCGGTCGAAGCCGGCCTCGGGCCAGTACCCGTACAGCCCGTCCGCCACGGCCAGGGTCGGGGTGTAACCGCAGCCGTACAGCGCGTCCGCCGCCGCTTCCAAGCGACGCGGGTCGACCTCGATACTGGTGACATCCCCGGAATCGAGACGTTCACAGGCCAGCGCGGTCGAATAGCCGGTGCCGGTCCCGATCTCCAACACGGTGTGGCCCTCGGCCACTTCGGCGTCGGACCACATACGCACCACCAGGGATGGCAGCGTGGACGACGAGGTGGGCGCACCACCGTGCCGCACGACCGGTGCCCGCCAATCGACTTCCTCTCCGTCGAACTGGGTGATCAGGGTCGTGTCCGAGTACGCGGCCGCCAGCCACCGCCCGTAGTCGAGCTCGGCGGTGACCGGTTCCCAAGCCCGAAGTCCCAACTCGTCGCGCTCGCCGGCGGGCAGGTAGAACCCCGGCACGAAGCGATGCCGCGGCACCGCTTCCACAGCCGCCCGCCAGGCCGGGTCAGCCAGAGCATCGTCCTGCTGGAGGGCGTCCACCATGGCTGCGCGCAGCGAGACCGCATCGTTTTCGGGGTCAGCGGGCATCGCCATGACCTGGCGTCTCCTTCCGTACGGTGTTGCTCAGAATGTCGGCGAATGCCTCGGCGATGTGCGCCGCGTCCGGAAGCCAGCCCCACTGCCCGTTCGGATTGCACTCGATGGCCCACCAGTCGTCGGGATCGTCCCCGTCCCCGGTGAGCGCGAAGTCGAAACAGCCGAAGACGAGGCCGAAGAACTCCAGGTACGCGAGCAGGGCAGCCTCGATCGTGGCCGGTACGGCGATGGCGGAGTGGGACAGCTCGTCCCAGTCGCCACGACGCCAGTCCAACGCTCCGTCCGGCGTGACGATCTGCTGGGCGAAGACCTGGTGGCCCACCACAGTGATCCGTACATCCGCGCGTTTGGGGATCTCTGCCTGGAACAGGTGCGCGGTCACCGTCACGGACTCGTCGAAGCTGTCAGGGTCCACCAGCTGGGTCCAGATCGCGCCGGTGTGGCCGTCCTCGCTGCGGGGAAGCCCGCGGAAGGTCTTGCAGACGATCCGCCCGTGATCGGCGGCGAACTTCCGTGCCGTGTCCGCCTCATTGGTGATCAGTGTGGGCGGGATCCGCAGCCCCGATACGGCGAACCGCTGCAACTGGGCCGGTTTGAAGTCCGCGCGGGCTACCGCATGCGGATGGTTCACATACGTCGCCATCCGCAGGGCGTTCAGGACGCCACCCAGCCCGTGCCTCGCCTCGGCGGCGCAGAAGGCCTGCTGCTGCGGTGGAAGATGCTCGAAGCGGGTGGTGTACGGGGTGGGGCGACGGTAGTAGACCGCCGCCACCTCCCGTAGGTCCACCTCTCGGCTCGGGGTCCTCAGCCGCCCCGCCCACACAGGGGCGTTCTGGCCGAGGCGGAATCCGAACGCCAGGTCGGTTCCGATATCCGCGGGATCGACGCGCACGACAGGTACATCGCGCTCATTGAGCGCATGAATGACGCGATCCGCGGTGACGTCCTCCAAGGCGGTGACGACCAGAATCGTGGACGCCACCGTTCAGTCCGACTCGTAGTCGGTGGTGTGGTCGTCCTGAGCCTGGGGCTGCGGATTCTGCCCGTCCCCGCCTCCGGAGATCGATGCGGTTCCCGTCGTCTTGGACGTGCCGTGCTTGCCCATCTCGATCACCCTGCCGTCGGCGCCCATGTACCGAGCAGTCTGTGAGGGCCCGTCCAATACGACGTTCGCGTACGACGGCGGCCGTACGGGCAGCCGGTCCGACACGAGTCGCATGGCCCACGGGCCCTTGACGACCACAGCCGTCATGAGTCTCCCCTTGTCATGCGAATGGTCCTCGTTCTCCGTGGCCAGTCGAGCGCGACCCGCTGCGAGCAGGTCGAGCACCGCACGCGAGGGACACAATTTGCCATCGTGCCGCGGCGGAACGACCCAGTAGGTCCCCGGCGGTCGCCGTCTGTCGATACACGGAACGCCCAAGTAGGTGCCACGACCAAGGCACGTCACGGCATCGTCGTTGGTCCACGCGAGACCGGCATGCCCATCGACCAGGGCGTAGTAGGTGCCACCCGCCACTCGGCGGTCGAAGACGATCCCCCCTCCCAGTAAGCCACCGAGTTCGGCCCCGACGCGGTCCTGGTCGTCGGACTGGACGGCGGCGTGCACGATCTCGGACGGCATGCGCACGGCGGCGAATCGCTCGCCAAGGGGCAGCAGCGCGACGCCCTGTGTGGCCCAATCCGTCCATACGCGCTCCGGGTCCGGGTGGCTCCGAGCCAGCCACTCCGAGACCACTCCGTCCAAACCCTCGTGTGTGTACACGACGTGCTCCCTCGCTGTCTGACGGTGTGTACGGGACAGAGTCCACCAACCAATCTGCCTATTCGAGGACTTTGGGAGGCCATTGAAAGGACATAAGAAGGGCCTAGATGCCTACTTGAGGTGGATTCCATGTCCTGAAAGGGACTCGCATGGGAAGGTGGGAGCCGTAGACAGCAGCAGGAGGAGGTGGCTGATGCCAAGGCCCACAGGCAACGTTCGGCTCAAGGCTGCTCGGGTGGCCGCCGGCTTCAACTCGCAGCAGGACCTGGCCGACGCGCTCACCGAACACGCGAAGGCCATGGGCATTCGAGGCTTGTCGATCGGGGTACGTCAGGTCCGGCGCTGGGAGTCGGACAATCCACCGTGGCCCCAACCGGACTGTCAGCGCGTACTGGTTCACCTGCTCGGCCAGAGCCTGGAGACCCTCGGCTTCACGCCTCCGTGGGGCGCGGAGGTAACCGTGCCGGATTCCGCCAGGCGCAGGCTGGTCGCCGGTGCGGCGCCAACACCGAGTCTGGCCATGGGAGCAGGCCGTACGGCGGCCGCCTCGCACCCGGAGACCGCCGGAGCGGACTTCGAGGCCGTCACTCGTTCCCACCGTCGGCTCTACTGGTCGGTCGCGCCGACCACGCTGCACCCGGCCGTCGCGGCACACGCGACGCTGGGCTGTGCCCTGCTGCCGGAGACCTCTGACCCCACCCGACGTACGATCGCCGCCGCCCTCGCCGAGACGTACCTCCTGGCGGGCCGGATCGAGTTCTTCGACCTCTCCGAGCCTGCCACCGCGCACGACACGCTGCTCCTCGCCCTGCAAGCGGCGGGCGAGGCCGACGACGCGCTGCTCGGTTCGGCGATCATCGCGCATATGGCCTTCATCCCGGGCTGGGTGGGCGATCAGGAAGGAGCGCAGGAGCGGATGATCGCGGCCCGGACCTACGCCCGCCGCGCCCCTGCCTCCGCCGAGTTCCTCGCCTGGCTGGACGCCGTGGAGGCCGAGTGCGAGACCAGGTGCGGAGACACCCGAACCGCGCTGAACCTGATCACCCATGCCGAGGACGTCCTGGAGGCCGGGAACGAGCACTCGTCACCGCCGTGGATGGACTGGTTCTCCCCGGCACGGCTCGCGGCGTTCAAGGGAAACACTCAACTGCTCGCCGGCCACCTCCCACAAGCCCGAGCTGCGCTCCTCCAGGCCCTCGAAGCCATGACCCCGGGCGAGGAGAAACAACGGACAGTCGTCTACGGTGACTTGGCGGCCGTCGCGGCTGCCTCGGGCAGACCGGAAGAGGCCTGCGAGTACGCGGGCAAGGCACTCGACCAGCTGGCTGTCACCTGGTACGCCACCGGTATGGACCGGGTGCGCGAAGTCCGACGTGCGCTGACTCCACACCAGCACGAGAGCTGTGTTCGCGACCTGGACGACCGCCTGTACGACTGGTCTACGACGCTCAGCGCGCTGAGGCGTTGAACTCGGCGACGCGTGGCGAGAGTTCGTCCAGGCTCTCGACACGAAAGGTCGGCAGCTCCCTGGCTTCCGCGCTGTTCCACTGAATGCCGGCCCACGGTCCGCGACGGACCAGCGCCGTGTGCATCCCTGCCTGCTTGGCTGGTCGGATGTCGTTGTCACATCGATCACCGACGTACAGGATCTCGCCGGCCTCGAAGGGCACGGCGGCGGCCACGCGCTTGAAGAACTCGGGGTCGGGCTTGCTTGCGCCCCAGTCGTCGGACGTACCGATCAGGTCGACGTCGTCGGAGAACAACTCCCGCAGAAGCCCACCGGCCCGAACGGTCTGGTTTCCGGCGATCCCGAGCCACAGCCCGTCGGCCCGGAGTTGCCGGAGGGTGGGCCGGACGTCGCTGTACAGATCGTCTTCCCCGAAGCTCTCCGGCTGCCCGGCAGCGGCCCGCTTCTCCCGCTCCGCATACAGGTCGAACCCGGGCCGGAACTCCTGGAAGGTCTCGCGGTAGTCACGGCCCTGGGCGATGACGGCCCCGAACATCGCATGGAAGGTGTGCCGCGGCACACTCAGCCAGTCGGCCCAGGTGCCGTACTCCCGGGTCTCGTCCACGAGGCACTCACCTACGTCGAAGACCACTGCGCGAATCATGGGGGCAGGGTAACCGCAGCGCTGCCAGCCTCGTACCTGATCACCAGGCCGAGGCTTGATCCGAAGTGTGGCAGGGAAGAATGTTGTCCAAGTTCAAACCATGGCGGTAGCTGTCGACTACGGTTATGTCGGCGTCGCATCATGATGACGTCTGATGCACCTATAAGCAGGTGCTGGTCCGATAAGGCAGGTCATGGTCAGCGAGTGGCAGTTCGAGGTCCCTACGGCGGGTAGCAAGCGCCTGCCTCCCGATGGACGCTACATGGAGGCGCTCAGCAGCCAGGGATACGGATTCGAGACTGCCATCGCGGACTTGGTGGACAACTCCATCGATGCAGGAGCCGAGAACGTCGTCATTCACTTTCTGCGTGACGGGGACGAGCTCGTCAGCCTCGTGATCGTCGATGACGGCAAGGGCATGGACGAGGACGAACTCGACGTGGCCATGACTGTCGGCGGTCGCCGTGGTTACAGCAAGAGGTCACTCGGCATGTTCGGCACAGGCTTGAAGTCTGCCTCGCTCAGCCATGCCAACTCGGTCACAGTGGTCAGCCGCACCAAGCGAACCCGGCCGGCAGGCCGTCGTTGGCTCATGGAGCATGCGAAGCATGGCTTCGAGTGCGACATCATCGATCCGCACTTCGCTCAGGATTTCGTCGACTTCTACCAGGGGCGTCCCATCTCCTTCCAGGGCACCATCGTCCGTTGGGACGGAGTGAAGGACTTCCCCAATCATGGTGGTGGAGGCCAAACAGATCGCTACCTGCATCGAACCGTCAACAAGCTGGGTCTGCATCTGGGTCTTCATCTGCACCGCTTCCTTACGCGGGACAACTTCCACATCACTATTTCGATCCAAGACGTGCGCTCAGGGGTCGAATACTCGAACTACGGTGTCGAGTCGCTCGATCCATTCGGATACCCCGTCTCCGGGGACCCGGCCTATCCGGGCACCTTCACGGCCCTCGTCCCGTCCGTGGGACCGGTCGAGCTTGCAGCACATATCTGGCCGCCGCGGTCCTCACTCGACGAGTACAAGGCGTTCGGGGCAGTGGTGGAGCGCGAAGGTTTCTACTTCTACCGGAACGATCGCCTCGTCCAGGCCGGCGGCTGGAACAAGTTCCGCCAGCCCGAGCAGCACCTAGCCCTGGCGCGCGTGGCCGTGGATCTGCCGGACGACCCCGACGGCAAGGTCTTCCGGTTGACAGTCAAGAAGGAAGGAGTGCAGGCGTCCCCGGAATTCGTCGATGCGCTCGATTCCGCCGTAGACGATCAGGGCCGTACATTCGCCGAGTACCTCGGAAACGCCGAGCGGGTTTACCGGGAGGCCCGCAAGCGCGCCGGTGTGGAACGCAAGGCCGTTGTTCCGCCTGGCCGCGGTGTCGATCCGCAGGTTCGCCAGGTGATCGAGGAGGAGCTGCCCGTCCTCGGACAAGAGGAGCCCTTGCAGTTTCGCTGGCAGAAGCTGTCCAACGAGAAGTTCTTTGAGATTGACCAGGAATCCCATGTGCTTCTGCTCAATCAGCGCTACCGGGCCGCCCTACTCGGTGGCCGCAGCGGCTCCCTCAACGATGCGCCCATGGTCAAGTCCCTCATGTACCTTCTCATGCAGGATGCCTTCCAGCGCGAGCGGATGGGGAGCCGACTGAAAGACAACATCGAGTTGTGGCAGTCCGTCCTCGTCGCCGCTGCTCGTGCGGAACTCGACCGAGTGGCCGACTGATGAGCCCACGTCAGGACAGGACACCGAAGGCTGCGGGCGAGGACCTGATATCCACGTCGATCGAGTTGCCATGGACCACGGTCGAGTATTATCTCGGCCGCGGTCTCGGCGCGAGCTATCGGCTTTCTGCCGCCGACAAGCCGCTCGTCTCGTACGAGATCGTGGACGGCGGGCGCGACATCGCCCTCCACGTCGAGCTCGGCCGCCACAGTCCGCCCCGTTCACCTTTGCCGGCGGTACGCATTGACCAGGTGGCTCACTCCGGTCGACGCATGGCACGCCTCACCACGCCCCAGCCGGAGTTGCTCCGAGACTTTCACGACCTCTTGTTGGCCGTCGCGGATCGCATCATTTCCGGCGGGCGGAATCTGAATGATGCCTTCGACGAAACGGTGCACGGCTGGAGCACACTGCTGGGAAGACCGCGCGGCTTGTCATTGGAGAGGCGACTGGGTCTCCATGGGGAACTCGCCGTACTGGTCAGGATGTCCCGAGCAGTCGGATGGCGGGAGGCACTCGACATGTGGGTGGGACCGAGAGGCGAAGAGCACGACTTCGCTCTGGGAGCAGCTGACCTCGAGATCAAGACGACCGCCTCTGAACTTCGCAAGCACACAATCCATGGTCTCGGTCAGCTCTCGCCGACCCACGGTAGGGCGCTGTGGTTCGCGTCCCTCCGTCTCACGCGAGGTGGAAGCGGAGGCCGCACTCTGAAGGATTCGGTCACTGCCGCACGTGATGCCGCTGCCGCCGAGAACGTTGGTTTCGGACGACGTTTTGACCGGCTGCTGGAATCCGCGGGCTGGGACTCGGACCAGCCGGATGATGAGCGTTGGACTCCACGCGACAACCCCTTGCTGCTGCGAGCTGACGACATGCCTCGCATCACAGCCACAAATCTGCCCGGCAAAACCCTGGGACGAATCGACCACGTCGCCTACGACATCGACGTCACGGGATTGCCACCAGCCGAGGAGGCTCCGATCGTCGACCTTTCGGGCCTCTCGCTTCCCTGACTCGCCCGTTCCCGCCACCGTTCGGCACCTTGAGGAAGACCATGACCATCCGTTCCACCGACGATCTCCTCGTGCAGCTCCACAACGCCGCTCTTTCGGACATGCACACGAGCCGCCCGAAGAAGTTGGTGAGGGCGCTTGTCTATCAGGCGGAGGATTTGTCGCCGGAAGCGGAGGAGCTGGCGACCGAGGACGTCCTGAGGGATGCGCTGGAGAAGGCCCGCTCCACGGACCAACTGGTCGAGTTGTGGCGCAAGAAGCTCACGGATTGGGACTTCGCGCCCCACCCTACGTGGTCGAACAGTCCGGAGCGCACCGAGATGCGGCGAGCAGACATATACGAACTTCTAGGCCTTTCCGACGAAACGCGCAAGCTGTTGGACGACCGTATTCCTGTCTCCAGGGTTGAAGCCCCGGTTGTCATCACCGACGAGTTCACTCCCTGGTATACACCCCAGTCGCAGCAAGGCCGTCCCTGGTATTGGCCGTCGTACCGCTCCTACCTAGAGCAGAAGGGGTGGACTCCTGAGGCCGTCGCCGGGCTCGACGTAGCCACTGACGCCGTGGTCGAGCGCCTCGCCGACCCAACGCAATCAGCGGCGTACCAGTCGAAGGGGCTGGTCGTCGGGTATGTACAGTCGGGCAAGACCGCCAACTTCAGCGGCGTGATCGCCAAAGCCGTCGACGCAGGCTATCGGCTGATCATCGTCCTCGGCGGAACTCTCAACATGCTCCGGGCCCAGACTCAACGACGCCTGGACATGGAACTCGTGGGCCGCGAGAACATTCTGCGGGGGGCGAGTGAGTTCGAATCTGACTACGCTGACGACCCCGCGTGGAGCCAGGGCAAGTTCGTGACGTTCAGCGCCCTGCCGTCCGCCCTCGGTGCATTCGACATCGTGCGTCTGACCACGCGGGATGACGATTATAAGAGCCTCCTCCAGGGCATTACGGCGCTTGAATTCGAGAAGCGAGAGCCGGCGCTGCCCCTGTACGACCCACACAACCTACACCGGTCATCAGCGCGGCTCATGGTGGTTAAAAAGAACAAGACGGTACTCGGCAAACTTGTGAAGGATCTCAAGAAGATCAAGACGCCGCTTGCTGAAATCCCCGTCCTTATCATCGATGATGAGTCGGACGAGGCCTCCGTGAACACTTCAGACCTGGCCAAGCCCGATGCCGAGCGCACCGCGATCAACCAGAAGATCTCAGAACTGCTTCGAATGCTGCCGCGCTCCCAGTACGTCGGCTACACCGCTACTCCATTCGCCAACGTCTTCGTGGACCCGAGTGACGCCGAGGACATCTTTCCCAAGGACTTCATCGTCTCCCTGCCCCGCCCGCAGGGCTACATGGGGGCGCGCGACTTCCACGAGCTCGACTCCCCGATCCCGGATGGGCACAGAACCGTCGCCAACTCCAACGAACTCGCCCACGTGCGCAACATCACGGTGGACGGCGAAGCAGGAGAAGACGACATCTGTCTCCAGCGGGCCATGGACATGTTCGTACTAACGGCGGCAATGAAGCTGTACCGGGAGGAGCAAGGTGGGCTCGGCGATCGGTACTTCCAGCACCACACCATGCTCATCCATGAATCCGTCCGTACGGATGTGCACCGAGAACTTCTGGGCAAGGTGACTCAGTTGTGGTGGAACGCCGGATACATGGGGCCACGCGGCCACGAGCGCCTCCGTGACCTTTTCGAAAGTGACATTGCTCCTGTGTCGGCCGTCCGCGCCGACGGCTATGCCGTTCCGCCGTCGTATGACGACCTCGCGCGCTACGTGGGCCCGGCCGTCAACCGGATCGGGGGGGATGACAACCCGATCATTGTGGTCAACGGCGACAAGGACATCGAGACCGGCGAAGCCGACTTCGATAAACGCTCCATCTGGAAAATTCTTATTGGTGGCCAGAAGCTGGCGCGAGGGTTCACCGTCGAGGGGCTCACCGTCTCATACTTCCGTCGTCGGGCAGGCAACGCGTCCACCCTGATGCAGATGGGGCGGTGGTTCGGCTTCCGCGAAGGCTACCGAGACCTGGTGCGTCTCTTCCTCGGTCGGGCCGAGACCATGGGAGCCAAGGAAATCGATTTGTACGCGGCATTCGAGGCGATTTGTCTGGACGAGGAGAACTTCCGCGCTGAATTGAAGCAGTACGCCACCGCGGTCGACGGAAAGCCGCAAATGACACCCGCTCAGGTGCCGCCTCTGGTTTCGCAGCACTTGCCTTGGCTCAAGCCGACAAGCCCTAATAAGATGTACAACGCACGTCTCGTCGAGCTCCACTCGCCGGGGCAGTGGCAGGAGCCCACCGCCTACCCGACGAAGGCCGTCGATCTTCGGCGCAACACTCAATTGTGGACGCCCGCCCTCGAAGCGCTGCCTCCCACCCTCACCTCGTTTGCCTACCACTTCCCCGCTGAAGGCGACCGTGCGGCTGTCACCCACAGGTTCGATGCGCTCGTAGGCCGGCTCGAGCCAGTGGAGCTTCTCGACATCGTTCATGAGGTGCGCTGGGGTGCTCCCTCCCAGTTCGCACCCAACCTCGCGTATCTGAATGCAATCACCGCAGGTGCCTCGCAAGAGGTGGATGACTGGCTCCTCATCGCACCGCAACACTCCAAGCGAGGTCAGCGGCTGACGCTTGGTACGACTGGGCGCACCTTCGCATGGTTCGGCCGCGAACGCCGACGGGGTCCGCTCTTCGGTGCCATAAGCGAACCCAAGCACCGCGCAGTTCCACTGCGCATCGCCGGAGGCCTCGCTGACTCGGGTGACCCTGTCACCGAAAGCCTGGTCGCGCCTCGCAGGGGCGCCGTCATCGTCTACCCCGTCGTCGAAGGCAGGCATCGGTCCGACATCTCCGATGACGGCCGACTGGCGACGGAGAAAGTCGTCATGGCCTTTTCCTTTGTTGCTCCCGCCGCAGCGCGCCGCGCCGACGGGCGCCTCCTCCGCTTCACGACCATTGATTCCGCCAAGGAAGGCCAAGCGATTATCGACACTCCGTGACAAGGAAGCCGATTGGGTAGATCGGTCCGTCTCCGTGAGGACGGCCGATATGTGGGGGACGACGGGAGACAGCAGTACATGACCTGGGGTAGTACGACGGCCACCGCCAACCGCGGCAACGTCAACTCATCAGGCCGGTTCACCTCGCTTGAGGTCTGCGCGGGGGCAGGAGGTCTCGCGCTCGGCCTCGAACGGGCCGGGTTCGACCCCGTACTGCTGATCGAGAGCCGCCCTATCGCGTGTGAGACGCTCCGTAGCAATCGCCCACACTGGGATGTGCGCGAGTTAGATATTCTCGACTTCGATCCCGCCGAAGATCAGCAGGTATACGACATTCACTTGCTATCAGGCGGCCTGCCGCGTGTGAAGTCTCCTGCGGCTGTCGCACGCACGCGCGGGGATGACACGGAGCTGTCCGTACTGAAGGCTGCGGTCGACCTTGTTTATGGCGTGCAGCCACGTGCGATTCTCTTTGAGAACGTGTCGGAATTGATCACGAAGAGCGACTACGAACCGATCCGCGAGCTCATCGGTGAGGAGCTGGGTCACCTCGGTTACCGGGTTTACTGGCACGTTCTGAACGCCAAGAACTTTGGTGTGCCACAGAGCCGAGAGGTCGGACTGCTGGTGGCATTCAAAGGCGACCTGATCGATCGCTTCGAGTGGCCCAAGCCTGAGGCCGGTTCTGCTCCTACCGTAGGCGAGACGTTGCGGGACTCGATGGGGGTTAGAGGTTGGCCCGACGCCGCCAAGTGGGCCGCCCAAGCCGACGTGATCGCCCCGACCATCGTCGGTGGTTCTTGGGATCGTGGTGGAGCGGACTTGGGGCCGACGGGTGCCAAGCAGAAGTGGGAACGCATGGGCGTCGACGGCGTCACAGTTGCCGACTTGGTTCCAGACGCTGCCTTCTCCTGGAACCCTGCCTCGGGTCGGCGGGGGCGTGTCCCGCTCACCGTTGATCAGGTGGCCCTGCTGCAAGGCTTCCCGCCGGACTGGCACATCGCAGGCTTGAAGACCGCCCGGTATCGGCAGGTGGGCAACGCCACTCCGCCCCCTCTCGCACAGGCGTTGGGGGAGTCGATCGCGAAAGTCCTGCGCACAGGGGATGACAGCACCGTGCGCGCGCCGGGAGGATGACGATGCGACTCCCTCTCTCCAGCAGGCCGATAGACTTCCCCACCATGACCAGCACGCCATCCGACCAGCCAAATCGTCGGGATTTCCGCATTATTGACCTATTTGCGGGACCCGGTGGCCTGGACGTGGCGGCCGAGGTGCTGGGCATCCCCTCAATCGGTATCGAGTGGGACGACGATGCCGTAGCCACACGACTCGCGGCGGGGTTGCCGACCGTCCACGGGGATGTGCGCCTCTTCGGCCCCGGCAACCCGGAGTTCGAGGACTGCAACGTGCTGGCCGGCGGACCGCCGTGTCAGACGTTCTCCATCGCGGGCAGCGGTTCCGGCCGCAAGGCGCTCGACCTCGTTACGGGCTTCATTCACCGCATGCACGCCTGGTACAAGCGGGAAAAAGCAGGCAAAACGGGGGAAACCTGGGAGGATATCCAGCGAGAGCTGGACAAACTCGAAGACGAGCGCACGGGGCTGGTCCTGCAGCCGCTGCGTTGGATCTTTGAGGCGATGCTGCGTCCTCGCCATGGCGGGGAAGATCCTCAGCCGTTCGAGGTTGTCGTCCTGGAGCAGGTCCCCGCCGTCATCGAAGTCTGGCATGAGTACGAGAAGGTTCTGGGCGCCGTCGGTTACAAGACCAAAGCGAAGGTCTTCCATACGGAGCAGTACGGAGTCCCTCAGACCCGCCGGCGTGCCGTGCTTGTGGCTCGCTATGGCGATGCGCCCGCGCGTCTCCCGGAACCGACAAACCAGCAGTACCGCAAGGGTACGGCACCCGCCGACACCCTCTTCGGCGGTCGTGGGGCATGGATCTCTATGGAGGAGGCCTTCAACGCCGTGTACGAACGGGTGGACGAGGCCCCCCGTCGCGTCATGCCGTTCTGCGTCGTTTCCAACTACGGTAGTGGCGGTGATCCGAAGGCCCGCGGACGCCGTGCATCGAACGAGCCGGCAGCAACGATCACCGGCAAGTGGAAGCGCAATCGGATCGTCAGTGCAGATGCCCAAGAGGCAGATCTGGGGCGCTTGAGTAACCAGGAAGCAGGGGTCCTCCAGAGCTTTCCGTATCGATACCCATGGCGTGGTAACGAGCAGGCTCAGCAGATCGGTAACGCCGTGCCGCCGCAGTTCGGGGTGCACGTGCTCAGCGCAGCCCTGGGTCTCGGCGCACCCGGAAGCGATGTATGGGAAAGGCTGCTGCGTTGGAGTCGTGAAGGGGCTTCCTGAGCACGGTGTAGGGGCAGTGCTTCGGTTTCCCGGGCAGGGTTATCGCGGGGGAGGACGTGTGACCGACCTGCGTTGAAAATGACGAGGCCAATCGCTACGCCTATTCGGCAGACTGCCGGCTGTGGCTGATCAGCAGTACGAGGACGCGTACCACGCTTGGCGACTGTCGCTGCGGATACTGATGTGGATGCACCGCGGCTGGCTCGATGGCAGGAGCGGCGATCCCAGTTCGCCCATCAAGTGGGCGAGTTGTTGGGCATGCCCTTCGGCGGCTCATCCGCGACGACCGGCCCTGCGCTTTGTGGGGTGTTCCTCGCTGGAGTGGGGCTTGGCTACCTGGGTCAGATGCTGGAAGCCGACCGACGTCTGAGGGACCTTTCAGTGCGCGAGAGTCACCACTTGGCTAGCACCGTCCCTCTCAAAGTCTGGAACAGGGTTTACGTGGTGCGCTGGACTGATCTATTGGCAGCCATCCCGGCACCGAACAGACATGGCGGCCGATGTATTGCAAAGGCCAGCGGGATTCGCGAGGCTACGCCGAGACGGCATAAACGCCACAGACTGGGCCGGCCTCCTGGAGAAGGCAAAGAGGCAGTGGCAGGACTACCTCGACATCCTCTATGCGCGTGCCCCGGAGGACGAGAGGATGCAGGACCTCGCCTCGGGTGGCAGCAATGAGAACGAGACAGGTGACGACGAGTCGTCTGATTCGTACAGCGGGGATCCCGGGACTACGCCCTACGCCTCGATACTGTCTCTTGAGGGGGCTGCGTGTGCTACGTCATCCAGGAAGGGAGATCCTTCGCCAAACTCACCCCCTCCCGGGGCGCCGGCACCGCCGACTGCTGTGGGGAATCGCCCACATCCTCGGGCGTAGACACGCGGCCACGACGACGAACGGGTGCCTCGACCAGGAGTTTCTCGAAGAAGGAAACCAGGACATCGATGGCGGTGCGGGGCACCCGGCCGTCGTTGGGCCCCTCGGGTAGACGGTCCCAGTGCACGGCCGGGGCTTCCGCCACGTCGGCGATCCAGTCCTGTAGGTCCTCGACGAGTGGCGGATTGTCGGGGGCGAGTACGTCGTAGACGAGGGTACTGCCGGCGGCGTTGACCGCCGAGGAGACCGCGTTGACGTGGTCGCCGGGACGGGGGACTCCGGACGAGATCAAGCTTTTGAAGACTGCCAGCAATGCCTGCGCCGTGGGCCGGTGATCGATAACGTCCAAGCGGAGTGTGGTATTTAGGATGTCCTGGACGCTACAGGCGACTTCGACAGGCCGATAGTCCGGGCCGTCGCGGAACAGCTCTGCGACCCACCACAAGCGAGAGAAGCATTGGGTGTAGTGAGGGCCAGAAAAGCGGGAACTCTGCGCAATTTCGGCCCTCTTGTGTCGCCAGGCGACGTAGTCAGGGGCGACCAGCATCGCGAGATGATTCCACAGCCTCCCATCGCCGGCCTCGGCGCGCGTCATGCGAAGTGTGGCGTGCAGACGTGGAGCGAGCCAGCCGTCGGCGGCCGTGGGGTTGTCGTCGAATCGTGTCATCGCCACGTCGAGGAGTTCGCGGATCGGAGCGGTGCGCCACCGAATCTCGTCGTCGGGGAGAGGAGTGCTCGCCTTGCGAAGAGCCGCTTGAGGCGGGTTTTCCTGGCCCGATTGCATGCCTCGACTGAGGTGCTTGGCCACGACCGCGTCGGGCAGCAGGCCAAGCACCGGGGGGACGTCGAAGGGCACAGCGCGCGGCATCAGTCGGTGTTCCTCTCGGTACGGTCGATGGTTCGCACCGCAGTGGCCAGTTTCTTGGAGATCTGCGCGCGGCGGCCCGCCGCGTACTGAATGCCGGTCTGCAGCTCCGACCAGCCGAAGCCCTTCGTGCGGCGTTCGTTGATCTCGTACAGGGCATCCGTGAGCTGCCGCCCCGGTAGAACGTCGGGCAGCATTTGGCGCAACACTGACTCGCGCCAACCGGTCGGCATCACAGGGGTCCCGTCCTCGTCGGTGTCGAGATCGCTGATGGCGGTGTGGAACATGGCCGTCCAGGCGTCCTGCGCGACTTGGGATGCCGCCATTTCCCGAAGCACCTTTTCCGTCGGGTTGCCACCGCGACTGCCCAGCACCTCCATCAGGCCCTCGACCGCAGTGGTGTTGAGATAGACAATCGGCATGTCACCCGATGTCTCGATGATCCACGATGACTCCTTGTAAGGGCGCAATCCGTCGTGCGGGCCGTCGCGGAAGTCGATCTCCACGATGTCGATCTCACGCTGACGGACCGGCGTAGCCTCTTGGAGATCGACGTACCAATCCTGTTCGGCAGAGCCCACGAGCCGCCCCGCGACACTGTTGACTGTTGCGATCACCAGGAGCGAGAGCGTCGCCCGCCGCAGATGCAGAGCGCGCGAAAGGATGATCGAGCCGGTCCGGGAGCCGTCGGATGCCGGGCGGAGACGTGCAGTGGTGCGGGCATTGGTCGCCTTCTCGGTCAGAGTCGCCAGGCAGATGACGTCTTGCCAGGGACCATCGCTCAATTCGCTCTCCGGAAGCGTGGCGCGCACGTTGAGGGTGGCTTCCTCCCAGCCGGCCCGGCCCGATTGGTGGAGGGCCACTACGCGTTCCGTGGCCGACACGTTGGTGTATGGGAGCGGCTTGCCGTCGATGCTGACCGAGACGACCTCACACCCCACGTCGCCGAGGAGAGTCGGGTACGGGAACACCGGCTTCACACCGCACCTCCACGGCCCTTGGGCACATCCACGGCCAGTCGGGCGTAGCCTCCCCGGACTGGATGCGTCGTCGGGTCTGTCACGCCGCTGAACACCGCTGTGCGAACGCCGGGTTCAACAATGACCATGCCGTTCTCCGCCCGGCACGTCTCCGAACCGACGAGCAACTCCCAGTCCACGGACGGCCGACCTCCGGAGCGCACGTCGAACTTGGCGACGGGAGCCAGGACCCATGGGTCTGCGGCGTCCGGCAACCGCAGATGGACCGTTACGTGCCAGGCGCCTCGGTCGTCGATGCGGGCTTCGATATTCCGCACGGTGGGGAACGACTGGGCGCGACGCCCCGCGGGACCGGTGGATGTGTCGAGCTTGAGCAACTCGCGTAGGACAGACGGGCCCTCACTGCGTGTTATCTCCCGCTTACCCAGGAGCAAGCGAACCGTCTTGTCGATCGAGGACCGGAACTCCTTCAACCTCGCCAGTGCTCCACGTTGGTAGGCAGTGGTCAGTTCCTCGGTCCTGTCCCAACGATCGTGTTCGGGTGGTTCAGACGCGCGCAGGAACGCCTCGGCGAGTGCGATGTCCTCGCCGTCCCGCCCGGTCGCGTACCCGGCTAGCAGAACGGCTTGGAAGGGCGGGGTGCCCAGAGGCAGGTCTCGCGGACGCTGCTCGGTGATGGTCATGCGGTTGCCGCGCATGCAGACCACACGGTTGATCTGTACGTCGTTGTCGTCAGCGGGGGTGAGCAGAAGTGCGGCCAGGTGCTCGCGGCCCTTGTCACGTTGACGACCTTGGCCCTTGAGAGGCGTGATGATCACAGGAACGTCGGCACGGACCACCTGGTTCGCAGAGGTAAGTTCGGCGACGGTGTCCCCGTCGAGGTAGGCCTGAAGGGCTCGGCTGAGGGCCGGATGGTGGAAGTGCGGGTCCACCTGATGTTCCGGGATATGTACCTCGCCGTTGCGTAGTGTCGTGACACGGGCCTCGAGCAGCGGGCCGGCGGACCGCCCGCCGAGCATCGCCGCCCAGAAACCGTCGGCGAGCGAGCGTACGAGTTTGTCGTGCATCTCCTGCAGCGACTCGGTGTCGCCCGAAGCATCGTGTGCGCCGACGATCAGAAACGAGGTGCCGGACTCGCCACTCGAGCGACTGAGTTGCAAGCTGCGCACGGTCTCGTCGTCGGCCCACCAGGACCTGGAGACGTCCTCGTGTTCGGGGTCGGTGTCCGGTTCGCCGAGCCAGGCCGGTCCTGCGTATGCCTCCCCGTCCACCTCGTGCCAGGGGAGATCCATGCGTCCGATTACTCGGCAGGCGGTGCGTCCTTCATGCGGCTCCGACAGCGTTGAGTTGATCAGTACGAGGCCGAAGCGGCTCGTCGCCCACAACGTGGCCTTACCCAGGCCGTAGGAGCCGCCCGCTCGTCCTCCGGTGACCTTGTGGCTGTCGAGTTGGCGACGGACCACCGCGGCGAATCGTCCATCGCTGTATTCCGGACCGGTCAGGCCCGCCGCGTTGTAGTCGTCGATGCGCAGAATTCGCAGCCGATGCTCCTGTGAAAGGTCTTCCAGGGCAGAGCGGAGACTGCGGGAAACCTTCTGGTTGCCTTGGGAGGCCGCCTCATAGTGGGGCAAGAGCTCGTTCCAGCGCAGGGCGGTCAGGAAGGCGTCGAGGTGGGGCCCGTCCAACTCGTGCAGCGTGTAGTGCACGCTCACCGGTGCACGGTCGTCGTAGCGCTCGTCCAGAGAATTCTGCGTCGCCTCCCGCGCCAGTACCGAAAGGTCGGCGTCAAAGGCGAACGCGGCGGCGTTCCCGTACTCGCGGCCGCCGTCGGCATGCGCGGGCCGGTGATGCCAGCGCACAGGCCGGCCGGTTGGTACATCGACCGTGCGTGTCACGATGGCGGCGAGATTGGTGCCGAGGATCTCCGCGATGCGGGCTTTGGTCTCCTCACGGGGTTCCGCTCGACCGTTGATCCACGCGGAAACGGCGGCGCGTGTCTTGCCGACCTGGGTGGCCAAGTCGGCTTGCGACATGCCGGCTCGACGCAGTTGACGCGCCAGCCATGGGCCGAAAGCCTCGCCGCGTTCGGCGGGCGGAGGGGATTCGGGCATCGTGAGTCGCGCCTCCTGACACTGGGGCCACCCGAGGATGGTTCGGCAAAGTGCGCTCAGGCTAACAGGCAATTTTGACGCACGAAGGGGATGTCAAAAACAGGGGGACATCGACGCTCGGGCTCGCGATCATATGCGCCGACGCGCCGTGCCGGGCCCCTACGTCCGGGCGCTTGGCGCCCGGCGCGCCACGACCAGATCCCGAACACGAATAGCGGCTTCCATCGGGTCTTCGTGCTCCCATACCCGTACCGCCAACCATCCAGCCGAGGCCAGCCGCTCGTCGGTGTCTCGGTCCCGCCGCTGATTTCCCTCGATCTTCGTACGCCAGAACTCGGCATTACTCTTGGGCCATGTCGCGTGCTTCGGGCACCCGTGCCAGAAGCACCCGTCCACGAAGACGGCGACCTTTGCCCGCCCGAACAGGATGTCGGCTTCTCGCCGGACTCCTTTCAGCGGTTTGCGATGCACTCTGTATCGCATCCCCGCCGCATGCAAAGCCCGGCGAAGCGCCATCTCGACTTCGGTGTTCCGGCTTCTCTGCCGGCTCATCCGTGCACGGGTCTCAGGGGTCGTATCCACCGCTGGCCGCGCCTTTCCTTCAATCAGTCGGTACGTTGCTGCTGGCTATGCGTCCGAGCCATGGCACTCGCCGTAAGCCTGCCCCGACCCACACCAGCAAGCCGCCCCCCGCTGCGGCGGCCAAGCCACAGAACTGCTCGTAGCGGGAGGTCTCGTACTTCATCTCGTGGACCATCGCGGTCAGCCGCCCGCGCCGGGTGCTGCCCAGGGTCAGCTTGTACTCGTAGGCGGGCCNG
>NZ_POUC01000006.1 GCF_002891435.1 Streptomyces cahuitamycinicus
GGGCAGGGGAGGCGGCGAGGGCGGCGGGGCCGAACACCCCCTGTTCCATGAGCATGTGCACCAGGGCCGTGGCGGCGCTTCGCGCGGTGGCCGCGGTGTACGGTGCCGACGCGCTGTACCGCTGCGAAGGCAGGGCGCCGAGAGGGCCCACGCCCGTGACGGCAGGGCCACCCGGCGCCCCCTCGCTCTTCCTGGCCGTTCCCGGCGTACTCGGGCGAAAAACGCTCATTGCCAGCCTCCTCGTGGAACGGCGGGACGTGCGCGCGGCGAGCCCCGGGTCAGCGTGGTGCGATGCCGGTGTAGCGGCCGACGTCAGCGAGGATCTCGCCCCGCTGCAACGCCGTGGAGATCAGTTCGATGTCGCCGGCCAGGGCGCGGTCGACGCCCACCAACGGCACCAGCGACCGCACGGCGTCGTAGGCCGCCTGGGCCGCTGGGGCCAGTCGGCCGAAACGCCGGGCGACATCGACTGCCTGAGCGGTGGCGAGGAACTGGGCTGCGAGGACCCGGTAGTTGTTCCGCATGATCCTGCGCGCGCCCCGGGCGGCGACCATGCCGGGGACCCCGAGGTCGTGGCAGCCGCCGGTCGGCATGTCCCGCGCACCGACGGGTGAACAGGAACGGTTCTCCGCCACCAGGGCGGCCACGGTGCGCCGCACGCCGGAGAATCCGTGGTGCGACACGGGATCGGCCACCACGAGGTTCTCGGGCAGGCTCCCGTCCGGGCCACCGGACAGCAGGTCCTGGAACTGCTGCTCGACCAACGGACCCAGCTGGGCGAGGGAGAGTTTGACGCGCTCCATGGCCGCTGCCACCGGCCGGCCCGGGCAGGCCGCTGTGTGGAAGACCTCAGTCCCCTCCACGAACAGGGGGCCGGAGCCTGCGGAGTTGAGTTCGGCCTCCAGGGTGCGCACCGCGTCGTACAGTGCCTGCCGCGCGGCGCCGAGCACCTGGGGCACCTCGGCAAGGATGTGCCCTGGCACGGGCCGCGCCGCTTTTCGAGCGGACGGTACGAACTCTCCGCGCAGCAACTCCCGCAGGGCGGTGACCGTGTCCGCCGTGCCTCGGTGCGTGCTTGCTCTTTCTGGGCCCGTGGTCAGGAGCACAGCGGTCGGTGCGTCCAGCGCCCCGGCCAGCAGGGCCGTGGCGATCTCCGCCTGCCGTACCTGGTCGAGCGCACGGCGGACGACAAGGCAGCCGAGGCCGGTCATGCCCGCCGCGCCGCTGGTGAGCGCATGTCCCTCCCTGTAGGAGAGGGGCAGCGGCGAGATACCCAGTCCGGCAAGGATCCCCGCTGTGGCTGTGCGCCGTCCTTCCCACAGCACCTCGCCCTCGCCGAGCAGCGTGCTCGCGACATGGGCCAGCGGTGTCCGGTCGCCTTCCGGCCCCAGGGACCCGATCTCGGGAATGGCCGGTGTGACGCCCGCGTTCAACTGGCGCACGAGGTGCTCAAGGACCTCGGGGCGTACGCCCGAGTGTCCCTTGGCCAGACCGTTGAGCAGCGTGGCGACCATGGCGCGGGCCTCGTCCTGGGCGAACACCCGTCCCACACCGGTGCATTGACTGCGAATAAGGTTCGCCTGCAGCTCGGACTGTCCGCCGGGCTCGATGCCGGCGCGCCGTGTGCCGTGGCCGGCCACGGTGACTCCGTCGACGGGTACACCACGGCGCACGAGCTCCTCGAGGACCCCTCTGTTCCTGTGCACCCTGGCCAGGGCACTGCCCGCGAGCCGGACTTGAGCGCCGTCCTCGGCGATCCGCAGGAGAGCGTCGATGGTCAGCGTCGTGCCGTCCATGACTACGGGGCGGTCTTCGACGCTGTACGCGGTCACGCCCCTCGCTCCGGAGGCGGGAGCACCTTGGCATGTCGGCTTGTCGTAGGCGCTCCGGGGCCTCGCTGCTCCATGGTGCCCCTCCCGCGTCGTCCGTCCGATCAAGTCGTCACTCATGGTTGAGCGCCGGGTGTTGCGCGACCAACTCTGAGGGTGCGGTCCTGCCTGCGTACACGCATGACCGCAGAGCGCTCCCCCGGAACGGCTCGGTCTCGAGTTGCCAAAGTGTGGCAACTGTTTGCCAAGGTGGTGAGGGGGTCACTAGTTTTCCGCTCCATCGACGACGCCCCACCCCACAGGGGCGGGCCCTGCCCCTTGAAGGAGAACTCATGCGAACCGTCCTGCGCGCCGCGTGTACGTCCGCCGTACTCGGCATATTCGCCCTCGTCACCACCACTACCGCTTTGGCGTCGGATATCGACTGGCCTGCCGTTCCCACGTCCGCCGTCGCCTCGGACATCGACTGGCCCTGACGTGCCAAGTGCTCCTGCACCGAAAGCGCACGCTGGAACACGTCGCTGGACCGGACGAAGGCGACGATGGGCGGTGTCCGGAGTGAACCAGGGGCTGCGGCTCCACCTGCACGCTGTGTGACCGTGTATCACCGATTTTCTGGAGTCATTGTGGGCAACGCGTTCGTCGTTCGTTATGAAATGCAGCCGGAGGCCGCGGAGCGGAACCAGGAACTGGTGGCCGACGTCTTCGCCGAGCTGGCACGGACGAAGCCGGAAGGCATCAGCTACGCCTCGTTCCGGCTGGCCGACGGCGTGACCTTTGTACACGTCGGAGTCATGGACAACGACAGCAACCCGCTGGCGGAGTCGGCCGCGTTCCAGGAGTTCCAGAAGGGCTTCGGTGACCGGGCCGCCGGGCCGCCGGTGGCGAACGGAGCGGTGCTGGTGGGCTCCTACGGGTTCGATTCGTGATCGGATCCCATGTCGGCCCTCGCGCGACACTGCTCGTTCCCGGCGGCAGCGCCGTGCGGATTCCCAGCCTGAGGGGAGTCCTCAGTACGCGAGACGCTGACCTCGACGCCGTGGCACGTGACTTCGGAAACCGCGTCCACCACCGCCCTCTCGCCGTGCTGCGTCCTGCCGACCCCGCGGACGTCGCGGCTGTCGTGCGGTTTGGCCGCGACTGCGGCCTTGCCGTGGTGCCGCGCGGCGCGGGCCATTCGGTCGACGGGCAGGCCCAGGCAAAGGACGGGATCGTAGTCGACCTGTCCTCCCTCGCGGCTGTCCACGAGCTGGGACCTGACTGGATCCGTGTGGAGGCCGGTGCGCGGTGGAGCGCGGTGGTCGCAGCGACTCTGCCCTGCGGCCTGGCCCCACCAGTGCTGCCGGATTACCTCGAACTGTCCGTCGGGGGCACGCTGTCCGTCGGCGGACTCGGCGGCGCCAGCCACCAGTACGGCTGCGTTGCCGACAACGTGCTGGAACTCGAGGTCGTCACCCCGGAGGGAACGCTGCTCACCTGCTCGCCCACCCGGAATGCCGAGCTCTTCGACGCGGTGCGTGCAAGCCAGGGACAACACGGCATCATGACCGGTGTCACCCTCGCACTGACCGAGGCTCGGAGCACGGCCCGTCGCTATCTGCTCGGCTACCGCGACCTCGGCGCGTTTCTCGCGGACCAGCAGCGGCTGACCGAGGACCGGCGCTTCGACCATGTGGCGGGCCAGGCGCGGCACGAGGGGCCGGGCTGGCTCTTCGTCCTGGAGGCGATGAAGGCCTTTGTCCCGCCGAACGAGCCCGATGACCGGGACCTCCTCGATCACCTCGCCTACCAGCGCGGTACCGAGGTGATCGAGACCACTGGATATGAGGCCTTCCTCCAGCGCCTCGCGCCGTTCGAAGCGAGCATGCGGGCCCTCGGTTCCTGGCAGCGTCATCCCCACCCGCGGTGCAATGTCCTGCTGCCGGGACGTCATGCCGAGGTGATCATCTCCGAAACGCTCGACAATCTCCCCCCCGAGGACCTCGGTGTCGGCGGCAGCGTCCTCATCTATCCGGTACCCACCGCGTGTCTGGCCGCCCCGCGCATGCCGAAGGCGCACGACGCCACCACCGTCCTGTTCGGCGTGCAGCGCACGGCGCCGCCTGGGGACCGCGCTGCCCTCGACCACATGCGGCGGTCCAACGCGGCCTTGCGCATGAGGGCACAAAGGGCCGGCGGCGCGAGCTACAGCCCCCCCCGTTGACCGTAGTGAAACGGGTCGATGAAAGGACGCAGAAACAGCGCAGGCAGAGTGGTCCACTGAAGTTTTCCGCAGCACACGCCGAATCGACGCTGGGCGGAAAACATACGGCGAAATGAGCATTCTGGGAGAATTCTGGTCGGCCGTGGCGCGCTATTCTCAAAATTCGTAGGAATCGTTCCGTACCGATTTCGGAGGGTCCCGTAAATGGGTGGATATATCGGCGATCACGCCGTGGTTCTGGGCGGAAGCATCGCGGGCTCGCTCGCCGCGCGCATGCTCGCCGACGCCTATCGCGAAGTAACGGTGATCGACCGGGACGAACTCACCGGCGCGAGTGGTCCGCGACGCGCCATTCCCCAGGGGCACCACATCCACGCCCTGCTGGCCCGCGGTCAGCAGATCCTCGACGAACTCTTCCCGGGCTTCACCGAGGAGCTCGTCTCCATCGGTGTGCCCGTCGGGGACTTCGGGACCAGCTTGAGCTGGTACTTCGGCGGACGGATGATCGAAAAGGCGGAGACCGGACTGACCTGTGTGGCGGCCGGCCGGCCGCTCCTCGAGGAACGGCTCCGGCGCAGGATCCACAATCTGGCCAACGTCACCACGCGGGAGCGGACCGACGTTGTAGGACTGGTGGCATCCCCCGACCGGAGCCGGGTGACCGGAGTGCGGGTGCAGCCGCGCGCCGAGGACACTGCCGATGAGGTGCTCGCGGCAGATCTGGTGATCGACACCACTGGGCGGGGCTCGCGGACGCCGAGGTGGTTGCTGGAACTGGGTTACCCCGAAGTCGTCGAAGAACGCGTCAAGATGGACCTGACCTACACAACCTGCGACTTCCGCGGCCCGCTGCACTTCGACCCCATCGGCGACGACATCGCCCTCATCCCGGTCGCCACGCCGGCGATGCCGCGCGGCGCGATATTCGCGCGCCTGCCCGACCGCTACGCGGTATCGCTCACCGGAGTACTCGGCGACCGTCCGCCGACCGACCACGAAGGCTTTCTCGCCTACGTCGAGTCCCTGCCCGTCCCGGAGATACACAAAGCGGTTCGCGACGCCGAACCGCTCGGGCCTGCGATGTCGTTCCACTTCCCCGCCAGCATCCGCCGTCGATACGAGCGGCAGTCCCGCCACCCGGAAGGGCTGCTGGTGATGGGCGACGCGGCCTGCGTCTTCAACCCCGTATACGGCCAGGGCATGACCGTCGCCGCGATCGAGTCCCTCGTCCTGCGCCGGCACCTGGAACAGGGGGCGCCACGGCCGCACGCCTTCTTCCGCGACCTTGCCAAGGTCATCGACGCACCATGGGAAATGTCGGCCGGGGCCGATCTCGGTTTCCCCGGAGTCGAGGGGAATCGGACGCTGAAGGTACGGGTCGGTAACGCCTACATACCGCGCCTGCAGGCTGCAGCCGCCCACGACGGCAAGCTGTCGGCCGCTTTCCTGCGGACGGCCGGCCTTGTCGATCCGCCGCAGGCGCTGATGCGTCCGGGCGTGGTCTCCCGCGTGCTGCGGGGCGCTTCCCGCTGACCCACAGGCCGCACGTGAGGCGGCTCGGAGAAGACTTCCGCGCCATCGCCGGCGCAACCCGAGGAATCCGGAAAGGCTGATGGAGATGACAGCGCCGACGGCGGAATCTGCAGCCCAGAGTCAGGCCGACTTGCTGTCGGTCGATGCAGACTTCCTGTGGCACCCCTGGTCACCGAGCCGGGTCAGTGCCGAGACCACGGTCGTGGTGGCCGGAGACGGCTGCGAGGTCCAGGACGTCGACGGCCGTCGCTTCCTCGACGCCAAGTCGTCCGGTCTCAACGCCACACTGGGCTACGGATGCCGCCCCGTGATCGACGCGATCAGCGCACAGCTCCGGCAACTGATGACCTATGACATGGGGGAGGGCTCCAATGTGCCCGCCATCAGGCTCGCGGAGCGGATCGCCGGGCTGACCGGACCGCATCTGACACGTACGTTCTTCTGCAACAGCGGATCCGAGGCGCTGGAGACGGGCATCCGGATCGCACGTTTCTACCAGGCGGTGCTCGGGTTTCCGGAGCGAACGGTCGTGGTGTCGCTCGACAACGCGTACCACGGTTCGACGATGGCGGCCGCGGCGTGCTCGGCCACCTCGTCGCCGGTCGCGGACGACGTGGCTCCGAGCGGGTTCGTGACCGTGCGCAGGCCGGGCCGTGCCGGTGCCGAGTCGATAGAAGGCCCGGAAGGCATCGAGGACCTGCGGGAGTTCCTGTCGGCGAACGGGACCCGCACCGCGGCCGTACTCGTCGAGCCGGTCCAAGGGCGGGGCGGTTACGTCATGCCCGATGCCTGTCTCCGAGAGATACGGGAGATGTGCGACCAGCAAGGGATACTGCTGATCCTCGACGAGGTGATGACGGGGTTCGGCAGGACCGGTCGCATGTTCGCCTACGAGCATGCCGGGGTGCAGCCCGACATCCTGGCCACCAGCAAGGGCCTGTCGGCCGGTTACATGTCGCTCGCGGCGGTCACCACCACCACGCGTGTGTTCGATGTCTTCGACCGGAACAAGGACAAGGCCGGATTCGTCCACGGGCACACACATTCCGGCCATGCCGCCGCGTGCGCGGCGGGTCTGGCGGTGATCGACTTCATCGAAACGCAGGGAGTGCTCTCGAACGTCCGGGCACGTGGCGAGCAGCTGCTGGATGCGTTGGAGCCAGTGCGTTCGATGCCGGGTGTGCGTGATCTGCGCGGCCGTGGCCTGCTGGTCGCCGTCGAGCTGGACAGAGCGCGGCGCGCGGCGCGGGTGAAGGACCACATGCGGGGCAGCGGCATCCTGGTGCGGCGCACCGGACGCAGCATCGTCCTCGCTCCGCCGCTGATCATCACCGCCTCGCAGACCGACCGGATCGCGCAAGCGCTGGTGGCGGCCGCCAGCGCGGCCGCATCGGAAGCGCCGTGACGGCGGGTGGCCGAATCGAGGCCGGCACGGGTCCAACCGCCGTGCACGTGCGGGTCATTCGAGAATAATCGGGGCGCCGGCAACGGCACGTCGCTGATCGCTGTTCGGCCCGCAGAGCTCCCGAGAGCAAGGAGAACGAGTAATGCCCGACGGATCCAAGACCACTCAAGACATCGACACGACCTTTACAGGGCCGGTCACCCAGGAACCCAACAGCGGCTGGACCTGCGTGATCATGCCGGGCTCCGGCGAGTTCTTCGGCACCAGGAGGCCCGTCAAGATCGGCGGTACGGTCGATGGACACCCCTTCCAGGCGACCATGCTCCCGGTGGGCGACGGAACCCACATGGTTCCCTTGAAGGCGGCCCTGCGCAAAGTCCTCGGCAAGGACCGCGGCGAAGCGGTAACCGTGCACATCAACAAGCGCTTCCTCTGACCGCCCGGGCCTGGTTGGCGGCTGCATGGCTCCAGCCCGAGGGTCCGCCGAGCTCGCGGCACGGCCCGGGCCCGAGATCCCGGCCTGCTGGTCCGGCTCCCGCCTCTGCCAGCGGGCGGCGCCCTCGGGGCCTGTTCGCATGTGTTCCACCTCGTCCGTCTGTGCGTCGGTGATGGTGCGCGGCAGGCCGGGACGCGGTTCGTTCCGTGAACCGTCGAGCCGGCCGGCCGCTCGCCTTCGGACGACGCCGACGGCAGCGCTCTGCCGTCACCCAGCCACCTGGCCGGCCTACGGGGCCGGGCACACCTGGCGCACCACATCGGCGAACTCCTTGGGCCGCTGGAGGAAGCCGCCGTGGTCGCCGGGGAACTCGACCACCGGGACGCCGAGCAGATCCGCCAGCGCCGTGGAGGTGAGACAGGTGTCCAGACCGCCCGAGTCGGCGCCGACACCTACCACGACACGGGCCGGACCGGCCTTCAGCGCGGCGATGTCCGGAAGGTAGCGGGTGGTACCCCGCAGTTCATGGCCGAAGAACCGGGCGCTGTCGGCCAGCGCCTGCTCCGGCGACTCGCCCGGCGGCGGAGCGGGTGCCCCCGCGTCCCCGTTGTCGAGTCCGGATGCGGTCATGAACTTTCGCCACGCCGCCTCCAGCCCCTCGCGGTGGAACGTCTCGACAATGTCGTCGACGCCGACTCGCCGGTCGGCGGCGTCCGGGAGCAGCTCGAGCAGGGGCGGCTCGTGCGCGACAAGGGTGCGTACCCGGCCCGGGTGCCGTGCGATGAGCGCGAGGCCGGTCACCGCTCCGCCGCTGCTGCCGAACACGTCGGCGGACTCGGCCCCCAGTGCGTCCAACAGACAGACGACGTCGTCCGCCCGCATTTCGGGCGTGGAGTTCTGCCCGGGGTCGTCGAGGACGCTGTGGGAGATGCCCCGTGGATCGTGGGTGACGACGGTGCGCTCACCGGCGAGCGCGGCGGCCAGCGGCGCGAAGGCCGCGGCGGCCATCGGCGCTCCCATGACCAGCAGCAGGGGCCCTGAGCCGCGGACCTCGTAGTACAGGCGTGCGCCCGGGACGTCGACGGTTCGTGTGGTGTGGGGGGTGATCATGACAGAGAGCCTTTCTCCGGAGTGCCGGTCACTGTCGCGGTGACCGGAAGGGTGGACTCCGGCGGACCCGAGTACTCATCGGTCCCGGCTCTGCCGCGCCGGGCATCCGGCCTCGATCAGGAAAGCTCATGCCCGCGCCGGACAGGTCCATGCCCTGTGTCCCCCAGCGGGCATGGGCATCGCTGTTTCCCGAATCCACGGAGACAGTATTTTCTCTTGAATTGCTCTCTCTGCTACGGGTGCCTCCAGAATCTCCTCGCCGCATGTCGTCGCCGCTTAGCATGAGTTGAACCATGCGCCTGTGGAAAAGCGTGAGCGCAACAGTTCCGAAAATCGGACCGAGGCAGCGCATTAGGAGCGATGGATGAAACCCTTCCGTATAGATGTGCCGCAGGCGGATCTCGACGACCTGCGGCGCCGACTGGCCAACACCCGCTGGCCCGCCGTTTCGAGTGACGCGGACTGGAGCCGCGGCGTTCCGATGGGCTACCTGCAGGAGCTTGCCGAGTACTGGAGCACAAGCTTCGACTGGCGCGCCGCTGAAGCCAAGATCAATAAGTTCCCGCAGTTCACCACCGAGATCGACGGCGCCAATGTCCACTTCATCCACGTCCGTTCCCCCGAAGGGAACGCGACGCCGATGATCATGACGCATGGCTGGCCGGGCTCGCCCATCGAGTACCTGGACGTCATTGAGGCGCTCACCGACCCACGGTCGCACGGTGGCAACCCGGACGAGGCTTACCACCTCGTCATCCCCAGCATCCCCGGCTTCGGCTTTTCCGGCCCGACATCCGAACCCGGCTGGACCCTCCCCCGCATTGCCCATGCCTGGGGGGAGCTGATGGCCCAACTGGACTACGAGCACTACGTCGCCCAGGGTGGTGACCTCGGCGCAGTCATCTCCATCCTCCTCGGCCACCAGCGGCCGCAGAACGTGTCAGGGGTACACGTCAACTTCCTGATCACCGCGCCGAGTGGGGACCCAGCACAGCTGGCGGACTTCAACGACTCCGACTTCGGGCGGCTGGGCGTGCTGACCCGATTCGCGGACGAGCTCTCCGGATACATGAAGCTCCAGTCGACGCGGCCGCAGACGGTGTCCTACGCTCTGACCGACTCACCGGTCGGCCAACTGGCCTGGATCGTAGAGAAGTTCAAGGACTGGACCGACTCGGACAAGGAACCCGAGGACGCGGTCGACCGGGACCAACTCCTGACCAACGTCACCGCCTACTGGCTCACCAATACTGCCGGCTCGACGGCGCACTTCTACTTCGACAACGCGGACCTGCTGCCCACTGCGCCGACTCCGCAGGCCCCGCCGCCGCCGCTGCCTGTGCCGCTGGGCGTGGCGGTGTACCCGCACGACCCCGCACTGCCCATCCGCAAGCTGGCCGACCCGCTCTACCCGGACATCGTGCACTGGGCCGAGTACGAGCGCGGTGGCCACTTCGCCGCCATGGAGGAGCCTGACCTTTTCATCGGCGACCTCCAGGCATTCCGGCGGGCGCTGCCCCGGTAACGGCAGGCACCCCGAACTCCGAAGGGGGCCCGTGCGGACGGAACACACCCTGTCCGGCACGGGCCCTTCGGCCTGCCCGCAGGCGCCGCAAGAGACGTATCCGCTCAGCGCGTTGTGATCAGCGGCGTCGCTGCGGGCACCGCGCACTGCCCCGCAAGTACTACGGGGCAGCTGGCCGGATGCCTCATGCAACCGACCTGCCCCCACCGCACCGGCGTTACGGTCCCGGGCGTGCGGGCAGCGTGGGCATTCCTCGTCGTCGAGTGCGATCTGGGACGCCGGGTACGGCGCCGGCGTGCCGGGGCCCCGGATTGACGGTTCGGGGCCGCCCCGTCGCCTCTGGCCCGTACCCATCTGGCCAGGTCCTGAGTCCAGTGCGCCCAAGACCGTTCGGGGCGTGAGGCTGAGCGGACTCACTCCCCCTCAGTCCACAGGGTCGGTCCTCAGGTCGTCGATGACGGTGTCCACGACATGGGCAGCGAGCCTGTTCACGGTGCTGCGCTCCTGCCATCGCAGGGGGCCGCGGGTCGCCAGATCGGCGAAACCGTGCACGGCGGACCAGCAGATCCATTCGGCGTCGGTCCGCCGTTGCGGGGTCAGAGCGCCGGTGTCGACCATTTCGTCGAGCGTATCCAGCAGCAGCTGGTAGGGCGGCGGGACACGGTCGCCTACGGCGAGGTGCGGGCTGTCGCCGCGGGGCTGCTCCTGGGTCAGAATGGCGAGTTCGAACCAGCCCGGTTCCGACAGGGCGAACTGGATGTAGCCCAGGCCCACTCCGCGCAGGTGCTGCACAGCGCGTTCGGCGGGATGGGCCGCGCGCCGTACGGTGGTCATCCGGTCGAGCATGGCTTGGGCGAGCCGGTCCTGGGTCTCGGCGGCGACGGCCAGGACAAGTGCCTGCCGGTCCGCGAAATGCCGGTAGGCGGCATTGGGTGTGACACCGACGGAGCGGGTGAGCTCCCGCAGCCCCAGAGCGCCGGCCCCACCGGTCCGGGCGGCCTTGAGGCCGGCTTCCACCAGTGCTGCTCTCAGTCCGCCGTGGTGGTACGTGCGCGTAGTACTGGCCATGATCTGCGCTACCTCCCCCCGCGAGTCTACAGCGTGAACATTCCTGGTACGAGGGGCGGCCCTCCGTGCCTCGCACGAGTTCGGTGATTGAGCACACAGGGAGAAGACGGTCTTGGTGCGGCGTGGCAGCGTCTGGGGGAGCCTCAGTCGTGGTCGATCGGACGGATGTGGCAAGGAGGTCGCCCAAGTGAGCATGGCCGTGTCGTCGCGAACGCTGAAGTTGCGCGTGAGCGCCAAGAAGTCCGTCGCCGACGGGGTGGTCGTCCTCGACCTCGAGCATCCCGATGGCGCCAGGCTGCCGGACTGGACGCCCGGCGCGCACATCGACCTCATGCTGCCTGGGGGACTCATCCGGCAGTACTCGCTGTGCGGCGACCGGTGGGACGCCTGCCGGTACCGGGTCGCCGTGCTGCGCGAGCCGGAGGGACGTGGCGGCTCCGCCTACGTGCACGACCGGCTCCAGGTCGGCGACGGCGTCGGCGTCGGGGGGCCGCGCAACAACTTTCCCCTGGTGCCATCGGAGCGCTACCTGTTCCTCGCGGGCGGCATCGGCATCACGCCGCTGCTGCCGATGATCCACCAGGCGCAGCTGACAGGAGCGGACTGGAACCTTGTGTACGGCGGTCGCAGCCGTGGATCGATGGCGTTTCTCGACGAACTGGCGGGCTACGGCCCACGAGTCCACGTCGTGCCCGAGGACACCCGCGGAAGGCCCGACCTGCAGGCCTGGCTGGGGGACGTGCGCGACGGCGTCCGGGTGTACTGCTGCGGCCCAGCCGGGCTGCTCGACGCCGTCGAGGCAGCGTGCGCCCACTGGCCCACGCCGACCCTGCGCACCGAGCGGTTTGCCGCTGCGCAACAGGAGCTGCCGGTTCGGGACGCGCCGTTCGAAGTCGTGCTGGCGAACAGTGGAACGAACGTGACCGTCACCCCCGGCACGACGGTTCTCGAGGCTCTGCGCAGGGTCGGGGTGGACGTCCTGTCCTCGTGCATGGAAGGCGTCTGTGGCACGTGCGAGACCACCGTGCTCGACGGCCGGGTAGACCACCGGGACGCCCTCCTCAGTCACGACGAGCGCGTGACGGCCGACCGCATGTTCCCCTGCGTGTCCCGAGCGTGCGGCGACCGGCTGGTACTGGACCTCTGAGACGACCATGCCTGCGACAGCGGACCCGCACGCCCGGCCGGACCTACCGGATCCCGACACGAGACGAAGGCCGTGACCATGACCGACGCACCCGCCACAGCGCTCCGCTCAGCCGGGACGCGGCTGCCCGTCAGCGCCCTCGACCCGTTCGATCGCGACGTCCTGGAGGACCCGCTCCCGCTTCAAGCCGCGCTGCGCGATGCCGGGCCGCTGGTGTACCTGAGCACCCACGATGTCTATGCGATGGCCCGCTACGAACAGGTGTACGCGGCGCTGCGGGACTGGCAGAGTTTTGAGTCCGGGGGCGGGGTGGGCCTGTCCAACTTCCGTACCGGGAAGCCGTGGCGGTCACCGAGCATCCTGTTGGAGGCCGACCCCCCGTACCACGACGCCCCGCGCCGGGTGCTGGCGGGCCTGCTCGGGCCCCACACGCAGCGCCGGCTACGCGACAAGTGGAGGGCGGCGGCGGCGGACCTTGTCGACGAACTGCTGGCCGGCCACACCGGCAACAGCGCCGAGTTCGACGCCGTGGCCTCGCTCGCGGAGGCCTTCCCTCTGCGCGCCTTTCCGGACGCCGTCGGCATCCCGGACTCCGGGCGCGAAAACCTCCTGCCCTTCAGCGACTTCCTGTTCAACGCCTTCGGCCCGCGAAACGACCTCGTGGCACTGGGCGCGCCGCGCGCCCGGGAACTGTCGGCCTGGGTGAACTCACACTGCCAACGCGAGGCCCTCACCGAGGATGGGTTCGGGGCCCAGATCTGGGCGGCGGCCGACCGGGGTGAGCTCACGCCAGAGCAGGCGCCGCTGGTCGTGCGCTCCCTGTTCGCTGCCGGCGTCGACACGACCGTGCACGGACTCGCCGCGCTGCTGCACGCGCTCGCCACCCACCCCGCGCAGTGGCAGCGACTGCGGGCAGAGCCGCGGCTTGTGCGGGTGGCCTTCGATGAGGCCGTGCGCTGGGCCTCGCCGGTACAGACCTTCTTCAGGACGGCCACCGGTGACATTCGCGTCGCCGGTGGCGTGGTGCCCGCCGGCGCGAAGGTGCTGCTGCTCCTCGGGGCCGCCAATCGGGACCCCAGGCGCTGGGACGCCCCCGACGCGTTCGACCTGTCCCGCGACCCGTCCGGGCACCTCGGCTTCGGCTTCGGGCTGCACCAGTGCGTGGGCCAGCACATTGCGCGTCTCGAGGCCGAATGCCTGCTCACGGCGCTGGCGGAGCGTGTGGAGACGATCGAGCTCGCGGGCCCCACCCGGCGCCGTCCCAACAACACCCTGCGGGCCTGGGACTCGGTGCCGATCCGCGTGCGGCTCGCGCGGTAGAGCAGGGCGCACGGACCGTTTTCCGGGTTTGCCGAGTTTCGCTGTTTGCCGCGCCTCGCTATCGAGTATACAGTGTGAACATGCTGAATGTGGACAGTGTGAACGAGGGCGCGTTATGCCGGGGATGAAGGCGATGAGTAAGGGAGACCGTTGTGACAACCGTTGATTCGAACGGGACCTCGGAGGGGGTCGCGCAGGCCCTGTCAGGGGACGAGGCCGCCCGGGCAGAACCGGATCCCCGGCGCTGGCTGGTACTCGCTGTCCTGTCGAGCCTGCAGTTCATGATCTTGCTGGACATGACCGTCGTGAACGTGGCCCTGCCACGCATCCAGGATGGACTCGGTTTCTCAGCGTCGGGCCTGGCCTGGGTGGTCAACGGCTATGTGCTGGCTGCAGGTGGCCTGCTGATGCTCGGTGGACGGCTGGCCGACGTCTTCGGCCGGCGGCGCCTGCTGCTGATTGGTGTGGTCGTCTTCGGCCTGTCCTCGGCGGTATCCGGTGCGGCCGAAGCGCCCTGGATGATGGTCGTCGGCAGGTTCGGACAGGGCGCTGCCGAGGCGATCGCCGCTCCCGCTTCGCTGGGCCTGATCGCGTTGCTCTTCACCGACCCGAAGGAGCGCACGAAGGCGCTGGGTGTCTGGGGCGGAATCATCGGACTCGGCGGCACCCTGGGTTACGTCATCTCCGGTGTTCTGACCGACCTGGTGTCCTGGCGCTGGATCTTCTTCATCAACCTGCCCGTCGCCCTGGTGGCCCTGGTGCTCGTGCCCCGTCTGGTCACCGAGAGTCAGATGGTGCGCGCGAAGGACCACAGCCTCGACATCATTGGCGCGGTCACCCTGACCCTCGGGCTCGTCGGAGTTGTCTACGGGCTGCTCCAGGCGGCCGAACACTCCTGGGGATCCACGGCGGTCGTGGTACCGATCGCCGCCGGTGCCGCCCTGTTGCTGACGATGCTCCTGGTCGAGCGCAGGGCGAGGAACCCGCTCATCCCGCTCGGGTTCTTCGCCAACCGGACGAGGTCGGTCGTCAATTTCGTCACGCTGTTCTTCATGGCGGCGTTCATCTCGTACACCTTCATGCTGACTCTGTTCGAGCAGCAGGTCCTGGACTACTCGCCGCTGGTGACCGGCCTTGCCTGGCTGCCGCTGAGCGTCGGGATCGGGGGTGGAATCGCCCTGGGCACCGCTCTGATCCCGCGCCTGGGGGTCCGGGTGGTCACGGGTGGCGGCTTCATCGGTGCGGGCGTGGGGCTCTTCCTGACGAGCACAGCCGACGTCGACTCCTCCTACGTAGGCGGGATCATGCCGGGAATGCTGGTGTTCGGTCTGTTCGCGGGCGCCACCATGCCGGCCGCGACCAACGCCGCGCTGCACGGGGTCACAGTCCAGGACTCAAGCCTGGCCTCTGGCCTGCAGAACACCATGCAGCAGATCGGCGGCGCTCTTGGAGTCGCCGTCCTGGTCACCCTGGCTCTGCGGCACGCGGACGGGGAGATCCGGCTCGGTACGGCGCCCGAGGTCGCGATGACCGAAGGGTACACGCTGGCTTTCCGTATCGGCGCGGCCCTGATGGTGATCGGCGGGCTGCTCGTCATGGCCCTGATCGAGCGCGTCGACACCGAGCTGCGCGACCCGATGGCCGAGAGTCTCGCGGAATCCCGCTGAGGCTGCCGGAGCACTGAGGCCGCCCTTCGCGGCCGCGACAAAACATCCAGAAAACCTCTCAGAAAGTGGACGGTGCAAACATGACGGACGTGGACGGCAAGCAGAGCGATTCGGCCCAGCACCCGGCCGTTCCCGGCTGGTTCGACATCTCCAGCCCGGATGCCGCCCGGACGGCCACCTTCTACCGGGGCATGTTCGGCTGGTCGATCGACGCCCTGGACGACACCTACTCCATGGTGAGCACCGGCGACGATCCTCCGGTCGGAGGCATCGGCCAGGCCGGCCCCAAGGCTCCCTATACCGGGTTCGTCGCCTACTTCCCGGTGGACGACGTCGACGCCGCCCTGGCACGGGCCGAAAAGCTCGGCGGTACCCGCGTCCTGGAGCCGCAGTCCACCCCCGATGGCCGGATCGCCGTGTTCGCGGACCCCGACGGCAACAACGTGGGCCTGCTCAGCCCCTGACTTCTGCCACACACGGAAGGGCCACGGTGCCGGTGTACGGCACCGTGGCCCTTCGCGTACTGCCTCCTTCGTGGTCCCGCAACGGAGCTCCCGGCCTTCGGGCTGACGATCCGGCCCGAGGATCGTCCCGTCGCCAGGGTCAGCGGGCCGACGCGGGGAATCGGGGAGGCTGTCGCGCGGAGGCCGGCGGTGCAAAGGTGCGGGTCGTCGTGCACAGGAAGATCGCTCAGGGCAAGAACCGTTCCTGTGGACTGAGAACTCCCTGACGAAATGAGTGGCGGGGAACGTCAGGCTTCTGTGGCCATGAGCCAGAGCGGTTCGCAAGCGGCAGCATTCTTCCGAGATTTCCGCCAGAGCAGAGTGGTCTGGCTTGTCCGGGATGACGACGCAAGCCCGGCTCCCCTCTCCGCGGACGGCACACGAAGTCTTCCCTTCTGGTCGACCTCGGCCCGCGCCCGGAGGGCAGCGAAGATCTGGGGGCATGGGCTACGCGTTGAATCCATGCCCTTGGACACCTGGCGCGATCGCGATCTGCCCGACGCCGCCCGAGAGGGATACAAGATCGGCATCAACTGGAGCGGGCAGCGCCTGGTCGGCTGGAGCTTCACCCCAAGGGAAGTTCTCAACCGGCTGGCGGCGGCTGACTAGCCCACGGCATCGTTCGCCAGAGCGCGCGGTCGCCGCCAGCAGATGAGTGCGCATCCGAGGATGAGGAAGGCTTCGTGGCTGTCGTCGCGGATCTCCCAGCGGATCCGCAGGCGGTGGAACCAGTGCAGGTGGGCGAATGCGCGCTCCGCGAACCAGCGTTGGGCGCCCAGGCCGGAGCCGGTGTTCGGTGCCGCGGCGGGCGATCAGCGGCTTCTCGCCGAGGTCCCGGGCCAGCCGGAGGGTACGTGCCGTGGTCGTAGCCGCGGTCACCCAGCACCACGTCCGGGCGGCGGGGCCGGCCGCGCGTGCCCCGCACGGGCGGCACGCCTTGGAGCAGTGGGATCGGCTGGGTGACGTCGTTGCGGTTGCCGCCGGTCAGGGCGGCGGTGAGCGGCATGCCGGTGGCGTCGGTGATCAGGTGGTGTCTGCTGCCCGTCCTGACCCGGTCGACAGGGCTTCGTCCTGTCTTGGGCTCCCCTTTCAGGCGCCCGGATGGGGGAGCCGTCGACAGCCGCCCAGGTGAAGTCCAGGGCGCTCGCGGCACGGAGCTCGGCGAGGAGGATCTCGTGCGGCCGGGGCCACACACCGGCTTCTGTCCACTCGGCCAGGCGGCGCCAGCAGGTCATGCCCGAGCCGAAGCCGACTTCCTGCGGCAGGTGTTCCCAGGCGATCCAGGTGCGCAGCACAAACAGGATGCCCTGGAACACCAGACTTCCCACGGCTTCGGCCGAGCCACCCCGCACCTCCGGATCAACGGTCTCGGAGCGATCCAACCACTTCGAAGATCATTTCGTTAGGCGTTCCGAGTGGGAGTGAGTCAGCCGCACGCCCCGGACGGTCTTGGGCGCGCTGGTCACCGGTGTACTCGAGCCCGGGGCAGCGACACGGACCGTGTCCGTGGTCCGATCCCGGGCGGCCGGTTCCCTCAAGACCTGGCCAGATGGGTACGGCCAGAGGCGACGGGAGGCCCCGAGCCGTCACTCCGGCGGAGCGGGGCCCCGCACGCCGGCGCCGTGCCCGGCGTCCCGGATCGCACGATCACCGTAGCCCGAACGGCCCAGGACGCCGCAAGCCCGGAAGCCGACCATCACACGATCGCGTTGAACCGCCCTCGTGCAAGCCCCCGGCGAGCAGCTGACAAGCCCTGGGGACCCTTTACGACGAGGGTTCGAAGAACTCCATCAACGATGAGGCCCACGCATCCTGGTCGAACAGATGGTTGTAGCCCTCCTTCGTCAGGAGCGTCGCACCGGGGATCTCATCGGCGACCCTGGCGCATGAGTCGTGAATCTCCTGCTCGCCCTCGTCCCCGCGCATCACGAGTGTGGGAACGGTGATCTTCGGCAGCTCCTCGTGGGGGATCTGCGAGTGGTCCTTGCTGATGATCGCATCGTAATAGGTCGACGGCGCCATCGACCTGAACGCGCTCCAGGCAGGGTGCTGCTTGAAATAGTCGAGCGTCTCGTCGCTCAGGAAGCCGACGATGTCGCGGCCGAAGAGCGTGACCGCCTCGTCCCGGCGGTCTTCGGCTATGAACTGCTTCAGCGTGGCCAGTTGCTCGGTTGTGACCGCTGGAGACCAGTACGGCGGCTCGTAAAGACCGAGCTTCATCATGGGCACGCCCGCGGCCGCGGCCAAAATGGCGATCTGCCCACCGGTGCAGTTGGCGAAGACGTGGCTCGGTTCGCCGACGGCGTCGAGCACCGCCGCCAGGTCCTCGACCTCGACCTGGATCGTGTACTGGTCGGGGTCCCCGTACCCGCTGTCGCCACGCCCGCGGCGGTCGTAGTTGTACACCGTGAAACGCTTTGACATATGCGTCACGAGCGGGGTGAACATGGCCTTGTCGTTGAGTCCGCCGCCAAGTATCACCACCGGCGGGCCACTTCCTGACTTCTCGTACGCGATCGGGGTCCCGTCGGCCGACAGAACCGTCTCGACCGTGAGATCCCGCGGCCCGGCGTAGTCCTCATCGAGAGGAAGCCCGTCAGAGAAGACGTCCGAGCCGGTCGCAGCCGCTGCATTCACCATCAAACAGTCTCCTTGCGTGGAGGTTGAGTACAGCCGCTGCTAGACGTGGCTCTTCGTCTTGATGTTCAGGTGGACAGGCAGATTGGCGTGCCCGTTGACGACGAAGCTGCCCTGACCCACCAGCTCGTCACGGCGGACGGCGAGTTCCATGTCGGGGAAGCGCTCGAAGAGCGCGGGGATGCCGATCATCCACGCCTCCTTGGCCAGCCGGGCTCCGAGGCAGTAGTGGACGCCGTGACCGAAGGACAGGTGCGTCTTGTCGGCCCGCAGGGCGTCGAACTCGTCGGCGGTGTCGCCGTGGTTCTCCGGGTCACGCCCGATGCCCGCGAAGTCGATGAGCACGCAGTCGCCCTTGGCGATCCGTATGCCCTCGAACTCGAAGTCCTCGGTGGCATAGCGGAACGGCAGGTGCGCGACGGGTGACTCCACCCGCAGCGTCTCCTCGAACACGTTCTCCCAGGGAATCTCACCGGTCGTCACCTTCTCACGCAGGCCGGCGTCGGTGAGCAGGGCCAGGGAAGCGTGCGCGAGGGCGTTCACCAGGGTCTCGGACCCGGCGCCGAGCAGCAGGTGCAGGGTGCCGATCATCTCGGAGTCGCTCAGGCGGGACCCGTCCTCCTCCTTGGCCGCGATCATCGCGGTGGTCAGGTCGTCCCCGGGGTTGACGCGCTTGTAGTCGACGAGGTCGGCAATCGCCTTCTGCCACTGCCCGAGGTTGGCCTCGGCCACCTCGGCGGAGATGCGGGTGTCGATGTTCTTGTGCCCGCCCTCGAGGACCTCGGCGCGGGACTCCTCGGGCACTCCGAACAGGTCGCACATGAGCCGAGTGGGCAGCTCCGCGTGGAACATCGCCTTGAGGTCGAGGGGGGCGTCGGCCCCGGCGGCGGCCATGGCGTCGAGGAGCTCGGTCACCGTCTTCTCGATGTGCGGCTTCATGGCTTCGACACGGCGGCTGGTGAAGGCCTTCAAGAGCAGCTTGCGAAGCCGCGCGTGGTCGGCACCGTCCTGGGTCGCCATGGTGTCCATGGCGACCCAGGTGATCAAAGGCCAACCGTCCGATATCTCGCCGTTGATGTACGCAGGCCAGTTACGGCGGGGATTCTTCGAGAACCGCTCGTCGGCCATGATCTGCCGAGCGATCCTGTAACTGTGAACCGACCAGGCCAGTACGCCGTCGGGGAGCTCGACCCGCGCGATCGGGCCCTGCTCACGCAGGCGGGCGGTTTCCCCGTGGGTGTCGGCGCCTTGGGGGTCGAGAACGTACGGGCACACAGCTTCTGTCATGGAACACGACCTCCAGCAAGAGTCCGTTGAGCTGTACGGATGTCAAGTGCGACGGCGTGGACGGAACCGCTGAGGCCACGGCCGGACAACACCTTTGAAAAGGCCACGCGCACATGGCCACCGGCTCCGATGCCGGTTGGCTCGATCGCTTCCTGAGGCTAGCCAACCGAGGGCCACTCGTCTTCTTCCTGATTGCGGGACCACGCCAGCCGTTGAAGGAGCGGCCGGGCCTCTCGCCGGCGGTGGCGACCAGACGCTCAGCTGGCGGCGCCGGAGCCCTGTCGGGCGGCCGCGAGCCGGTGACCCACCTCAGCCCGCAGCGCCCGCTTGTCGACCTTGCCGAGCGCGGTCGTTGGCAGGGAGTGGATCAGGAACAGCCGGTCGGGGAGCTTGAACGAAGCGACCTTCGCCGCCGTCATCACCGCCCGTATCTCCGCAAGGTCCACGTCCTTGCCCGCCGCCGGGACGACGAACAAACAGACGCGCTCACCCAGTTCGGCATCCGGCATGGCCACGGCCGCGGCCTGATCGACACCGGGCACCCGGAACGCGAAGTCCTCGATCTCCTCGGCGTTGATCTTCTCGCCGCCCCTGTTGATGAGGTCCTTGTCCCTGCCGATCACGACGAGGTTGCCGTCGGGCGCCTGGCGCACCAGGTCACCGGTCCGGTACCAGCCGTCTTTGGTGAACGACCGGGCATCTGTGGCAGGTGACTCGAAGTAGCCGCGCAGCGTGTACGGCCCCCGCGCCAGCAGCATGCCGGACTCTCCCGGCTGCACCGGCCTACCGTCCTCGGCGACGACCAGTATCTCGTCGTCCGGACAGATGGGCCGTCCTTGGGTGTGGTGGACGACATCGTCCGGATCGTCGAGCCGGGTGAGGCACAACAAGCCCTCCGCCATACCGAACACCTGCTGCAGCGAGCAGCCCAGCTTCGTGCCGACCTGACGCGCCACCTCCGGCGCCAGCCGCGCGGCGCCGACCTGGAGCAGCCGCAGCGAACCCAGATCGGCACCCGGGTGCTCGTCGCGATACTGGAGCCAGCGCATGACGATCGCCGGGACCACAGATGTCGCGGTCACCCGCTCTCGCTCGATCGCCGCGAAAACCGCGTCCGGAGCCGGCGAAGCCGCTATCACCACCCGGCCCCCGGACAGGAGCGTGCCCAGGACCCCGGGACCGGTGTAGGGGAAACCGTGGCCCAGCGGCAGCACCGCGAGATACGTGGTGTCCGGCCCGAACCCGCACAGCTCGGCCGCGCGCTTAACCATGTAGGTGAGGTCGTTGTGGGTACGGGCGACCAGCTTGGGTTGTCCCGTCGTCCCCCCGGACAGCTTGAGCACCGCGATCTCGTCACCGTCGGGCGCGGCCGCGTCGAGCTCGGCGGAGAACGACGCGGACTTCGCCCCGTCGTCGGCCGGTTCACACAGCGCCCCCAGGGCGACTGCACCGGTGCCGGTATGGGGGCCTGCCACGATGACGTGCTCGACATGCGGCACGGCCTTGGCGATCTCATGGGCCATCGCCTGGTGGTCGAACTCCTTGAACAGGCCCGGCACCACCAGCGCCTTGGCCTTCGAGTGAACCACCACGCCCGATAGCTCGTGGTGGCGGTACTGCGGTAGTGCCCAGACCGGGACGGCCCCGAGCCTGAGACACGCCACCGTCATGACGACGTGCTGCCAGCAGTTGGGCAGCTGCACCACGACGCGGTCACCCGCGAGCAGCCCCAAAGCGCTCATCCGTGCGGCCGCCCCGTCCGCGCGCGCCATCAACTCACGATAGCTCAGGCGCCGTTCGCCATCGACGAGGCATATCGCCTCCGGTGTCTTGCGGGCAGCCTCGGCCAGGTGCAACCCCAGTGACCGGCCTTCCCAGTAGCCTCGGGCGACATAGCGCGCGGCCATGTCATCGGGCCAGGCGACGGCCTTGGGGCGCGACGGCCGGGCCGATGTCTTGTGCATGATTGCTCCTGATGTTGAAGGGTGCCTCCGACCCATCGGCTCCAGCCGGCCGGAGTATCCGCCGATACCTTCCTCGAGCAATCTACGGATATTCCTTTCCTCCGTCGTCTCATCGCTTGCTGAATCCAGCCCGCCTCACAGATGCGCTTCGCATGCCGCACAACAGAAGTTGTCAGCAGGTCCATGCCCGGCAGAACCTGTCGCTGATCGGGCGGCCGCCCTCGCGTGAGCTCTTACCTGAAGTCAATGCAACGGGCCCAGCAGCCGCCGCAGACAAAGCTTGCTTCCGGACGAGGCGATAGCCGGCCCACTTCATGTCGTGTCCGTTCGGCGCACTGAACAGGAGCGAGGACTTGACGGATAAAGCAGCTTCCGACGACGCAATTGCCATCATTGGAATGAGTTGCAGGTACGCCCCGAATCTCGACTCTCCCGAGAAGTTCTGGGAGTTTCTGGCGGCCGGTAAGAGCACGGTCAGCGACATGCCGGAGAAGCGCTGGAAGGCCTACGCGTCGAGCAGTCCGCAGGCGACCGCCATCCTGCGGGACACCTCGCGCCGTGGCGCCTTCCTCGACGACATCGAAGGATTCGACGCGGACTTCTTCGGGATCACCCCCCGGGAGGCTGACTTCCTCGACCCGCAGCAGCGCTTCATGCTCGAACTCAGTTGGGAGGCACTGGCCGACGCCGGCGTCGCCCCACATACGTTGCGGAACACCGACGCGGGCGTCTACGTCGCCGCCAATTCCAACGACTACGGCCGGCGGCTCCTGGAAGACATACCCCGCACGGGCGCGTACGCGGTGAACGGCACGACGTTCTACGGCATCGCCAACCGCGTCTCGTACTTCCTCAATCTCCGCGGACCCAGCATGGCAGTCGACACAGCCTGCGCCGGATCGCTGACCGCACTGCACCTCGCCTGCCAGAGCCTGCTGTCCGGGGAGACACCGCTGGCGATCGTGGGCGGCCTCAACATCATGGCCACCCCCGCCCTGAACGTCGCCCTCGACGGAGCCGGGGCCATGGCCCCCGACGGCAGGAGCAAGGCATTCGACAAGGACGCGGACGGGTACGGCAGGGGCGAGGGCGCCGGCGTCGTGGTGCTCAAGCGCCTCTCCGACGCACGCCGCGACAACGACCCGATCCAGGCCCTCATCCGCGGCGGCGGTGTTTTCCAAGACGGGCGCTCCGAGGGCATGATGGCGCCGAACGGCGATGCACAGGAGCACATGCTGCGCCAGGCCTACGCACGGGCCGGCATCGCCCCTGACTCCGTGGACTACGTCGAGGCGCACGGCACCGGCACCCCGACAGGCGACGGCGAGGAGATCAGCGCACTCGCCAAGGTCTTCGGCGAAGGCCGGCCGCCGCAGCGGCCCTGCCTGATCGGATCGGTGAAGCCGAACGTCGGCCACGTCGAGGGCGGGTCCGGGATCACCGGCGTCATCAAGACGGTACTCGCGATGCGGCACGAACAACTGCCGCCCAGCCTCCACAATGAGCCTCACCCGGGCGTCGACTGGGACACCTGCGGGCTGCGCCTCGTCGGCCGGCTCCAGGACTGGCCCGCGGGCGGCCGGACACGGCGGGCCGGTGTCTCCAGCTACGGCGTCGGCGGAACCATCGCCCACATCATCCTGGAGGAAGCGCCCACGGCCGACGCCGAGGCGCAGTCGGCCCCGAAGCCCGGCGACACGATCTCCCGGACTCTTGCGGTCTTTCCCGTATCGGCCGCCTCGGAGGCCGGGCTGCGCGCGCTCGCCGGCTCGGTTGCCGACTGGCTGGACGCACACCAGGACGTTGCGCTGTCCGCGGTCGGACACACCCTGGCCCTGCGCCGCACACACCTGGCCCAGCGCGCTGCCGTCGTCGCGGACTCCACCGCGCAGCTCACCGCACGGATGCGTGAACTCGCCGAGGGCCGATCCGGATCCGGCACGGCCACGGCCCGGCCCGCGACAGGCCAGGGCGGCGACGTCGTCTGGACGTTCTCCGGACACGGCGCCCAGTGGCCGGGCATGGGCAAGCAGCTGCTGGCCGACGAGCCGGTGTTCTCGGCAGCCATCGACGCGCTGGCGGATGTGTACCGCGAGGAGCTCGGCTGGACCCCCCGCGAGGCGATCACCGAGGGCGGCCCGTGGACGGCAGCGCACATCCAGGCGCTGACCTTCGCCATCCAGGTGGGCCTCGCCGACGTGTGGCGAAGTCACGGCGCCGAGCCCGGCGCGATCATCGGGCATTCCGTCGGTGAGATCGCCGCCGCCGTGGTGGCAGGTGCCCTCGACCGTACGGAAGCCGCCCGATTCGCCTGCCGGCGGGCGGCTGCGCTGCAGCGCCTGGAAGGGCGTGGCGCCATGGTGATGGTCGGCCTGCCGTTCGAGGAGGCCCGGCAGCGGCTCGCCGGTCACCCCGGCGTCGAGGCCGCCATCTCGGCGGACCCGCAGGCCACGGTCCTGTCCGGGGACAAGCACGCGGTTCGCCTGATCACGAAGGAGTGGCAGGCCGACAACGTCTGGATCCGCACGGTCGACTCGGACATCGCGTTCCACAGCAGCCAGGTAGACGAGGTGACTGCTGAGGTCGAGGCCGCCGCACGCAGGCTCAGCCCCCGTCCCCCGACCACTCCCCTCTACAGCACCGCCCTGGACGACCCTCGGTCCCGAGCCGCCCGCGACGGCGACTACTGGGTGGCGAACCTGCGCCAGCCGGTCCGGTTCACCGAGGCGGTCCAGGCGGCGGCCGAGGACGGCCACCGGTTGTTCGCCGAGCTGTCCACCCATCCGGTGGTGGCGCACTCGGTCCGCGAGACCCTGCTCCACCTCGCCATCGAGGACTCGGCTGTCGTCGGGAGCCTCAGACGGGACACCGACGAGACCCGGACTCTGCTCGGCAACCTCGCCGAACTGCACTGCCACGGCGCCGCGATCGACTGGTCGCGCGAGCACGCCGGTGGCGAACTCCTCCCGCTGCCCGCCGCGGTATGGCAGCACCGGCCTTACTGGATCTTCCCGGAAGGCACCGACGACGCGGGCCTGGGCAGCGGCCACGACCCCGAGAGCCACAGCCTGCTCGGCGGCCGCATGACCGTCAGCGGCTCGCCCTCGAGGCAGGTCTGGCAGACCCGCCTCGACATGTCCACCCGCCCCTACCCGCAGAGCCATGGGCTCGTCGGAGTGGAGGTCACCCCCGCGGCGTCCATCATCAACACCTTCGCCCAAGCGGCACAGGAGGACGGTCCCTCGGCGCTGACGGACATCGTGCTGCGCACGCCGCTCGCCGTCGAGCCTCCCCGCGTCGTGCAGGTCGTACGGGAAGGAAGGTCGATCTCTCTGGCTACCCGGGTCGCCGACGACCAGGCCGATGGCCACGGGGACGACGGGAACGAATGGATCACGCACACCACGGCCTCCTTCACGCCGGGAGTCCGCCCGCCAGTCGGCCGCATCGACACGGCGGCGCTCCGCGCGCGGCTCCCCGAAGGCTCGCTGAGCCGCGCCGACGACATGTTCGGGCGCATGGGCGTCGAAGGCTATGCCTTCCCGTGGGACATGGACGAGCTCCGCTACGACGACACCGAGCAGCTCGCTGTCCTGGACATCGTGCCGCCCCCCGCGACCAGGGCCGGCAGCTGGGCCCATGTCATCGACGGAGCGCTGACGATCAGCGCCATGGTGGTGTCGCCCGGCGATGCCACGGTCCTGTGGATGTCGCGTTCCATCGAGACGGTCGTGTGGCGCGGTGAGCCGCCGGCCCGTATCACTGTGCACAGCACGCGCTCACCCCGCTCACCGCACGACACCGTCGACGTACAGGTCGCCGGGGAGGACGGGGAGATCGTCTGCGAGGTGACCGGACTGCGGTTCGCGGCCGTCGAGCACCTCGGTACCGCGGTCCTGCCGCGGGATCTGGTGCATGAAGTGGTGTGGCGTCAGCTCACCGACGAGGAGGTTGAGGGCGCCGAGGACAACGCCGTGGAACAGGTCGTCCTCATAGGCGACCGTGACACGACCGCCGTACTGGCGAAGCAACTCGAGAACGCCGCAGTGCAGTACGTACACCTGGGCACGGACCCCGACGCAGATCTGCGGCCGGAGCTCTTCACCAGGCCGGGCGCGGTCGTGGTCGTGCCCTCGCTGTGCCCGCCAAGCGAACCGCTGGAGCAGGCGACCGAACGGATCGCGTGGACCGTGGTACGCACCGTGCAGCGCGTCGCCGAACTCCAGGCGGGTACCGAGATCGCCCCCCAGCGGGTGTGGTGCCTGACCGACGGCGTTCGGACGGCCCAGGACGAACGCTCGGTCGCTCAGGGCCCGTTGTGGGGCCTCGCCCGCATCATCGCCGGAGAGCACCCCGAACTGTGGGGCGGCGTCGTCGACCTCCGCGACGGGCAGCGCGACACAGGTGCGCGGCTGCTCGACATCCTGCGGGGCGCCGCCGGCCAGGAGGACGTCATCTCGCTCACCGCGGACGGCACCGAAGTGGCGCGCCTTGCCCGGATCGAGCGGAGCGCGGACGGAACGCCACTGGAATGCTCGCCGTCGGGCACCGTCCTGATCACGGGCGGCCTCGGAGCTCTCGGCCTCGAGGTTGCCAGGTGGCTGGTCGACCGGGGCGCGCGCCGGCTCCTGCTCACCGGTCGGCGAGGGCTGCCTCCCCGGACGGACTGGGACACGGTCGACGACCCGGGAATCCGGCACCAGATCGACAGTGTGCTCGCGCTGGAAGCGCTGGGTGTGACGGTGCGCGCGCTCGCGCTCGACATCACCGACGCCGACCAGGTCGCGGCCGCTCTGGAGCCGGGCGCGCTTGGACTGCCACCGGTGACCGGCGTGGTCCATGCCGCAGGCGTCGTCAACAATGCGCTGGTCGGCAAGGTGGAGCTGGATGGCCTGCGAGAGGTGCTCGCGCCCAAGGTGGGCGGTGCGCTCGTGCTGCACCGACTCTTCCCGCCCGGCACGCTCGACTTCTTCGTACTGTTCTCCTCCTGCGGTCAGATCGCCCACCTGGCCGGGCAGGCCAGCTACGCGGCGGCCAACTCGTTCCTCGACGCGCTGGCCACGCACCGCAACTCCGGGGGGCACACAGAGACGGTCAGCCTCGGCTGGACGGCATGGCGCGGCCTCGGCCTGTCGGCAGACATTGCCACGACGATGCTCGAGGCCAACTCGCGTGGGCTGGAGGCCGTATCCGCGTCCGAGGCCTTCAGGGCGTGGGCATTCGGCGACCGTTTCCAGGCGGACTACCAGGCCATCCTGCGTGTGGTGCCGACGCCGTCGCACTCCGTGCGACTGCCGATGTTCCGTGATCTGACCGCCTCCCAGGAAACCGTGGGTGCCGCGGGCGGCCAGTCCTTCGTGACCGAACTGGCCGATCTGCCCAGGGAAGAGGTGCAGGAGCGCGTCATCGCCGACGTGCGCGAGCAGGTGGCCACTGAACTCAATCTCGAACCGTCCGCGGTCGAATTGAAGCGCCCGCTGGTCGAGCTCGGCGTCGACTCCGTCATGACCGTCGCGCTGCGGGTGCGCCTGCAGCGCCGCTTCGGACTGGACCTTCCGCCGACCATTCTGTGGGCCAGGCCGACGGTGGCCGCACTGGCCGAGCACATCATGGACAGCCTGGTGCCGCAGGACGAGGCAGAGCCGGAGGCCGTGCCCGAGGCCGCGCTCGAGGAATTCCTCGACACGGCGCCGGGCCAGGAGCCGGCGGTGCTGGCCGCGGCCGGGTAGACCCGGGTGGCGGGCAGGGGTGGTCACCCTGCCCGCCACGCCCTTGTTCCGGCACAGCACAAGCTGTCCCCTTCGGCAGAACCGGGAGCCCGGTGCGACGGGGACAGCTTGTGCGCCTTGGACACTCGGCACACCTGGATCTTGCGGGGCCAGGAGAACGGATGTCCCGTCGTCATGGAGCATTCCCCGCTGAGTTCGACGCGGACTGCGATCGCGTCGTACCAGTGGCGGCAGGAACGACGGTCATTCGAACCGGCCTCGATCAGCGGGACGGGCACACCGTCACGACGGAAGGGACGACGCTGCCCACGCGCGGGCCCCGCAGAAGGAGGCACGCGCGAGAGGTTCAGTGTGACGTCATCGAGAAGGCCGGCGCCGAGGGCGAGTCACCAAGCGCCGGCATGAGCCCGCTCAGTTCGCAGACTTCGGCGGTCGGGCGCGTAGTCGCCGACCTCACCGTGAAGGCCTGGTGGCCGCGGTGCCCTCATCGCCGGCGTACTGGGCGCAGACAGGGGCGCCCGTGCGGGGGATGACGGAACGCGCCCCTGTCTGCTGATCCGGTCGCCGTCCGCCGGGAAAGGCCGACGGCGACCGGGGCCGGTGCTGACCCCGACCGGCGTCAGGGCGGCGGTGAAACGCGGTCAGGAAAGCTTGACGGGGCTGTTGTGGTAGGCGCCGATGAACCACTCGTCACCCTGCTTGACGAGCACCCAAGTGGCCCGGATCTCCGACTCGGGAGCGACTTCGGACTCACCGGGAGCGATGACACCGCCCTGCGTGATCAGCACCGCCGATTCGGCGCCGATGAAACGGACGTCGAGCGGCTTTCCGAACACCGAAGTGCCCCTGTACGGACCGGCATAGCCCGCCGCCATGAATTCCTGGATGTCGCTGCGGCCCTTCTTGTAGACGTCACCCGGAAGTATCATGGTCCCGTCGTCGGTGAAGAGACCGGCGAATGCGGATGCGTCATTGGCGGCCCACGCCGCCATCATGCGCTGTGGAACGTTGCCCACGGCCGACTTGTCCTTGTCGGTGATCGAGACGGAGGGGCCAGCGTTCATGGTTTCTCCCATTCCAATGGAATTCCCTGCGAATCCTCTCCCCGTATCGTGGTACGGGAAGGCCGCGGCGGCATCTCTCCGGTTGCGGTGCGGAAGGGTGAAGACCGGATGGGCTCCTCGAACCGGAAGACCCGAGAGGACAGCAGACTTGCCGGCTGAACTCCAGCCCAGCCGCCAGACTTCAGGTTCAGCGGTCGACAGCGGCAAGTTCGATGACCGACATGTAGCCCGCCGGGTACACAGCGCGCACCCTGAGCCCGGCCCGTGCGGCGAGGCCGCGCATATCCGCGAGCCCGCGTTCCTTGCCGCCGTAGTAGGTGAGCATCCGCAGGTCCATCGCTGTGCTCGGCGATTCGCCGTCCGTGCCGACCGCCTCGATGACCAGCACCACGCCCTCGTCGCCCGCGGCCTGCGCGCAGCGCCGCAGAATCGCCGTGGCACTCTCGTCGTTCCAGTCGTGCAGGATGGCCGACAGCACATAGCCTCCCGCCCCCGTCGGCAACGGGTCGAAGAAGCTTCCCGTCACGACCTCAGCGCGATCGGACAACCCGTTGTCCCGGAAGGCCCGGCGCGCGGCCGCAGCCGGGCCCGGCAGGTCAATCACAGTGCCACGCAGCTTTTCGTGAGTTGTCAGCAGTGTGCTGAGCAGTCCGCCGCTGCCGCCGCCGACATCGACGACATGGCCCAGCAAGGACCAGTCGTAGACCTGGGCGATGCTGGAGTTGTCCAGGTCGATGTGATGCCCCATCAGTGTGTCGAAGGAGGACGACAGAGCGGAGTCGGCTTCGAGGTCCTCCCAGAACGACGTGCCGTAACGCAGCGGATAAGCCGCTTCACCGGTGCGTACTGAGTGGGCCAGCTCGATGAAGCTGAGGTCGCCTCGACCGACGGCGCCGTCGATGTCCAGCCATTGCCGCTTGCCCGCGACATGGTCGTCGCGCAGCTGCTCACCGAACTCTGTCAGGTTGTAGGCACCGGCTTCGTCCCTGGCGAGCAGACCGAGGGTGACCAAGTGCCGCAGCAGACGGTCCAGCGCATCCGCGTGCGTCGCGGTGGCAGCGGCGACTTCTGCAGCCGTACGCTTTCCGGCCGCGATGTGATCGGCCACACGCAGGGTGGCTGCTACACGTATCGCCATGGGCGTGGCCAGATCGGCCAGAGCCCGCAGCCCAACGCGCGGCGCCCGCTCGTCCGCCATGTGGGATCTCCCTTCGTCTACGGCGAGCATAGGCGGGCCGACACGCCCGGCTTTATTCGTAAGTGCTGAAGGCAGACACAAGTCCCGCACCCGTCTCACCTTTCGCAAGTCCTCGAAACCTTCAGGACGTTATGAAGCGCTGGACCAGGCCCCGCACGATGCCCAGCAGGGCCCCGGCATGACGTGCCAGGCCCGAAGAGGGGGATGGCCGACCGCGGACACAGGACCGGTGACGCTGAACGCAAACCTGTTCGTGCTGCGCACCGGCATCCGTCTGATCACCCACGGGCATGTACAACGCTGTTGTGAGGGGTTCTCAGTAGCCGGCTGCGGCGGCGTACGCGCGGCCCGTGCCGATGTCGGCCAATGCACTGAGCACCATCGACGGGTGCTCGACGAGGCGCTGCAGCAGATGCAGCCAATTCGGACCGTAGGTGGCGTGGATCCGGCAGGGCAGGCCGGTGGCGCGGTACCGGCGCAGCAGTTGTGGCTGTACGCCGTGCCGCATCTCCAGCTCGGCCACCCGGGGGAGAATTCCGCTCTTGTCCGCCGCGATAAGGACCTCTCGGTCCTGGGTCGCCAGACTCAGTCGCACCCCGTGGTCCACCAACTGCTCCGCGAGGCCGAGAAAGCGGTCGTCGAGCGCCGGGCCGCGGCTCAAAGCGTTGTCCGAGGGTTCCTGACAAGCGCCCTTCACCAGGCGGATCCGACGGCCGCGCTGGGCGACGGCCGCCGCGTCGGATTCGGTGCGGTGCAGCTGTGCCTGGAGGGTGATGCCCACGTTGTCGAACCCCTCGGCGAGTTCCTGGTGGACGGCCAGCACGTCGTCGACGGTGGAATGCTGGCCCATGTCCAGGATGATGTCGCTGCCCCGGGCCGCCGCGGCCGCCGCGATCCGTCCGGTGTTCTGCAGGGCCAGCTGGCGGGAGATGGCGAGGCCCACCTGGGAGAGGTCGAAGCTCAGCCGGTCGGGTGCACGTTCGTAAGTGAGCAGTGCCAGATACTCCGCCACGATCCGTTCGATCCGGGCGGGATCGTCGTCCTCGTCTCCGGCGGCCGAGAACTCGACGCTGACCTCGTAGCCCTTGTCCCGCAACGCATCGATCCGGCCGAGGAGCTCCGCTCGTTGGGGAGCGAGGACGTAGCGTCTGGCGGCGGGGGAGAACAACTCCAGCAGCTGCGGCCCGGGAGTGGCGAAGGCCCTGCGGCTCCGAGGATCCGCAGCGAGCTTACGCAGCCCCTCGGACGCTCCCTCGAACAGGGCGCGCTGGGAGAGTTCTTGGATCATGACAGCGCCTCGGCATTCTCATCGTGGGAAAAGTGGTGCGGCAGCTGGGACACCCTGCCCATCAACCTGGACCTGCAACGCGAAGCAGACGGAGGGCAGCCCTTCGTAGGTGTCGATCCCACACCGGTCGTGCCGCACCTCTCCTCCCGACTCGGCGGTGGTCTCTGGGCCTCCCCTTGCAGCTGTGCGAGGCCCAGGGACGGCGAGAGTCCGTAGGCCCGGCGCACGCCCAGGCTGTGAAAGGGGCAGTCACCAGGTACCGGGCAGCCCCGTAGCAACCAGCTGGTCGGCTATCGGCCGAGCTTCCCTGGTCTGCAGAGTGATGGTCATGCTCTCCCGCCCAGGAGTCGGAGTGCTGCAGCCCGGCATTCTTGGTTTCCAGTTACAGGCAAAAATATTGCCTCCGGGCCTCATGGTTGGCAATGCCGCAGGCTGAGCTCGGCGCGGATTGACCAAGTAGCGGTGCGACAGCACTCCGTCGGCGAGCAACGCAAACGGTGACAGCCGGCCTCTGTGCCGTCAGTCCGCGCTGCTGGTGGCCTTGTGGGCGGACCGGGACTTGAGGAGGCTTTCTGCGGCGAGCCGCCAGATCGTCGCTGCGAGGTCAATGTTGGAACTCTCCTGGGCCTGGAGGGCCAACTGCTGCAGACCCGCCATGCCTTCGTCTTCGTCGCCCTCGAGGATGCGCAGTTGGTTGTCCAGCACGTCGAGCCGGATCCGGTTCCGGTAGGACATGCGTCGCTCGGACCGGCCCAGCCTGTTGAGCATGGCTCGGGCGTCGGCGAACCTTCCCTCGTGGAACGCGAGATGAGTCTTGAGGGCGTCCAGCTCTTGCTCGATGGCGGGTGTCCAGGCAAACGGCAGGCCCGTCTGCGCGGTCTCGATGTAGCGCTGGGCCGCGTCGGTCCCGGGAGGAGACTTCTGCAGCTGCAAGTCGGCCGCGATCAGCCTCAGCCGCAGCCAGAGCTTGGGGTTTTCCCGGCCGTTGAACCGCTCGAGAGCGTGCTCGAGCTGCTGTTGCGCGGAACTGAAGTCCCCCTGACGCACCCGCACCGCCACCGCAGTCCACATGGCTTCGGCCCAGAGCGCGTCGTGGCGGCCCTCGACGAGGCGGGTGAGTTCGTCGGCGTGGTGGTGGGCGTCCGGCAGACGTCCGGCCTCGGCTTCCACGGAGACCAACACGACCAGGGCGGCCGCTCTGTCCTCGGGGGAGAGGCCGCCGTCGTGAGCCAGCCGGTGCGCGGCGGTAGCGGCATCCACGGCAGGGGTGATCTCGCCGGCGGTGCGGTGCGAGCGGGCGAGCTGGGCGAGAGCCCGGCAACGGAGTTCGGGCAGGCCGATCTCCTCGCTGAGCGCGACGAGTTCGTCGAGGAAGGCGCGTTCCGCGGAGTGCTCCCCATGGCGGCGCTTCCACTGGGACAGCAACCACAGTGCTTGCCAGCGCAGCATGGGGTCCTGGCCATGCGCGCATTCGAGGGCCTGGGCGAGGCGCTGACGTGTCTCGTGGGTATCGAGGGAGGTGGCGATTGAAAGGCATTGGGCCAGCGAGGTCGTCTGGGTCTTCTCGAACTCTTCTGGGCCGATGCCCAGTTGTGCGGCGAGGTGGGCCACGGCACGCTCGCTGGGACGCCGGGCGCCGGACTCAAGACGTGACAGGTAGCCGGTCGACATGCCGTCACCGGCGAGATCGGTCTGCGAGAGGCTGCGCTCGGTCCGCAACTGCCTGAGTCGACGGCCGAAGGATGGCTGCTCAAACACTGTTTGTTCCCACCACTTGACGGACGATCGAGAAATCGAACCGGATCATTTGCCTGCTACGTGTCACACGTCACCGGCACTGTGTGCCAGACGTTATCCAGGGAACCTCCTCCGTGGCAAACCTTCAACCCCTTCCACCTGCGTATCTCGATCGGTTGGGCCAGAACCGCACTGGTAAGCCGTCTGTGCAGGTTGGCAAAGTCATTGCCAAGCAGGGCTCTGCTGCCCTATGTTTTCTGGCGACAGGGAAGTTGGAAACCCGTTCGACCTCAGCTGCGCGAGGCCCGCGAGGATGCGGCACCGAGCCCGGACGGCGAAGACCGTCGACGATGCCCACGGGAGTGGCTTAAATGGACCGTGACCGCTCTGCCCTCGTTGCCGTCACCATTACGTCCGCCCGTCATCCCGACAACGGTGGCACCCCGGCTCCGAAGACGCCGGACCGTACGGCGCTGCCGCTGGCGTCTCAGACCGCGCGGGTGCGCGAACCGGCGGGCGACGTAGTCGAGTTCATGATCCGGGCATGGAGCAAGCTGCTTGGCTGCTCGGACCTCACCGAACACTCGGACTTCTTCGCCCGGGGCGGAGACTCGCTACTCATCACCCGCCTGATGCGTTACATCGCCATGGAGTTCGGCGTGACTACGTCGCTGCGCGACATGTCGCGACGGAACCTGGGCGACCAGGTCGCTCTGGTGCACAGTCTGCTCCCCGGGGACATAACCGACCGGGACACGTCGAGTCGCGGGGGCTCTCCCCGCCATCTGCGGCGACGTAGCATCTGAGTGAGTACTTTCGAACTCTGGCCGTGAGGTGCATACGGCCGCATGATCTGGCTCGTGGCAGACGGCGGGGCGACTCGGCGGTACTGCCGGGAACGCGGGAATCCACTGCCGGTGCTGAGGGCGGCGGAGGTGGTGTTCTGCTTGGGCCGGCGCAGGTCACGGCGGTGCACTCACGACGACCACGGCCTTCGCGCTGATCCACTCTGTGACGGAGCGCAGGATCAGACGGAGGCCACCTTCTCGCCCGCTGAACTGCGAAAACGCGCCCGGGCCCAACTCCGGCGGGCGCAGAACGTTCCCGGTTCTGACCGTCAGCCCAACGTCCAGGCGTCTGAGGTGCCGTCGTCACACCCGAGAACGTCGGTCTCCAGCACATGCCCGAGGCCCGCCCGGACCCGCAGCAGGCGAGCCAGGGCCCTGTCCGCACTGGAGGGCACGTGCCCCGTGCCCTCCTCTGCGACCAGGGTCCACGCCAGGTCCCGTTCCTGAGCGAGCTCCACGGCGACCCGGCTGTCCCGGAAGTCGGTGACATCGTCCTGGTCGCCGTGGACGACGACGACGCGCTGGCCCGCACCGGTTCGGGCCAGCCGAGCGGCGGTGAACTCCCGTGCGTCGCCCAGCTCGAAACGCTCGCCGAACCAGGAGGCGTACGCCTCCTCGGCCGCTGCCGCCCGCTCGGCGTGCCGGCCCACATCGATCATCGGGGCACTGGCCACGGCCCCGGCGAGCCGGTGATCGAGGGTACAGCCGAGCAGTGCGAGCGACCCCCCGAAACTGCCGCCCAGCAGCGCCATCCGCTCGGGGCCCACTCCCCAGGCCGCGGCCGCCTCCCGGCACGCGGCCAGGTCTTCCGCGAAGGCGCGCGCCCAGTTCCTCCAGCCGCGCCGAGTGTGAGCGGCTCCATACCCGAGGGAGCCGGCGTAGTTGGCCCCGATGACCGCGATGTCCGCCGCCAGCAGGTCCCGGTACAGCCCGTCCCAGCGCAACTCGTCGCGCTCCAGCGACTCGGGTCCTCCATGCAGAGAGACGACCACCGCCCGCGGCTCCCGTTGCGGCAGGTACACGAGTGCGGGGGTGTCGCCCAGCCGGCGGTGCGCCACGGACGCCCGCCCTCGGTGGGGACCGACATCTCCGGCGGCGTACTCCAGGCGGCCGGGGCCGAACCACAACCACGATGAGCCCTCGAGTGTCGAGAACTGGTAAAGACCGATCCCACGCCCGTCCGCCGCCCGGATCCGCAGGCGCCCGCCGCTCACCCCGTCGACCCCCCAGGTTTCACCTGTCGCTTTGTCACAGATGTACGCGGCGTCAGTGCCGTGGTGCGTCGCGACGACGAAGAGTCGCGTGGGGGCGTCGCGCAGGATCCGCACGTCGTCGATGAGCCCGGCCGGCTGCACGGCCGGGGTCAGCTCGCCGGTACGCAGATCCCATATGCACAGCAGGCCGTCCTCGTCGACGAGCGCACCCGAGCCGTCGCAGCCGTCGTGCCAGTGGGCGGTGACCGTGGTGCAGGCTTCAGACGTCAGCGGCCGCTCCAGCCGCAGCTGCGGCGTCCGTGGTCCGCGCTCGCTTCTCAGCACCGCCGCATCGCATGTCAGATCCCAGTGCACCAGTTCCCCGGCTGTCAGGGGGACGTAGGACTGCACGGAACCCTCTTCGCACACCTGCTGCAGCACGAGACCGCCTTGCTCGTCCTGCAAGGTCAGCACCACGCAGGTCTCGCCTCTCTCGCCGATCCCCTCCAACGCGTCCAGCACGATCCACCCGCCCGCGCCCGTGAGCTGGGCCGTCCACTGATGGCGGCTGCCGTCCAGCCTGTGCTCGAGGACGGTCAGCAGGGTTCCGTCCAGGTGGAAGCCGGCCACGGCCTCACGTGAGGGCAGGAACAGCACGGCGTCGGCGCCGAGTTCCACACGCAGCGGATCGGGGACACCGGGCCCGGTGATGTGCAGAGCCCCGTCGGCACGGACCTCGCCGAACACCGGGCCCCGGCGCCAGGACAACAGATGCCGGCGGCGCTCCTCGAAGAATGCCTCAGGCAGCCTCATTTGCATTCTCCTTTCGGGTGAGCGCAAACGCACCCGACGAGCGCAGCCGTGCGTAGAAGAGCGGGACCAGGACTGCGTTGGTCACGGTGAGTCCGGTGGCCACCAGCACGGTCTGGGAGCTGCCGAGCAGGTGGTGCAGCCACCCACCGACCGCGCCGCCCAGCGCGTCGCCCGCCAGGAAGGCACTCTGTACGAGCCCGAACAGCGCACCCGCCACCGAGGTGGGGAAGGCATGCAGCTGCAGCAGTTCCTGTGAGACCGAGGCACCCAGCAGGAACGCCCCGCGCAGCGCGAGAGCACACGCTGCCATCCAGCCGTTCACCGATACGGCCAGAGCCAGAGTGGCGAGGGCACAGCAGCCCTCGGAGAGCAGAAAAACCTTCAGCGGAGAGTGCTGTCGCAGCGTGGGACCGGCGAGAGCGGCGGCGGCGAGGCGTACCAGGCTCGCGAGCGCGAGCACGCCGCCGACCAGAGCGAGCGGCACACCCTGTTCGGCGAGCAACAAAGGCAGATAGGGCGTGAGGATACTGACGTAGAACCCCATGAGTAGCCCCAGGCCGACGATGCCCAGCGTGAGGCCCCGGTACTGCCGGAGCACCGCGGTGAGAGAGCCGCGTTCTTTCGCCGCCGCCCCGCCGGGGCCGACTCCCTCCTGCTGGTCGCCGGCAAGGCTCGGCGGGACGAACAGCAGTCCAGCCGCCACGCAGCCGGCGGCGATGAGCAGTACCGTCACATAACCCCGGTCGCCGGCGCCGATGAACGCGGCCAGCGCACCCGCTGACGCCGTACCGAGGGCCATGCCCGCCTGGGCCATGAACTCGCGACGGGAGATGATCTGGGCCCGTTGCTCGGCGCGCGTGTTGTACAGGGTCCAGGTGCGCAACGCGATGAACACTGAGGAAGCGCCGAATCCGGCGACGAGACCCGATGCCACCGCCACAGCGGCGCTGGCATGAAAGACGCGCAGCGCCATGCCTGCGGCGTACAGCACGGTGCCCCACACGAACACCGGTCTAGGGCCGACTCGGTCGGCGACTCGCCCGATGGCGACCGACGCGGTTCCGGCGAGCGCCATCGCCGTGTAGGACAGACCGAACGCCATCAGATGACCGTGCCGGTCGAAGTAGAGCGGATGTACTGTCTTCGACAGCCACATGCCGGTGAAGAACATGAACGTGAAGGCGGACAGGCGTCGAGCCCCGGCCACCCGGGGCGCGGGGGGCGTTTCCGCGAGGGAGTCGGACACGGATCTGCAGCTCCGGTCAGGCCATGGCCGCGACGACTTGGCTGTGGTTGGCCAGGGCGTCGGGGGCGTCCGGAGTGAGGATCAGTACCTCTTCCAGCGCTGTGCGCGCTGCGGTGAGGTCGCCCAGCAGCGCGTTCTGCTCCGCGACCAGCGTAAGCAGTTTGGCGGCTTGTTCGGCAGGCAGCAGCCCCGTGTCCGCTTTGCGGGCCACCTGCAAGGCGGCGAGAGGCTGGTCCGTCTCCGCCAGCGCGTACGCGTAGTCGTAGAGCGCGTCGACATGGTCCGGGCCGCACTCGTACGCAGTCCTGTACGCTGCCACCGCCTCGACGCCCTGCCCGAGCTGTAGATGGGTGAACCCCAGCAAGGAATGCACCTCCTGGATGGAGGGCCCTAGCCTGCGTGCCTCCACCAGGCAGTCATACGCCTTGGTGAACTCCCCGATGTCGAGATAGCAGCTGGCCAGCTCCATGTGGTACTCGGGCATGTTTCCGTCGACACTGAGCAGTTGGTGGTAGGTCGTAATGGCGGCGTCCACATTTCCGGATCGCCGGTGGCACTGCGCCAGGTTGTACATCAGCACCGTCTGATGCATGTGGTGCTTGGCGGAGCCGTTGCGCAACTTGGCGATCCCATCGGTCAGATGAGCCACTGCCTCCCGCACTTGACCGCGTCGGAACTCCACGAGCGCGTATCCGTTACGGTTGAACACCTTGTGGAATTCAAGGTCCTCCGTCTCGTCAGCGACGCTCTCGAGGACTTGGTGCCCCTTCTCCAGGAACTGAGCGGCCCGGTCCAGCGAGCGAAGGTGGGCCGGGTGGTGGCGTGCGCTCAGCATGGACAGTCCGTAGTACGCGCCTGCGGCACTGACTGCGTCCGGGTCCTCGCGCCAGCGCAGATAGCAGAACTCGGCCTCCACGGTCCGGCCGAGCATGGCGTACGCGAGTCCGAGCCGCCCCCACACGGATGGGGTGGACCGATGCCTCAGCACGGCCTGCAGAATTCGCTCGGCGGTCCAGCTGTCGCCCGTGCCGAGGTACTCGACCGCCTGCTCGTACAGGAAGTCCAGATCCTCCTCCGCAGGAGCAGCGGCCTGCGCGGCGAGCTTCTCGATGCGCCGCGTCCGTTCGTTGGCTTCGGCCCGCAGCTGCGCTGTGTCGCGATGTCCGATGACGAAGCGGACAGTGACCGCTGTCCCGGCGAGCTCCGCCAGGGTCTCGAAGAACAGCCGGCTGCCTTCGTCCAGATTCTCGGCACCCACCACGTCGATCGCGCACGGACCGGTCTCGGCCAGCCAGGCCTGTCCCACGTCCCGGAAGTTGCGCAACAGCCGATCCTTGAGGAAGAACCGGATCCGGTCATGGGCCCGGGCGGCGTCGGTGAGGCTGGCCTTGTCCTCGATGGTGGCGCAGGCGGGGGCGTCGGGGGCGATGAGTTTCAGGCCGATCAGAGCTCGGCTTGACCACTCGGCCGTCCTGGCCGTGCGCAGCAGAGCCCGCACTGGTGAGAAACCGACGGCCCCACCCTCGGCCTGCACGGTGAATTGACGCATCACTACCCCCAGGAAAATTGTGCTCGCGATACCGCTGAGCGGGGGCAAGGAAATTCCTTGCCCCCGCGCGGGTTGGTGCAGAAAGGCTGGATCAGGTCGCGGCGTTGTACATGACCGAGAACGTGACCTTCTTGGCGGCCGGAGCGGCCTTGATGAGCTTCATTTATGTCCCCTTCGAGCAGTCCCGGTATTTCCGATATTGAAGAGCGTAAGCGCGCTCAGCACGGGCTTCATCTTCCATATTGCGCTGCTTGCCTGCTGGGACGTTGCCGCCGGACGACATCGCCAACTCCTGCTTGCGCGGGCGCGGCGATGTCGTCCGGTACGAGTCCGTGCCTACCGGAAGGAGATCGCCACGGGCGCGGGGCCCTGCACGGCGTCGTCCGACAGGCCGACCACGCACTGCGCGGTCGCGCAGTCCACGGTGCCCCAATGGGTGTCGTCGAAGAGGACACCGGCGAAGCTGCGGTTCACCGTCAGCTGCGTCTTGAGCGTTCCGTCGGCGTTGGCTGTGATACGCACATGGCTCGCGGAGTTGCATGCCATAGCACCGGGCTCCACCTCCGCGCACTGGCCCACGTTGTACGTCGTTCCCGCTTCGAGACCACTCGCAGCCACCTGAACCGTGTCGCCGTCGGCCAGCCCGGACGACGGCGTCACCGTCACCGTCGGGGAGGCCAGGGCCGCGGCGGAGGGCTGAAAGGCGACAGCTAAACCGACGGCGAGCGCCGAACCGCCGACGATACTGGCGAAGCGGCTCTTCCATGCAACCATGAAAACTCCTTGGTTTCGAGAGACTACAATTCCACAAAGGGCATGTTCGTGTCCTTGCGGAACCCGGAATGGAGGCTACACAAAAGCGCTTTCGGCTGTCAATGAAGCAAAATAGCAATCCAGGAGAAGAGGCCGCCGCAATTCCCGTATATACTCCAGCGATTCCAGGCTGAATTCAGATGCAGGATTTGGCTTGTTCGGTGTGGTCCGGTGAATTTCCGGGAGTTGGCCTGGGTCCTGGACCAGGTCGCCGCGCACAGCGCCCGCCGGTTCGGCTTCGGTGAGCTTCTCGGCCCAACAGGGATCCAATGGGCAAAAGCCCAGATTCGGCAGGCCTCGCGAGCGTACGTGACGAGCACTGTCCGCGTTCCCGGCATCTGCCGCGCACGGATGGGGGATCAGTTCGTATCCGCACCGGTCGCGGGCCCATCCCCTACGCAGCTCTTGGGCACACCATCGACTACCGCCCCCGGCTCAGTCTCAGGGTTGTCCCGCAATGAGCGAAGCGAGGTGTAGCGGACCTGCCGTCAACGCCGAGTAATTGTCGAATTCTGTGGATCACGAGGCTTCCGGAGACGTCCTGTAGCCAGTCGTCGAGCGCGGAGAGGTCGGTGCCGGTGAGGCTGATTGCGGCATCGACGCGGTGGAGCAGGGCCTGTCCCTGGTGCTGTGCCGTCACCCATGCGCGGTCCGTGCAACAGGACGAGGGGCGGCCCCGACCCACCCCAGTCACGGGATGGGAGCAGCACCCCCGTCGTTGACGAGGGCATCGGCGTGACCGTGGCCCAGCCCGTGCTCGGTCTTGAGCCAGTTCACGAGCTCGATGTGCTTGGTCAGAGGCGAGGAGCGGATCAGGTCCTTCCACTCCGCGATCGGGCGACCGTACTTCTTCTCGATGGAAGGGAAGTAGCTGGCAGGGCCCTTCACGGTGGCGGTCATGTCAGTCATCCTGTCTGTCCGTTGCTTCGGTTTCGTTGCTGGTATGACCGAGGGGCACGAACGGAGTCATCGCCGATGAAGGTGCGCTGCGGACGACGCTGAGCGAAGGCAGGCCCGTCGCGGCTGTCAGGGAGACAGCGGCGACGGGCCTTCGTGGATCGGGGCGTTCGTCGTGTGACGTTGTCGGCCGGGGGCGCGGGCGGCGGCCCGCGCTGTCACGGGGCGGACTACTTCGCGTCGCGGTTGAAGGTCGAGGTGGACCAGAAGTAGCCGAGGACCGTCAGGGCCAGGCACCAGACGACGGCGAGCCAGCCGTTGTGGCCGATCTCGGTGCCCAGCAGCAGGCCGCGCAGGGTCTCGATGGCCGGCGTGAAGGGCTGGTACTCGGCGATCGGCTGGAACCAGCCCGGCATCGAGTCGACCGGCACGAACGCGCTGGACAGGAGCGGCAGCAGGATCAGGGGCATGGCGTTGTTGCTGGCGGCCTCGGCGTTGGGGCTGACCAGACCCATCCCGACGGCGATCCAGGTGAGCGCCAGGGTGAAGAGGGCGAGCAGCCCGAAGGCCGCGAGCCACTCCAGGGCGGTGGCGTCGGTGGACCGGAAACCGATGGCCACGCCGACGGCGCCGACGAGGACCACGCTCAGGATCGACTGCAGGACGCTGCCGGCGACGTGCCCGACGAGGATCGAGGGCCGGTGGATGGCCATGGTGCGGAAGCGGGCGATGATGCCCTCGGTCATGTCGTTGGAGACGGAGACCGCGGTGCCGATGACGGTGGAACCGATGGTCATCAGCAGCAGGCCGGGCATGATGTAGGCGATGTAGGCGGAGCGGCCGCCACCGCCGATGCCCGCGCTCATGGTGTCGCCGAAGATGTAGACGAACAGCAGGAGCAGCATGATCGGCGTGAGCAGCAGGTTCAGCGTGAGGGACGGGTAGCGGCGCGCGTGCAGCAGGTTGCGGCGCAGCATCGTGTTCGAGTCGCGCACGGCGAGGGACACGGAACTCATCGGACAGCCTCCTTGGGCTGGGTGGGGACGCCGGCGCCGCCGGTCAGGGCGAAGAACACGTCATCGAGGTCGGGGGTGTGGACGGTCAGTTCGTCGGCCTCGATGCCGGCGGAGTCCAGCCAGTCGAGGATGGAGCGCAGCTCACGCTGGCTGCCGTCACTGGGGATCTGGAGGGCGAGCGCGTCGTCGTCCCGGGCCGCCTGCTCCAGCGCGAGGGCGGCGGCCCGGTAGGCGACCGGGTCGGTGAAGCGGAGCCGGACGTGGCCGCCGGGGACGAGGCGCTTGAGCTCGGCGGCGGTGCCCTCGGCGGCGATCCTGCCGTCGTTCAGCACCGCGATGCGGTCGGCGAGTTCGTCGGCCTCCTCCAGGTACTGCGTGGTGAGGAAGACGGTGACACCGTCGGAGACCAGCTCGCGGATGATGCCCCACATGTTGTGCCGCGAGCGCGGGTCCAGGCCGGTGGTGGGCTCGTCCAGGAAGATGATCCGCGGCTTGCCGACCAGCGTCATGGCGATGTCCAGACGCCGCTTCATGCCACCCGAGTACGTCGAGGCGGGCTTCTTCGCCGCCTCCACCAGGTCGAAACGCTTCAGCAGCTCGGCGGCCACCCGCCGCCCCTCCTGCTTGGACAGGTGGTGCAGGTCCGCCATGAGGAGCATGTTCTCCTCACCGGTGATCAGACCGTCCACGGCGGAGAACTGCCCCGTGACACCGATCGCGGCACGCACCGCCTGCGGGTCCGCGGCGACGTCGTGACCGGCGACCTGCGCGTGCCCGCCGCCGGCGGAGATCAGCGTGGACAGGATCTGCACGGTGGTGGTCTTGCCGGCCCCGTTCGGGCCGAGCAGGGAGAAGATCGTTCCCTCGGGGACGATCAGGTCGACGCCGTCAAGGACGGTCTTGTCGCCGTACGACTTGCGCAGCCCGTTCGCTGCGATGGCCGGCTTGGTCATGAGGAGAGCTCCTTCTACAGGCTGCGGGCGGCGATGTCGCCGTAGGCGGTGGTGGCGTGGATGGTGAGAACGGCGTCGGGTCCGTCGGTGTTGGTGAGGGTGTTCTCGATACGGCCGTGGCCGGTGCGGGCGTCGAGGGTGGCGGAGGTGCCGCGGGCGGCGCCGAGAGTGATGTCGCCCTGCTCGGTGCGCAGGGTGACGGTGCCGCGCACGGCCTCGGTGACGCGGAGCTCGCCCTTCTGGGTGCTGATCTCGGCGGAGCCGTCCAGGCGGTGGACGGTGACGTCGCCGGCGGCGAGGAGGAGCCGGGCACCTTCGGTCTCGTCGAGCTCGACGGTGGCCTGGGCGCTGTCGAGGGAGACGTGGCCGAGCCGTCCGGTGCTGTGGAGCTGGGCGTCGGCCGTCTTCGCCTCGACGCGGGAGCCGGTGGGCAGGTGGACGGTCACGTCGAGGGTGCCGGAGGAGCCGAGGGCCTGGTTCTTGCCGGTGGGGGCCTCGATGCGCAGGGTGCCGTCGGCGCAGGTGACCGTGGTCTGTTCGGCGGCCTTCACGTCGCGGCTCTTGGAGGCGTCGGCGGGCAGGACCTCGACGGTGGTGTCGGTCCGGTCGGCGGCGACGAACCGGATGCGTCCCGCGGGGATGTCGAGGACGGCCGTGACGGGGGCGGGGGTGTCGAACTTCTGCATCGTGCACTCCTTCTTCTGCATCGTGTGCGCTCCTGCGTCCCGGTGTTTCTGATGATGGAAACGCTACGTTGCATTCATAGAACTGGCAACAAGATTGTTGCTTTAAGGAGCCATAGGTGCAGGTAGATTCGATAAATCATTGCAATGAGTCTGAACTTAATGCAATGGACCTCGCCCTATCCGTTGCAATGAGTAGAGAGTGAACGCTATAGCGGGGACACTCGGAGCGCGCCGGGAACCGCGATGCCGGCAGGAGGACCCACCCGGCGGGAACCGGACCGGGCGGGTGAAGGCGACGAGCCGGAGCAGGGCGTCGGCGTGCGCGGCGGCCGAGGCGTGCGGGTGGAGTCCGTCGCACCGGGCGGCGTGCGGCGGGGCGAGGACCACGTGCGGCAGGGCACGGACCGCGCGCGGCAGGTGCCGGCCCGGGGCGAGGGCGCCGGACTGCCGGGCGGTGGGGGGATCGGCGTACCGGTGGGGGACGGTGCCGCGCGGCGCGGGCCCTTCGCGCCGCGACGGCTGCGGGACGCGACCGGTGCCGGAAGTCGGGGTCGCCATGGGATCAGTGAACCGGAGGCCCGCGACCGGGACCATCGACCTCGGCCGGACCTCGACCTGCTCTCAAGCGGCCCTGCAGGCCCCGGCGTTCGCTGTGCCCCGGTGTCCGCGGCGCTCCGGTGTCCCCTGGGCCCGTACACGGACGGCGGCCCGGTGCGACCTTGTCAAGGTCGCACCGGGCCGCGGCGGTTCAGACCGCGCACGCCTCAGTGCACGAGGTCCCGCTCGTGATCCGGCGTGCTCCGCGGCGCGGGCGACGGCGGAGCGGCCTGCAACCGCCGCCGCAACCGCTCGCCCTCGACGTCCACGTTGGGCAGCAGCCGGCCGAGCCGCTTCGGCAGCCACCAGGCGGCGTCGCCGAGCAGCGAGTGCACGGCGGGCACGATCGCCATCCGGACCACGAAGGCGTCGAACAGGACGGCGGAGGCGAGGCCGAAGCCCATCATCGCGACCAGGTCGTCGGTCTCGAAGATGAAGCCCGAGAAGACGCTGATCATGATGATCGCGGCGGCCACGACCACCCGGCCGCTGTGGCGGAAGCCGGTGACGACGGCGTCCTTCGGCGACGCGCCGTGGACGTACGCCTCACGCCTTGTTGGCGGTGGCCTTGGAGACCGAGGCGATGCCCGCGGTCTTCTTCAGGCTCTCGCCGACCTTGTCACCGGCGGCGGCCGCGCCCTTGCCCTCGACGGTCACCGTCAGCGGGCCGTTGAAGCCGGGCCCGAAGGAGTCGGACAGCAGGTCGTACGCCTTGCGCTGGGTGGTGTCGGTCGCCATCGTGCCCTCGCCGGGCAGGCCGAGTTCCAGCTTGGTGGCGGGCAGGGCGATCGCGCCGAGACCGACCACCGCGAGGAAGAGCACGCCGAGCGGGCGGCGCACCACGAAGGAGGCCCAGCGGGTGGACAGGTTCGGCTTGGTCCGCGCGGCCAGCTTCGCGGCCTTCTTCTCCGACGTGCGCAGCTTGCGCGCCGACAGCGGCTTCTTGATCTGCACGAGACGGCGGTCCGCGACCCGCAGCACCCGGCGCGGCGCGAAGCCGAGCAGGGCGGGCACGAAGGTGACCGCGAGCTCGGTCGGGGGGTGGGAGCACTGGAGGCCGCGGCACCGACGCCGCAGACGATCAGCACCCACAGCAGGGTCACAAGGCCACGTCGCCGGAAGGCGAAGCGGCCGAGTTTGTACAGGAAGGTAGCCACGGAAAACCGCACTTCCATCGAGTGGGGGGCAGGAGGAACGCAGGGGGCCGGCCGCCCCGGCATCAGAACAGGGCGGTGGCTTCTGACATGCACACACGGTGGCCCAAGGGAGGTCAAAGGGCCGGATTCTCCGCCGAAGCGAGACTGATCCTGAAGCGAACGTCGAGTGGAGGAATCAGTTCCCGCCAGCCGCTGCGAGTGGCGAAGACGTAGCAGCGCAGGACGAGGAAGCGGGCCGCGCCGGCGAGGCCGGAGGCGCCGAGGTAGACGATCTGCTCGGTCAGCATGGCGGGGGAGGGCTGCAGCAGGTGCAGCACCCACACGGCGATGCCGGTGGCCAGGTAGGCGGCCGTCGCTGAGCCCGCCGACTGCCAGTGCTCACGCCATCCGGCGCCGCGTCCCTTGGCGAAGGTGAAGCGGGCGTGGAGTTCGGTGCACAGCAGGGTGGAGACGACGGTGACGACCGCGTTCGCCAGCGCCCAGGGCATCGTCGCGGCCAGCAGCGGCACCGCGAGGCTGGAGAGGACTCCGACGCCGCCGCCGAGGGCCGCGAACCGGAGGAAGGACGCGACGGGGCCTGGGCCGGCTTCGGTCGCCACATCGGGCTGGTGTGCGAGCGGCGACTTCATGGCGGCGTCCTTCCTCTAGGGCCGGGTGCTGGCGGGGTGTTACAGGCTGCGGGCGGTGATGTCGCCGTAGGAGGTGGTCGCGTGGATGGTCAGGCCGGCCGCGGGGCCGTCGGCGTTGGTGAGGGAGTTGTGGATCCGGCCGTAGCTGGTGCCGGCGTCGAGGGTGGCGGAGGTCCCACGGGCGGTGCCGACGGTGATGTCGCCGTGCTCGGCGCGCAGGGTGACCGTGCCGCGCACGGCCTCGGCGACGTTCAGGTCGCCCTTGCGCGTGCTGATCTCGGCGGAGCCGTTCAGGCGGCCCACGGTGATGCCACCGGCCTGGACGGCCAGGCGGACGCTCGCGGTCTCGTCGAGCTTGACCGTGCCCTGCGCGCCCTCGAAGGTCACGTCGCCGAGCCGCCCCACGCCGCGCAGTTCGGCGCTGGCGGCCTTGGCCTCGACGCGGGAGCCGGCGGGGAGCTGGACGGTGACCTCGACGGCGCCGGAGGGGCCGAAGTACTGGTTCTTCACCGGGGTCTCGATCCGCAGGACACCGTCGCGGCAGTCGACCGTGGTCTGCTCGGCCGTCTTCACGTCCCGGCTCTTGGCGGGGTCGGCGGGCAGCACCTCGACGGTGGTGTCGGCCCGGTCGGCGGCGATGAACCGGATGCGCCCCGCCGGGACGTCCACGAGGGCGGCGATGGGGGCGTGGGCGTCGAACGTGCGCGTCGTGCTCTGGGTCTTCTGCATCGCGGGCTCCTAGACTCGGCTTGTTGTTTCCGATGACAGAAACGCTACGTTGCATTCACTGATCTCGCAACGAATTCGTTGCGATCAATGCCTAAAAATGCAGGTCAAAGCCGAGAAATCGTTGCACTGGGCTCAAAATTAATGCAACATTCCGCACCTTGGCTCGTTGCAATGAAATGGAGGTGAACGCTATACTGACCCGCACCACGGACCACGAAGGAGACCGCGATGCCGGGAGGCAGACTCACCCAGCAGGAACGCCAGCAGATCGCGCTGGGACTGGCCGACGGCCTCGCCTACGCGGAGATCGCCAGGCACCTCGACCGCCCGACCTCCACCATCACGCGCGAGGTGATGCGCAACGGAGGCCCCACCGCTTACCGTGCCGACCTGGCACACCGCGCCACCGAACGCCGCGCCCACCGCCGCCGGCAGGCCGCGCCCCGGGGCGGACAGCGGACGCCCGAGCAGCCCCACGGACGCGACGCCGAAGCCGTGCGCGAGTACGAGGAGACCCTCACCACCGTCTTCATGGCCTCGGGCATGCCCAAGATGATGTCCAGGGTGCTGGTCTGCCTCTACACCACCGACGAGGGCAGCCTCACCGCATCCGAACTCGTCCAGCGCCTCCAGGTCAGTCCGGCGTCCATCTCCAAAGCGGTCACGTTTCTGGAGAGCCAGGGCATGGTCCGCCGGGCGCGCGACGAACGCCGCCGCGAGCGCTATGCCGTCGACGACGACGTCTGGTACCAGGCGATGATCGCCAGCGCCCGGTCCCTCACCCAGGTCGTCGAGGTCTCCCAGCAGGGCGTCGGCGTCCTCGGCCCCGGCACCCCGGCCGCCACCCGCCTGGAGAACGCCGCCCGCTTCCTCGACTTCGTCCAGGAGAGCACTATTCGCGCCGCGGAACAGGCGCGCGAGGTCCTGCACACCAAACCCGAAACGGCCCCGGACGGCACCGCCGCGCGGCCCTGACCGCCGCCGCGACCGGCCCCGGCGGCCCCCACCCGGGACCCAGCCCCACTCGACCGTTCCCGCTGGAACAGATCGACGCGCGGTTCGCCTCGGCCCGGGGCCCGGGAGCGCGCTGGGCCGTCTCCAGGCGTATGCCTGGTGCGCCTCCGCGCAGAACTCTCCTGCTGGTACAGGCAGGTACCTAAGTGCGGGTCACGACTTCGGGCCGCGGACGAGACTGCCCGTCATCGGACTGCTGGTTGACGACCAATCCCAGGAGTGGCTGAGCAGCGTGGTACCAGGGGCCTTCGCCGGCCCCTGGACCCCGCTGCCCCCGCCACTTCCCGGCGCGAATCCGTTTCGTGGTAGCCCGGACCGTACGCGCCGGAAAGCAGCGGGGTACGGGTGGTGGGCAAGATCCGGTGAGACAGGCACCGCCACTGCGGTCGGTTTCCATGTCGACTGCAGACCGGGGTGCTCGGTTGTGGGGTTCAGGTCCGGTCGTCCTATGAGTGCCACATGGTTCGGAGAGGTGAGCCTGGCGTACTGCCGTGCCGAGAGTGTTCGGCGGTTGCCTGTGCCGTGGTGTGAACGGCAGGGCTCCTACTGAGGTAAGAGAGCGCCGCCGCTGGTTAGCCTCTGACCTGCGTAGTTATCTCGAACAACCAAGATCGGAAGAACTGGCAGGCAGTTCTTCCGACAGCAGAGGGCGATCAGGAGACCTGAGTGAACAGATCCTGGAGCCGTGTCACTCAGTCCCATGGAACGTGCACCACGATCTGACAGACCTGGATAGCGATCCTGAGAGCTGGCACCCAGGCGTGACGATCTGGGTGCCACGATCCTTCAGCCGTGGCAGATTGACGTGACGTACATGAGGGTGCAGTAATGCGGCTGCGGCTGGATGTTGCGAATCCTTAGCCTGTCAGCAGGCGACACGGCCGACAGGCCGGGTTGATTGACTTCCTGCTCATGTACGTTAAGTTCATCTGGTCGGCCTCGCAGCCGCCTCTCATGAACCGTCAGACAACCCCCGTGCACGGAGGGACCCTTGGGAGCAGTACGCAGGCTGGTTGACGCCGAGACGGGCGAGGCGGTCCCATATGCGCCGTACGCCTTCTCCGGGAGGCACACCCAGGTTGACAAGGCACGCGTCGAGGCGATCACTGAATCGAAGGCGTTCACGCCCAGCCAGAAATTCCTCGTCCTGTGGTGGATCGGAGTCTCGCCCGAGGGCATGGAACCGTTGAGGGCCACCGGCGCTGACATCGCCAAGCGGGTGGGGATGTCCACCGATGCTGTCGGGAAGATCAACAGGAAGCTGGCCAAGCACCGCATCCTGATCGTCCGCGGACGCATCGGTAACTACAACTTCTACCGGATCAGCCCGTACATCGCCTTCCACGGAACCGGGCTCGAGCAGCGTGAAGCGGTGAAGACGTGCAACCCGCCGGACATCCCCGGTTTCAACGAGAACGTGCCTGCACGGTGGGAGGCTCAGTGATCAGCAGCGACGACAAGCAGAAGAACCTCGAGTTGCTTGAGAAGACGGCCGGCATGACCGCCAACCAGCGTCTCGTCGTCATGCTCTACGCCCTGCACCCGACCGACCGGTCCGGAGCCGTACTCGAGACTGCCGCCAACCTGGCCAAACTCGTCGGAATGGCCGCCCCCGTCTTCTCCCGCACCCGCAAGCAGGTCATCGAAGCCGGCTGGCTCGAGGAAACCGAGAGGCTCGGCCACATCAGGTACTACCGGCTTGACCCCAAGCGCATGGGCGAGAACGTTGTCGTCCCCCTCCGCCGCGCAACCTGACGTCCCACAGACCGCTCCTTATTGACGTGGAGTACATGAGGAGCGGTCTGCAGGACCCTTCCACTTGTCCTTCGGGCAAGCCCCGCCGCCCTTGGCAGTCCCACGCCAGTCTGGTCGCTTAGAGCACAGCCTCTCCGCTCGGCCATGGTCGGCGCCGGCCACTTCTCGGAGTCGACGGACACAACTTGAGCGGTTTCGTCAGGGAGCTCTCGATGATCAGCGCCAGCACCGCGCACGCTGGATGACCAGCACCCGCTCGCCTCTTCGCAAAACCGCGACGATCGCTTCCCGCTGCTCCATCACACACCTGCCTTCACTGCTTCCAGGGATTCGAAGACGGTGAGCGCATCGCGGATCGCGGCGACGTCATGGGTGCGGATGTAGTCCGCGCCGTTCAGGGCGGCGTACAACTCCGCCGCAAGGCTTGCCGGACCGATCCCCGAGAGGCCGGTCCCGGTGAGTGCCCGAAGGAAGGACTTACGGGAGGGCGACACCAGGACCGGCACCCCGAACCTGACCTTCAGCCGCCCGAAGCACGTCAGGGCCCGGAGCGGCGGTTCCGGACCCGCCCCCAGGAAGTAGCCCAATCCCGGGTCGATGACCAGCCGCTCCCGGCCAACGCCAGCCGCTTCCAGCACGGCCAGGCGCTCGTCGAAAGAACTCCTCAATGCCCTCCCACACCACAGTGGGATCAGTCATCACCTTGGTGGCCGGTCCAGTGCGCTGCACGGAGTGCATGACGACGAGACGGCAGGCGGCGACGGCCAACTCTTCGTACTGGGCAGGGTCGGAAAACCCCAGGATGTCGTTGACGTATGCGGCCCCCTGGGCAGCAGCGAAACGCTGAGTCTCCGGCAGAAACGAATCGACCGACACCGGCACGTCGTCGGCCACGAGCCGATCAAGAACACCAGTCAGCCGCCGGATCTCCTCCGCAGCGGTCGCCGACTGGGCTCCCAGGTGGCTCGCCGCAGGACCCAAATAGCGCAGGCGCGAGAACAACCGCCAGGAGCTTCCGTGAGTGCGCCGTCCGACCGATCTCAGGAGCCGCTGATGACGGTGCGTGCCGCGGTCATCTTGATGCTGGGCACGCAGATCGCCGTGGCCGCTGGCGTGCTGACCGTGCTGGCAGGCAACGCGTGGGCTGTCGCGGTACTGGCTGCCGGGGGCGCCTTCGTCGGCACTGTCGCCTTCGCCCGGTCTGTGATCGGCTGAACCGGCCCGGGCGAATCAGACGCCCGGGCCGACGCCGTGGTTACAGCGAAGTCGGTGCACAGCACACGCGGCGGCGATGGCGAGGCCTGGTCACCGCCCGCCGCGACGCGGCGTCGGCCCACTGCAGGCGGAAGCGTCCGGTGATCACCCAGAAGGCGTTCGGCAGGAGCCACACTGTCCGCTGGATGAGGCGCTCCAGGTCGCGGCGGGTGCGGTCGCCGATGTCCTCGAGCGTGTCGAGGCCTTCTTGCCTTCGGGGAGGCGGGCGAGTTCCCACGCCAGCAGGTGAGGGTAGAAGGACAGGGCGTCCAGGTCAGGTTCGGCTTCCAGCAGGTCCGCCAGCCGGGCACAGCCAGCCAGGGCCCGTACGGTCTGGCGGCGCTCGCGCAGCGCGCCGATGAGGGCGCCGGTGACCTGGCCGACGACCGAGCCGATGGTGCCGGGCAGCATGAGGGCCGAGACGTCTCGGTGCCGGCGGCTACGGCGCCGTGGATCGCGGTCAGGGAGCGGGCGACGTCGAGCAGCCGGTACGCCGGCGTGCGGCTGATGCCGAACTCCGCGTCGCACTACGCCTCCCACGAGCCGTAGCCGAGCGGGAGCGGCAAAGCGCCGCAGGGGGCCGGGCGAACACACCGGCTGGAGCATCTTCCCGAGCGACGAGCACGGCGTGTGTCTGAGCAACCCCATGTACATCTCCGGGGACGGGAAAACGGTAGTGGACTGCGCCACCGACTCGTTCGCCGCCGCCGCAGCCGTCGCGGGCCACATCACCGCCCGCCAGGCCCCCGCTCACGGCCCGCTGCGCCCTGACCACGTCCGGGAGGAGTGCACCGGCCCCAACCGCCACTGCAAAAAGGCCTACCGGCAGGGCCGCATGGTCCACATCATCCCCGCCGCCTTCGCCGACAGCAGTCACCTCGTCCTGCCCACCAACCACTACGCCTCGGAGGAGTGGCGCTGCTCGGAGCGTCGGGGGCGTACTTCCTGCGGGAGGACGAGCCCTCGTACGGATATCACCACTGCCCGCTGGGCTCCGTCTGCTTCTTCAGCGAACAGAACGGCGACATCTGCAGTTGAAAGGGGACGACACGGACTGGCTCGCGGGTAAGGAGACCTGTGCCTGGTCCCGGGACCGCCCGGTGAAGTCGGTCTTCGTCAACGTCCCCGACGACGGCCGGGCGCCGGGCGGCGTGGAGTACACCCGGGGCCGCGACTGCACCCCACGGGCATCGACCGCACCCGGCACAGCCGGCGGACCGGCTGCACCGCGGTCCGCCAACAGGGCAACCTGGCGGGCACGTACGCCCCGCTGTTCCACCGTTGGATCGATCACTGCCGAGGCGGTCCTCACCGCGTCCGCGATGCACGCCGCTCTCCCCAGTGGAACGCGTTCCCTTTTCCTGAGAAGGGAACCACCCCTAACTTTAGGGCTCGTTAGTACAACAAGGGGGACAAATGATGTACAGCATCATCGTGGTGCCGCCCGAGTACGGCGGGCCCGGGGAACAGATCCGCCTCGCGCCCGGGGAGCAGCTCGACTTCGGCCGGAGCACGGGGGCGCCAGGCCCTCACCTCACCATCGCGCACGAAGGGGTGTCCCGGGCCGCCGGCCGGATATCCGCACACGACACCTTCTGGATACTGAGCAACCTCAGCCACTCCCAGACCTATGTCGTGGAGAACCCGGAGGGTGCGGGCGAGCACATCAAGGTCGCACCGGGCCGCCTCAACGCCCCGGTACCCTTCGAGTTCGCCCGGGTCGTACTGCCCGCCGGCGGCGAGCTGCTCAGCTTCGACGTGTGGGCGCCACGCCACGACTACCTCGACACCCGGGCGACGGACCAGGAGTCCCCCGGCGGCGCCAGCACCGCCCCGGCGTTCGCCCTGGACTGCTCCAAGCGCTACTTCGCGGTGCTGACCGCGCTGTGCGAGCCCCGGCTGCGCGGTGCGCCGCACGCGCAGCTGCCCACCGTCGAGCAGCTGGCCGAGCGGCTGCGACCGATCTGGCCCACTACCAACCGCGCCGCCGTGCAGTGGAACATCGACTACCTGGCGGTGAAGCTGCGCCTCAAGCCCGCCCCGGACACGGCGGAGTCCGGTCCCCGGCTCAACGGCAAGAAGGAGTCGCTCGTCTCGCTCGCGCTCCGCTTCGACCTTGTCCGGGAGGACGATCTCGTCCTGCTCACCCGCCCCCGCGAGGCGGTGCGGTGAACCCGTTCCGTACGAGCCCGGGACATCCGTACTCCGTGCACGTCCCCAAGGGCTATCGCGTCGGCGGCTGGGAGGTCCGCGAGCCCATGGCCGCCGGGGCCTTCGGCAGCGTGTACGCGGGCCGACGCGTCGGCCCGTCCGGGGAGCCACCGTCCGTGTCCGCGCTGAAGTTCCTGCCCACCGGCACCAGCACCCCACGCCAGCTGCGCCATCTGCGGGAACTCGCCGAGCGCGAGGTGAAGTTGCTGAGCCGGCTGCAGGCGCCACGCCTCATCCGGTTGTACGAGACGCTGACGGTGGACGACCCCGGGCACCCGGAGCTCGACGGCGCCACCGTCCTCGTACTGGAGAAGGCCGAGGAGTCCCTCGACGCCCTGCTCTCCCGGACGCCGAGACCGCGCGGCGGGCCCGAGCTGCTGGCCCAGATCTGCGCCGGCCTGCACCAGCTGCACCACGCGGGCTGGGTGCACGGCGACCTCAAGCCACCCAACGTCCTTCTCATGAAGGACGGTTCGGTGCGCCTGGCCGACTTCAACATGGCCGCCGAGATGGAGGGCACGCACGCGTACACCCCCGCCTTCTCCACGCCCGACTACACCCCGCCCGAGCTGCTCTGGTCCGAGATCGGCGAACGCGGCCGCCAGATCCGCCCGGCGGCGGACGTCTGGGCCTTCGGCGTACTCGCCCATGTCGTGCTCACCGGCTCCCAGCCGCTGCCGGGCTCCACCCCGTCCGCCCGCCGGAACGCGGCGGTGCGCTACGCGCAGGGCCATGACGAGTTGCGCCTCTCCCCCGAACTCCCCTCCCCCTGGCAGCAGATCATCGCGGACTGCCTGGCCCGCACGCACCGGGAGCGCGCCGTCCACGACGCGGCGTCACTGCTGCGCAGGGTGGAGTCGGCGGCGGGCACGGCCCGCTCGCCCCGGTCGCACCCGCTGCCTCGGCGGTGGCGCTGGGCCGCGATGGCGGCGGCCGGGCTCGCGGCGCTCGGCTTCGGGGTGAACAACGCCCTGGCGGGGGCGGGCGAGACCGCCGCGGACGCCGTGGGTTATGACCGGTGCGACAAGGGCAGCGTCTGCTTCTTCACCGAGCGGGACGGCATGGGCGAGATGTGCGCGTGGGACGGCGACGACAACGACTGGACAGCAGGCGAGAACCATTGCGGCTGGGCCGCCCCGAAGAAGGCCCGGTCGGTCTTCAACAACGGCCACGACACCGACGCGGGCGAGGAGTTCGTCGATGTCGCCTACTACGCGCAGAAGCGGCTGCGGGAGCCTCTGGGCTGCGTCGAGGTGGGCGCCAGGGAGAACTTCACCGCGCCGCTGCGGCCCCGGTCGCACATCTGGGAGAAGAAGTGCCGAGCCAGTGATGCGCGCCCTTCGGCGGCCCAACCCTCTGAGATACGAGTACGCGGTGACGGCCCTCCGGCGGGACGGTGAGCGGAGCACTCGGCCGGGCACGCCGCCCGGCCCTGCGAAAGGGGTCCGATGCCGCAGAGCAAGAGGAAAGTCCGGCGCCTTGGACACCGGCTGCGTACGGCGATGCTCGCCTGTGCGGCCGCGCTGTCGCTGGGAGCCGCCACGATGTCCGGCGCTTCGGCTTCCGGTTCCGCTTCGGCTGCTGGTTCCGCCTCCGCCGACGGGGCGTCGGTCACGCAGGCGCCACCCCCGGGCAAGCCCGCCTTCCAGATGCCGTTCTCCTGCCAGAGCCAGTGGCAGCTCAACACCTACGACGCCGGGCACGACCCCGCACTCGACATCGTGGTGAAGGGCAACACCGGATCCGACGGCCTGCCCGTACAGGCGTCCGCCGCGGGGACGGTCACCGCGACCTACTGGGACAACGGCTCGGGGAACACCATTCAGGTCAAGCACGCGGGCGGCTGGTTCACGGCGTACTACCACCTCAAGGACGCCCCCGACCGCTACGTCAATAAGGGCGACAAGGTCCAGCCCTCGACGCGCATCGGCCGGATCGGCGCCTCCGGCGGCACGAGTTGGGCCCACCTCCACTACGAACAGCGGTACTTGGCGACCGGCGACTTCACCGACGAAAGGCACCGCAAGCCGGTCCACTTCAACGGCGTCGAGTACACGGGCGTCGGCAAGCAGTGGCCGAGCGTGACCAGCGCCAACTGCGGCGACTCCGCCGCCTGGAAAGACTGCCCGCCGGGCTCGGTGTGCTTCTACTCCGGCACCGACGGAACCGGCAGCGTGTGCCGGACCGACAGCGACGACCCCAGCAGCGCGTGCGGTCTGCGCAAGTCGTTCTTCAACAACGGCAACGTCCAGGAGGGCTACGACCACGTCCAGGTCACCTTCGTGGAGGGCGGCGGCGCCTGTCTGCACCGTGGCTGGGACGAGGGCCGGGGCAACTTCGCCTCCGGCGGCCGGACCATCGACTCCGTGCGGTGGCGGGGCGAATGCCCGGCCTGACCCGACCAGGAGCTTGACCTGCGTTTTCCGGCGTTCCCTCGGATATACGAGGTACCCGGGACGCGCCCCCGGGGCCATGGTGTGACAACAGCGCCGGAAGGGCGGCGCGGTACCGGGGGCGGGGAAAGCATGAAGCGCGCGTTCACTTCGGTGTGTGCGGTCGCGGCGGTCTTGTCGGTCGCCGCGACCGGCTGTACGCAGCAGACCGGTGACGGTCCCGCGGCCGCCACATCGGCCACTGCCGCGAAGAACGGCCCGGAGCGGGAGCTGACCGACGCCGAGGACTTCCTGATCGGCAAGGCCGAGCAGTTGCTCGTCAAGAAGTGCATGGCGCGGCACGGCTATCCGTACTGGATCGACACACCACTGAGTGCCGAGGAGAGCCGCGCTTCCGGCTTCGTGAACGACGACGTCCCGTGGGCCCGTGAGCACGGCTACGGCGGCCGGATCAAACAGAAGGTCGCCGCGTCCAAGAAGGCCGACCGCAACCTGGCGTACCGGGCCGAGCTGCCCGAGAGGAAGCGGGCCCAGTACGTCGCCACGCTCGCCGGGGGCCCGGAGAGCGAGGCGCTCACCGTCGAACTCCCCGCCGGCAGAACGATCGAGAGCTCGACCGGGGGCTGCGAGGCCGCCGCGCAGCAAGAGCTCTATGGCGACTGGAAGACATGGTTCCGGGCCGACCGGATCGCCGGCAACCTCACCCCGCTCTATGTGCCCGACCTGGTGGCGGACAAGCGCTTCACCATGGCCCTCGAGGCGTGGTCCGGCTGTATGGCCCGAGCAGGCCACGACTACTCCGACCCCGAAGAGATCCGTTCGGACCTGCCCGAGCTCACCGAGGGCCTGACCACCGCAGAGGCGCACACCACCGAGGTGAAGCTGGCCGTCGCCGAGGCCACCTGCGCAAGGGAGAGCTCCCTGGCGCGGACCGCACGCGAGCTGGAACGCCACTACCGCGACAAGCTGCGCGGTCGGTACGGCGAGGAGATGGCCACCCGCAGCCGCCTGCAGCACGCCGCGCTCGCCCGGGCCAAGAAGATCACCGGTTCCGGGAGCTGAGAACGCGGCACCCCAGGACATCCGCGGCGACAGGCCGTGGACAGCAGAGCCTCGTGCGAGGCAGGAGCAGGAGAACTCACCATGAGCAAGATCCGTATCGCCGTCGCGACCGCCGGTCTCGCAGTCATCGGAGCGATGGTCCCCGCCGGGAGCGCCCAGGCGGCGGCCTTCTGCGACACCGTCTACAACGCGAACAAGGACGACGGAAACGTCCGGGCCTACGCCGACAACAACTGCAGCAACTACATGGGCAAGACGACGGGCGACGACTCGGACTGGGGCAACAGCGCGGGCGGCTTCCAGGGCAGCGACTCCGAAAGGGCGTCGTCGGTGATGAACACCGGCACCTATTCCGGTGGGGTGAACATCGTCAAGTTCTATGCCCTGAAGGACTACAGGGGCGGGCACTCCTGCCTGAGCCGGGGCGAGAAGTACGTCGACGCACTGAGCCGCAACGACTTCTCCACCGGCACCAGCGTGAACGACCGCATCAGGTCGCACGAGTGGGTGAGCGGCGGCTGCTCGAAGTTCATGAGCTAGCGCACCCGTGCCGAGCGGCCCGCCGGCTGATCCGGCGGGCCGCTCGGCGCGCGCGTGGCGGCGCGCAGCACGGCCGCTCCGACCGGGGTGAGGGTGTGCAGCACCGACGCGTTGCGGTGGCTGGTGATGAGTCCGGCGTCGCGCAGGGCGGTGGCGTGCCTGCTGGCGGAGGACGCGGACACGCCCGCCGCGCGGGCGATCTCACCGGTGGTGGCGCCGGCCGCGATGACCCGCATGGCAACGGCCCGCGAGCTGCCGAGCAGGACAGTCAGGGGAGTTGACGGCGATTCGGCCAGGGGGCGCGACGCCGGGACGGCCGGCTCGTGCAGCAGCGGGTAGCACAGGACCGGCTGCAGCTCGGGGGCGGCGAGACTGACCGGGGCGTCCCAGGAGAAGTACGACGGGACCAGCGTCAGGCCGCGGCCGTCGAGGTGCAGGTCCCGGTCCTCGACCGGGTACTAGACGTGCAGGACAGGCCGGCGCCAGCGCATCATGGGGCTGAGCCCTGCCAGCATCCCCTCGACGCCGCCGTCCATGAGCGCGCGACAGCCCGCGCTCCGCTCGGCGTCGACGCGGGCCCGCATCTGCTCCTCGTACGGCGTGAGGACAGCCTCGTGGTAGGCGCGCAGCACCGCACAGCGGTCGCCGACGCCCGCCGGCATCATCACCACCGACGAGCAGCTCTACGAAGCCCGCAGGCCGTCCGCATCCACACCGGCCACGGCCGCGACACCGACAGCGATGACCTCTACCAGGACCGCCGCAACTACGTCTGGGACAACCGTTCCGACACCGCCACCCTCCGCAACGACCACGGCCGCTTCATCGACGACGAGTCCTGGGGCCACCACCGCCACGGCGGCCGTCACCACCGCTGACCCAAGCACCGCGTGCGTGAACTGAACGCCTCACCCACGCTCCGATAGATCGTTGACGCGGACCGTCCCTGGCGCTGGCGAGGCGAACCGCGCGGCGCGCCGGGCTCCTATACGGCCGGCTAGTATGTCACGGTTTGCTCTGGGCAGCCGGCCGCCACCTCGCGCAGGGCGGCCACCTCGGCTTCATCCGCTGTGAGGCTCCAGCGGAGTTTGGTTGCGACCCACTCGGCGACGTACCGGCAGTGCACCTCGGCGGCAGGCGGCAGCCACTGGGCGGGATCCTGGTCTGCCTTGGACCGGTTCGAGCGGGCGGTGACCGCGACCAGGCTGGTGGCCGCGCCCTGGTCGTTGGCGTACGCCTCGCGGCGCTGCGCCGTCCACGCGGACGCACCGCTGTCCCAGCTTTCCGCCAGGGGCACCATGTGATCGATGTCCAAGCCGGAGGCTGACGTCACCCACACCTGGTCGTAGTACGACCACCAGCTCCCACCCGTCAGACGGCAGTTGGACCCGACAGCAGGGGCTTCGACGGCTTCGGAGATCAGGACCTCGGCACGCGTGTTGCAGCCGTCAATGGGGTTGGCGCCGGCGTTCCAGTGGCGGAAGGCGTCCCGGTCGTAACCGTCCCGGGACTCCGCCCTCACCGGCAGGGCAGCGACGGCTTCGGTCAGGGGAAGCGTCTCGGCCGCGTGGGCGGTCGCTGAGACGGTGAGGGGAAGGACAGCGAGGGAGGCGGCGGCCAGCCGAGCAGGCGGTCGTCGCCGCGTGCGAGCTGGCTGACGTCGCCGACCCGAGTGGCGAGGTGGCCCAGGTCGGCGTCTTTGGGGCATGGGGGCCGGTGGGAACTGACATGGGGCAGCTTCCCTTTTCGCGGTGACGTCGCCCGGGCACTGACCGATCCGCAGGCGGGCTTTGCGGGGGCTGATGCGGTGCAGGTGCGTCGTGGCTGGGATGTCCGGCTTGGCGACGCGGTCCTGGCGCTCCGGGGCGAGGACGGCTGACCGTACGGCGCTGCCCTCTGGAGGAGCGCCGTACGGCCTTGACCTACCAGGTGGCGGAGTGTCAGTGGGAGTTGTGGCGGCGCTGAGTTGCAGTGCTGACCCGCCGCTCGACTGCTTCGGCGATCGCCTGGTACTTCGGATCGCAGGAGTTCACCTGGAGCTGCTCATAGTTGCAGGTGGTGAAGCGGAGTTCGATGAGGCCCGTACGGGCCTCATCGTCGAGACGGACCCAGTTCTCCATGGTCTCTGGTGGGTAGATCGCATCCAGATGTCCCGCTCGGGCGACAGGCAGCCCGAATTCCGCATCCGTCACCGCGCTGACCAGCTCCTGCTTCTGATAGCGGACACCGGAGCGGTGGATGATGTCCAGGCACCATCGCAACGGCCCGCTGCCGTCATAGCCGTTGATGCCCAGCCCCTTGTAGCCGGTGACAGCGTCGGCGGTTGTGAGGGTGTGGAAGAGGCCGATGCGCCGTAGGAGTCCGCTTGCACTCCAGGCGCCGGATCGGAACTGTCTTGTCCACTCGCCTGTATTCCACTGCTGCTCGAACGACAGCTCTTCCACTGACCACTTCTCTGGCCCGCGCCACAGGGCCTTTCACCCGAGGTCCGCAGCGTGCTCGAGGCTCTCTGTCTCCGTGCGCTTCCAGATCTTCGGGTCCGGCCCGGTTAGCCAGGCGGAGGTGCGTCGGCCCGTGATGTGCAGCTCAACGCCCCTGCGCGTGCGCTGCCGGATCCGTAGTCCCGGCATGCCGTGGACTTCGCTGCCTGGTTCGTAGGTAGGAAGCAGCCATGTCAGCAGCCTTCTGGCGCGCTGCTCGTTCTCAACGACCAGCTCGATCGTGTCGGGCTGTGGACGGACGCACCGGATCCCGAAGGGGTAGGCGCTGAAGTCTGTGTACGAGTCGAGGACTTGGTGAAAGAGGTCGGCCTCGAAGTTGCGCTGCTCCACGCCACCGGCGGCGGGAATGGGCGGTTGCCCGGGGTTCAGCAGGTCCCGGGCTTGCTGGTACGTCTCGTTCGTGTAGAGCTGGCGATGGCTGGCGAGCCGGCTTGTCCGATCACGGCGCATGGGAGGTCCTGTTTCCCCGTACCGTTCGGCCCTCCGGTACGGCGATCGAGCCGTTCCCGAGTGTCTGGTGATGCGAGACCACGGCGTGAAGCTGCGCTCCTTCGCTCCCCGCTGCAGGCCGCTCAATGGGCCGACAGCATCCAGGGGGAACACGGCCCGACCACGGCCGATTGGAGGCAGCGTAGCCAGCGTGTGAGTACGCGACTCGATATCACCCGAACGTGGGCGTTGCAGGGAAGCAGCCTGCTGTTGAGCCCAAGGTGTCGCTTGTTGTCCGCGGACAACAAGCGACACCTTGGGCATCGTGCTGTCCAACGGCAGGAGCAAGTAAGTAAGGTAGCGCCATGACCGCCCCATACGACCCGAGTGATCGGGAAAAGGTAGTAGCCAAACTGCCTGCTGAGCTCCGGAAGGAGCTCAAGGTCCGTGCTGCCGAGTTGGATACCGACATCCAGGACGCCGTGACCCGGGGCGTCGAAGCTTGGAGAGAGGCCAAGGGCCGGCCTCCTGTCGACACCACCGGCGGCACGTCCTTTGCCACGTACCTTCCGGCCGGGCTGTACGACAAGCTCAAGAAGGACTGCAAGTCCCGCGGGATCTCCTACAACCAAGGCATCGCGCAGTCGATTCGGCTGTGGCTGGACGAGTATCCGTCACCGCGGCCCAAGCCGCAGAGGGTCACTGGTGCCCGGCGCATCATCTTCGGCAACCAGAAGGGCGGTGTCGGCAAGACCTCAGTGTCTGCCGGTGTCGCCCAGGCCCTCGCAGAGTCCGGTCACCGAACCCTGCTCATCGACTTCGACCCGCAGGGGCACCTGACCAAGCAACTCGGTCACCCCCTCATCGACATCGACGCGCCCAGTCTCGCCAAGCACATGCTCGGGGAGGTGAAGGGCGGCGCGCTCGCAGACTTGCTGGTGCCTATAAAGGGCGGCGACTTCGAGGACCATCTCTGGCTCCTCCCGGCCTGCAAGGACGCCTTCCTCCTGGACGCCAAGCTGGCCACCAGCCGGTTTGTGAGGATCAAGGAGACAGCCCTGGAGAAGGCTCTGGAGTCCTTGGAGCAGGAGTTCGACTTCATCGTCGTGGACTGCCCCCCGAGCCTCGGCTACAGCATGGACACGGCGATCTACTACTGCCGTACACGAGACGGCGAAGAGGCTGACTCCTCCGGCATCGTCATCCCGGTGCTGTCCGAGGACTCATCAGCTGACGCCTACGACATGCTGGAAGAGCAGATCGGGGATCTGATCGAGGACTTGGAGATCGACATCGCCCAACTCGGCTTCGTCGTCAACATGTACGACAGCCGCAAGGGCTACGTAGCGACGTCGTCTTTGGAGGAGTGGCAGAAGGTCGGGGAGCCGCCGGTACTGGCTGTCGTGCCGGAACTAAAAGACCAGCGTGAAGCGGTGCGGGTGAAGGCGCCACTGTTGGCGCACGCCCCCTACTGCGAGCAGGCAGAAGCAATGCGAACCATCGCACGGAGGATCAGCGGATGAGCGTCGCCGACCGGTTGGGAACCGGCTCTTCTTTCAGCGGAACTCGTCGTGGCCGAAGCGCCCGCGGCCGCGCCAAGGCCGTGACCCAGGGCGACGTCCCCGTCTACGAGCTGGTGCGGCTCCAGCTGAGCGAAGTCTCTCCCACTCCCCTCAACCCTCGCCGCAACTTCGGCACTGACGAGGACAAGACTCGCTTCGGCGAGGAACTGCGCCATGCGCAGCTGGCCGCATGTGTCGCCGTTACGCGAGCCGCCTATCTGGCGCTGTGGCCCGACCACAAAGACCGGATCGGCGAGGCCGCCCACGTTCTCGTCAACGGTGAGCGACGCTTTCACAGTGCCGTCCACGTCGGCCTCGAAGCTCTCGACTTCGTCGTCCGCGACGATCTAGCCTCCAGCCGCGAGGCGTTCATCAATCACCTGCTCAAGGAGAACCTCGAGCGAGAGGACTTCGATGTCATCGAGCGTGCCCGAGGCGTCGAGCAGCTCGTGGCCGTGTGTGCGGAGGCAGGGGAGCGCGGAGCCCGAACCCGGGCAGCCGAGCAGCTCGGCAAGGACCGCTCGTGGGTAACCAATCAGCTGGTGTTGCTCGAGTTGCCTGCGGAGCTGCAGGCGATGCTGAGTGCCGGCTCCCTGGCCGAGCGTGACGGACGGATGCTGGCCCGGTACACGAAGGAGAAGTCCGGTCTTGAGGCAGCAGCGCTCCTGGACCATCTGAAGGCCTCGAAGGAAGCTGCGTCCGTCGCCAAGGCTGATGAGCAACGCAAGCTCCAGGCACTCCGCGCCGCTGAGAACAACAACTCGTTGTCCGCGGACAACAAGCCCACTGAACAGGGGGCCCTCCAGACGGAGACCGTGGCGGGTGAGCCTGCCTCCGACGGTCAAAGCGGAAGTTTGTTGTCCGCGGACAACAAGAGTGACGCAGAGGTAGGGACAGCACGACCGACGGCCGGTTTGTTGTCCGCGGACAACAAGCCCACTGACAAGCCGGTGCGGACCGCCAACAAGCCTCCGGCCCAACGTCAGTGCCAGCAGGAGGCGGTCAGTCCGTCCAGCGCTGATGCCGCCTCGGATGCAGCAGGAGATGACAAGGCCGATCAGCCGCGCAAGCTGCCGTACGACGACGCCTTCTACGTGGTGAACCACCTGCACGTGAAGATGGAGCCGGCTGTATTCGTGAATGGCGCTCGTGTGTGGCTGAAGATCCTGCGGGAGCAGCATCCCGCTGAGTACAGCGCGCTGCTCCAGGAACTGACCCAGCAAGAGCAAGAGCAGCAGTCGGCCTGAGACAGGACCGCAAGAAGGCCCGTACCCCTGCGACTTGGCGCTTTCCGGGGGACGGGCCTTCGTAGTGGTCAGCCTGTCCGCCGCCCTCGCTCCCGAGCGCCTTCGGGTCCATCTGGGCTCGGCTGCCCGCGGGTGCACTTCGAAGATAGAGGGTGCTGGGGCCGGTGTGGCCGGACGGCTTCCGCACTTGGTGCGGGAGCCGTCCGGCTTGCAGGTCCAGAGCCCAGGAGTGCGTCGGCTCGGCGCAAAAGTCGATCTCGGCCAACAGCAGTCCTGATCGCGTCAATGCGGCGTGTCGCCCATGCGTACGATCACCGGCCCGATAGACCTTCCCTCGACCACACGTTCGGATCATCGATTCGATTCGCGTGAGTTCGGGGGTTTTGATGCACATACCGTGGCTCAGGCGCGCCGGCAGACAGGCGCTCACTATGGCGACTGCGGTCGCCCTGTTGTCGGCCGTGCCATCTATGGCGCAGGCAGACGCGTCGACTGATCTTGAGGTTGAGTCATACGTCCTGCCGATTGGTTCTGCGACGCCATCGCTCGAGGAGTTGCAGAGCGAGGACGGCATGGAACGTCTACGGGACATTGCCCGTACCGCGGAGCCGATCGCGCAGTTGCCGCACGAGACCGTTGGCCCTGCGGCGTCGTACGCGCGGCGCGCGACCCAGCCATCCCGCACCACACCTGTCGAATCAACCGCCTCGCCGACGCCCATGATCGCGGCCCCGGAACCGGTCCGCACGATGACGCTCGACGAGTGCAAGAAGGGCCTGGGCACCACCAAGAAGTTCTACTTCACGTCCCGGTTCGCGGCCTGTTCAGGTGCCTCGTTCGTGCAGACCTGGCTCGTCAACGGCAGGCCTTCCGGCACGAGCATGTTCAACGTCCGGGTCGTGGGAACGATCGCCAAGAACAGCCGCACGATCAACTTCAAGTACTACTTCACCGAGATGGAATCGCAGGGCACCACCGAGGCACCTGTGATGAAGATCGGCACCAAGGGAAAGATCCCCAACAGCTGGCCCTCCACGGTCCGCTACACCAGGGGCGGCAGCATGCCTGGAACGAAGACGTTCGCCGAACTCAAGGTGCTGCGCTCCTTCAGCGAAACAGTCAACGCCAAGCCCGGGCAGGGCAGTCAAGGCACCACGGATCTGATCGCCGCCATCTACCAGCCGTCCATCACCATCACACCGCCACCCAACGCCAAGCTCACCGGTGACCTCAAGGGCGACCTGTTCTTCCTGCCGCCGCGCTGGGACGCCGCCAAGTACCTGGCCAACTCCACCGGCGGCGGCAACCCTGACAAGCGAGGCGCAGCCTCATTCGCCTACATCGGAATGCTGAACTACAGCACGAAGGCCGGCGCCAAGGAGAGGGCTGTAGCTCAGCACATCAAGACGGCCTTCACGAAACCACAGGACACCATGACCTTCCCCTCGTAGCGTAGAGACCCTGACTGCAGGGGAAGTTGAGGGTCATGGCAGGCAAGAGGCGGAAGTTCGACGCGGAGTTCCGTGAGGGGGCTGTGCGGATCGTCGCCGAGACCGGCAAG
>NZ_POUC01000700.1 GCF_002891435.1 Streptomyces cahuitamycinicus
GCTCCGGGTACGCCGGGGCCGCCGCCTATGGCTCCGTGCCCGGCGGGTGCGCCGGGGCCTCCCGGCCGGCCGGGGTCGGTGAAGGCCTCGGGAGCGCCGGGGCGGCCCGGGTCGCCGAAGCCGCCGGAGCTGCCGGGGGCGCCGTGCCGAGCCGGGTCGTCGAAGCCGCCAGGTCCACCGGGGGCGCCGGAGCGGCCGGGGTCGTTGAAGGACTCGGGGGCGCCGGGCCTGGCCGGGTCGCCGAAGCTGTCACGGCCGGCGGGGCCGCCGGGGGCGTTGAAGGCACCGGGTCCAGCCGGGCCGCCCGGCTCGTTGCCGAAGCCGCCGGGGCCGCCGGGTGCGTCGAAGGCACCGGGTGCGCCGCCCGGGCCTCCGGGCGCGGTGAAACCGCCCGGCCTCCCGGGACCGCCCCGCTCGTCGAAGCCCGCTCCGCCCGGCGGCACCATCGGGCCGTCGCCGGTGACCGGTCCGCCGGTCGGGCCCGCCGGGCCCCGGGAGCCGGGACCGCCGGGCGGGCCGAATCCGTCTGCCGCGGTCGGGCCACCGGGCTGACCACCGTAACCGGCTTGTCCGTTCTGCCCGTTCTGCCCGTGCTGCTCGTCACGGTCGTTCTCGGAGAAGTACGGCAGGTCGTCGCGGCGCGGTTCGCCGCCGCCCGGGGCGGGACGCGAGCCGTTGCCCAGGGGGCCCGCCGCCAAGGCCTCGGTGACGTCGAAGGAGCCGGTACCACCGCCGTGCCCGGGCGCGACGGGGCCGCCGGTAGCGCCGCCCGGGAGCCCGGCACCGTTCGTGCCGCCGGACCGGGAGCCGCCCGGCGCGCCCATCGAACCGACCACGCCCCCGGGCCGCCCGGCACCCGGCCGGGCCCCACCGGACGCACCGACACCGGCACCGGCACCCGGCGTCCCGGCAGCGGGACCGCCCGCACCGGAGCCGCCCGCCGCCGGACCCGAACCACCCGGCAGCCCGGCCCCGTTGGTGGAGCCGCCGCCCGGACCGCCCTTGCCTCCACCGGACTTGCGCGGCGCGAACCAGTCGCTGGCCGGCTTGTCGTCGCCCGGCTGCGCGGGGTCGGCGGGAGACTCGACCGTGCCCGCGGACGTGCCCGTGGACGAGGCGGCGCCCGGCGCCGTCGGCTCCGCACCGCGCGTGTCGGTGTCGGCCGGGCTCTCCGCATCCGCGACGGGCTTGCGCACCACCACGGGCGGAATCGGCCGCGACCCGGGGATGTTGATCCGGATCCGGGTCGTCAGCGTGGTCTCGGTCTTGCGTTCCTCCGGCCGCGTGGCGGAACGGCCCGCGTCCGCACCGGCGTCGGAGACCGTGGGGGTCCCGTACGGCGGCGTACCCGACGGGTAGGCGGCTCCGCCGCGCCCGTTGGGCCCGGAGGACGGAGTGTCAGTTTCACGACTCAAGGCAGGTTCTCCCGGTTGGCTCCGCCGCCCGACACAACCTCACGCGGGCAGCTCGGCGGCGCGCACCACCATACTGGCCACTTCTCGCCCGTATCCCGTGACTGCCGGGAATCCCACACCGGACCCCCACGGCCACGTCCTGGCGAAGTGGTACGTCACTTGGCAAGTCGGACGGGATCGCCGTTCGGTTGCCGCCCCGGGGCGAGGGTGGCACAGATCACAGCTACGGCGATGCCCCCGAGAAGATAGAGATAGGAGCCGCTCCCGGCGGCGAAGAGGAAGTCTCCCTCGGTGCGGCTGGCGGTGAGCAGGACGACGGCGAGCATCCAGCCCCCGGCGGCCGCGACGCCTCCGGCCCGGCTGCCGAGGACGCGGGTGGCCCCCAGGACGGCTCCGGCCTCACCGGCCAGGGCGAGCAGCAGCCCGCCCGGGAACCACCCGGGCTGCACCAGCGCCCCGGCCACACCGGCCACGGCGCCGAGCACGAAGAAGCCGAGGCAGGCGGCGGCGCGTCCGGCGGTGGGCGGCCGCATCGGCTGGGTGAGCATCGACGTACGGTCGCTCATGAGGCCTCCTCGACACCGGCGAACAGGTCCGTCTCCCGCGGGCCGGGGACCCGCTCGCCTCGGACCAGCTCGTAGTACTCGGTGGTGAGGATGGGCTGGGCGAGTTCGTTGGAGAGCACGAAGTACTGCCCCGCCACGGTGATCTGGGTGGCGTGGGCGCGCATCGCGGCGGCCTTGGCTCCGGCGTGGGCGGTGCCGTCGATCTCGGTGGTGATCCGCTCCGCGGGCACGACACCCGGGACGTCCTCGACCTCGGCGGCCTTGGTGAAGGGCGTGCCGGGCAGGTCCTTCCGGAGCCGTGCGAAGGACTCCTCCACAACCGGCCGGGGGACCCGGTTCCAGTAGACCTTCGGGACCGGCAGGCCCGCGTCGGCGGCCCGTTCCACGGCGCGCATGGCGACCCGGTGGGCCTGGATGTGGTCGGGGTGGCCGTAGCCGCCGTTCTCGTCGTAGGTGACGAGGACCTGGGGGCGTACCTCGCGGATCACCTCGACGAGGTGCGCGGCGGCCTCGTCGACGTCGGCCTGCCAGAAGCAGGCGGGATCGTCGTTGTCCGGCAGGCCCATCATCCCGGAGTCGCTGTAGCGCCCGGCGCCGCCGAGCAGGCGGACGTCCCGGACGCCGAGCTCGGCCATGGCGGCGGTGAGCTCCCGGCTGCGGTGCCGGCCCAGGGCGGCACCCGTCAGGTGCGCGAGCTCGGGCGGG
>NZ_POUC01000701.1 GCF_002891435.1 Streptomyces cahuitamycinicus
GGCCCCCGCGAACCCGCGCAGCGCCGGAGCCTCGGACACCGTCGGCTTCGGCTGGTGGCCCTACGCCCTCGGCGCCGCCCTGACCATCAGCCTCGCGGTACCGGTGGCGACCCGACGCGGGCGGAAGGGGCGCGGGGGCGGACGGCACGCGGGCCGCCGGCGGCGCTGACCCGCCCCGGCGCTCCGTCTCTTCCGTCGCCGGGCTCAAGGACCCCTCAGCGGCCGCTGGGGGCCTCGGGAAACCCGAGCCCGGAAGCCAGCTGTCGTGCCTCGGCCGCCCATTCGGCCAGGAACGCCAAGGTCAGGCCCCGTTCGCGGTAGCGGAGTCCGGCCGGGACGGTGCCCTCGCCGCCGTAGGCCACCGGCTCCTCGTCCGCCCGGGCCAGCATCAGTGCCGTGAGCCAGTCGTACTTCACGGCGGAGGCGCACACGCCGAGCCGTACGAGGCGTTCGTCGCCGTGCCAGCCGCTCTCGCGCAGTCCCTGCACGTAGGCGTCGTACGCCGCCTTGGCCAGGCCGGGCAGCTCGGCGGCGGGCACGAACAGGTCGAAGACGGAGTCCGGGAGGTAGTTGCCGAGGTCTTCACCGAGGGCGCCGTCGCCGGTGAACGCCCAGTCGAGCAGGACGCTGGTGCCGGCGCCGCCGGAGCGGACGTTCGCCGGCCACTGGTCGAGGTGGCTCAGGGCGCGGGGCAGCGACTCCATGACCGTGAGGAACCACTCCCGGTCGTGGTGGAGGCGGACCATGTCCTCGCGCAGGCCGGGCGGGAAGTGCTCCCGGATCAGGGGGTGCTGCCAGGCCCGGTCGTCGTCGAGCAGGGCCTCACCCGTCGTCCTGTCCGACGTGTAGTCCCGCAGGAAGCGCTGGGAGAGCCATGGGGTGTCCTCCCCCGCGCCGACCGCGCCCTGTGCGGCGCCCAGGCGGTGGGCGTGGTCGACGTGGCGGGCGAGGGACCAGGTCGTCGCCGGTTCGCCCGGCACGTCCTCCAGCCACAACGCCACGTCGCCGTCCGGGCGTTCGGCACACTCCAGCAGCCGGGGCGCGCGGATGCCGTGCCGCTGCCAGACCTCCGCCAGCCCGGACCGGTAGACGTACGCCTCGCGGCGCCAGAAGTTCCAGTGCCGCGGGTCGTTGGACGCCGACCACGTGACGCCGGTCTCCTTCGTGCGTGTCAGCACCTTCAGGACGGCCGAGCGGCCGCCGCCGGTGACCCGCCACACCCCGGCCGTGACACCGTTCGACGGGTTGTGCGGGAGCGGCTCGAACACCGCCTCGTGCGCCGGGACTCCCAGGACCTCATGGACTTCGGCATGCGCTGCAGCGACTTCGGGCATCCCCCGATGCTATGCCGACGCCTCCGCCGTGTCCTTGCGTCCCCGCAGCCACACGTACACCGGGATTCCGGCGAAGAGGAACAGCACTCCCTGGTAGACGGCGGCGTACCCGGCGCCGGCGATCAGCCAGAAGGAGAAGCCGAAGGAGAGGACGGCGACGGTCAGGTCCCGGGCGAGACCGGCGGGGCGGACCCGGTCGCGGGTGCCGCGGGCCAGCCAGTACAACTGGGCGGCGGCCGACAGCAGGTAGGGCACGCAGCCGGTGAACGTCGTGATCAGGACGAGGACGCGGAAGGTGGTGTCCGGGCCGGCCGTGTAGTTGAGGCCGATGAGGAGGCTGCCGAGGACCACACAGGCCCACACCCCGAAGCCGGGCACGCCGCCCTTGCCGAGGCGGGCGAACGGCGCGGGGAAGAGGCCGTCGCGGGCGGCGGCGTACGGCATCTGCGCGGCCATGAGGATCCAGCCGTTGAGGCAGCCGGTGATCGAGGCGACGGCGACGAGGGCGATGGCGGTGCCACCCCAGCCGCCCCCGGTGATCGTGTTCACGGCGTCGGCGAAGGGGGCGCCCGAGTCGACGAGCCGGTCGTGCGGGACCAGTCCGAAGACGGCGACGGTGCCGAGGACGTAGACCAGGGCGGAGGCCAGTGTGCCGAGGACGCTCGCCCGGCCGACCGTGCGCTCGGGGTCACGGACCTCGCCGGCGCTGACGGCGGCCGACTCGACCCCGAGGAAGCTGTACAGCAGCAGAGCGGCGGAGGCGGCGAGCGCTCCGGAGACGCTCTGGCCGGAGGCGTTGAACGGGCCGAAGTTGTCCGCGTCGACGAAGAACAGGCCGACCGTGGCCAGCAGGAGCAGCGGGACGAACTTCAGGACCGTGGAGACGACCTGCACCGTGCCGACCCAGCGCGTGCCCGCGAAGTTGGCGGCGGCGGGCAGCCAGAGGGCGGCCAGGGCGACGAGGGCCTGGAGGGCGTGGTTGCCGTGCAGGGGTATCAGGACGTCGACGTAGCCGACGACCGCGACGGCCAGGGCGGCGATGCTGACCCAGCACATCGTCCAGTACGACCAGGCCGACAGGAACCCGGCGAACTCGCCGAAGGCGTCCCGCGGGTAGACGTAGAGGCCGCCGGTGACGGGGCTGCGTCGGGCGAGCTTGCCGAAGAGCAGGGCGAGCAGGACGGCGCCGACCGAGAGCACGAGGAAGGCGAGCAGGCTGACCGTGCCGTAGGGGGCGACGGTGGCGGGCAGGGCGAAGATGCCGCCGCCGATGATGTTGCCCATGACGAGGGCCGTGGCGGCGGCGAGGCCGAAGGTGCGGCGGGGAGCGGGCGCCGCGGGGCCGGCCG
>NZ_POUC01000702.1 GCF_002891435.1 Streptomyces cahuitamycinicus
CGCCCTGCCCGCCCGCCGGCCGTTCGGCGCGTACGTGGAGTGGCTGGAGCGGCAGGACCTGGCGCAGGCCGAGACGTACTGGCGGGACACCCTCGCCGGTTTCGGGGCGCCGACCCCGCTTCCCGCCCTACGGCACTCCGCGCCCGGCCACCGCACGAGGTCCACCGCCCGGATCGCGCGCCGTCTGTCGCCGGAGGCCTCCCGCGAGCTGTTCGCCTACGCCCGGCGGCACCGGCTCACCGTGAACACCGTGCTCCAGGGCGCCTGGACGCTGTTGCTCGCCCGGCACGCCGGCGTGGACGACGTCGTGTTCGGCGCCACCGTCTCGGGCCGCCCGGCCGACCTGCCCGGCGCGGAGTCGATGATCGGCATGCTGATCAACACCCTGCCGGTGCGGGTCCGCGTCGACGAAGCCGCGCCGGTGGCCGACTGGCTGGCCGAGGTGCAGCGGGCGCAGGTGGAGGCGCGCCAGTACGAGTACGTGCCGCTGCCGCTCGTTCAGGCATGCAGCGAAGTGGAGCGCGGCGCGGACCTGTTCCGCACCCTGGTCGTCTTCGAGAACTACCCGATGGACGACGAGGCCGCCGCCGCGCACGGGCTGCGTGTCCGCGGTCTGACCGGCACCGAGGCGACCAACTACCCGCTGAACCTCATCGCCTACGGCGGTGACGAGCTGGCCTACACCCTCGCGTACGACGCGGAGTTGTACGACGCGGACACGGCGGCCCGGCTCTGCGGTCACCTGGAGGCCGTGCTGACCGCGCTCCCCGTCGCCGGCCAGGACACGCCGGTGGCCGCGCTGCCGATGCTCGGGGCCGCCGAGGCCGAACTGACCGTACGCACCTGGAACGACACCTCCCGCGCCCTGCCCGGGACGTCGCTTCCCGACCTGTTCGCCGGCCGGGCCGCGGAGCACCCCGACGCCGTCGCCCTGACGTACGGGGACGAGGAGGTGACGTACCGGGAGCTGGACGAGCGGGCCAACCGGCTCGCCCACCACCTCGTGTCCCTGGGCGCGGGCCCGGGCACGTTCGTCGGCCTGCTCCTGGAGCGCGGCGCGAACGCGGTCACCGCACTGCTCGCCGTCCTGAAGGCCGGTGCCGCGTACCTGCCGCTGGATCCCGGATACCCTGCCGGCCGGCTCGCCCACATGATCGGCGACGCCGGGGCGGTGCTCCTGGTCACCGAGGCGGGGACGCGCGACCGGCTGCCGTCCGGTGCGGCCCGGGCCGTGGACCTGGACCGGGACGCCTCGGCGGTGGCCGCGTGGCCGGCGACGGCGCCGTCGGGGTCCCCGGCCTCCGACGACGTCGCGTACGTGATGTACACCTCCGGCTCGACCGGCACCCCGAAGGGCGTGCTCACTCCGCACCGGGCCGTGGTCCGGCTGGTGCACGAGGCCCCGTACACCGACGTCGGGCAGGGTGACACGGTCGCCCAGTTCGCCTCCCTGTCCTTCGACGCGTCGACGTTCGAGGTCTGGGCGGCCCTGCTGCGCGGGGCGCGACTGGCCGTGCATCCGCAGGGGCTTCCGGCGACGGCGGAGCTGGGCCGGTTCCTCAAGGAGCACGGTGTCACGCATCTGTGGCTCACCGCCGGTCTGTTCCACCAGGTCGCCGACGACGACATCGGCGTGTTCTCGGGGCTGCGGCAGCTCGTCGCGGGTGGTGACCGGCTCTCGCCGGAGCACTGCGTGCGCGTCCTGAACGCCCACCCCGCGCTGCGGCTCACCAACGGGTACGGCCCCACCGAGGCCACCACGTTCACCACGACCCACGACGTGCATCGCTCCCCGTGCGACGGCTCCGTGCCCCTGGGCCGTCCGCTGCCCAACACCCGTGTGTACGTGCTGAGCGAGGGGCTCACCCCCGTGCCGGTCGGCGTGCCGGGCGAGCTGTACATCGCCGGCGACGGTCTCGCCCACGGCTACCTCGGGCGGCCGGGGCCGACGGCGGAACGGTTCGTCGCCGCCCCCTTCGGCGCCCCCGGCACCCGGATGTACCGGTCCGGGGACCTGGTGGCATGGCGGGCCGACGGCACTCTGGAGTTCCTCGGCCGCACCGACGGCCAGGTCAAGATTCGCGGGTTCCGGGTCGAGACCGGCGAAGTCGAGGCCACGCTCGTGACGCATCCGGCGGTCGGAGACGCGGCCGTCGTCCCGCATACCGATCCGGGGCCGGGCCGTACCGTCCTCGTGGGCCACGTGGTTCCCGTCGCGGGGGCACCGGCGCCCACGGCCGCCGAGCTGCGCGCCCACCTGGCGTCGTCGCTGCCCGAGCACATGATCCCGGCGCTGTTCACCACGCTGGACGCGCTGCCGCTGACCGCCAACGGCAAGGTCGACCGCAGGGCGCTTCCGGCCCCGGAGCACGGCCTGGCCACCGGCACGGAGTACCAGGCACCGGCCACTCCCACCGAGGAGCTCATCGCCGAGGTGTGGCAGGAGCTGCTGGGGGCCGAACGGGTCGGGTCCCAGGACGACTTCTTCGACCTCGGCGGCGATTCCCTGCTCGCCCTGCGCACGGTGTCGCGGATCAACACCCTGTTCGGCACCGCGATGTCACCGCGCGCGCTGTTCGAGGGGCCGACGGTCGCCGAGACCGCGGCCGGCGTCGAGGAGCTGATCCTGGCCGAACTGGAAGCGGCCGCCGGGGGTTCCTGACCGCCCCGCCCCCGGG
>NZ_POUC01000703.1 GCF_002891435.1 Streptomyces cahuitamycinicus
CCGCCACCGCCCCCACCGACCCCGACGACCAGTCCGAGTCCGGCCGCGGCCTCCTCCTCGTCGCCGCCTTGGCCGACGCCTGGGGCGTCACCGACCGCCGTGGCGGCCCCGGCAAAACGGTGTGGGCGTCCGTGAACGTGACCTGCCCTTCAACGACATGAAGCCGTCCGCCCCGTCGACGTTCCGGCTCCACCGGCGGGTGTGCTCGCGGTGGCGGACGCCGGTCGACGGGTGTTCCTCGTCGCCACGCTGGGAGAGGACATGATGGGGAAGAATCCCACGGACCCGCACGGTGATCCCCCTGGCTGGCAGAAGGACAAGGGACACAACCGAGCCCATCTCCTCGGCGCACAGCTCGGCGGGTCCAACTACAATCCGGCAAATTTCGTCACCATGCACGCCTACGCCAATTCCCCTGTCATGCGACATATTGAGAATCAAATCAGGGCCGCAGTCGAGTCCGGGGAGACCATCCAGTACAGCGTCACCCCTCGATACAACGGGAGTGATAAAATCCCCACTGGGGTACACGTCGAGGCATACGGATCAGACGGTTTCCAGTTCACTCAGCACAGAAGTACCGGAATCACAGAGTCAGGGAATTCCGTGTTCATACCCAACCAAAAAGGGGCGGCTGACGAGAGCAGCTAAATGAAAGCAACCTCTCCACTATCCGGACTCATTGACCCATAGGAACAGGACCCAGCCATGATTAACGCTCTTGCGCGTCTGCTCGAAATCGCCCAGCGCCGAGCGAGCCCCGCCGGAAGGATTGGGAGGAGGTCGAGCGCATCCTTGAGGTCGAGCTCCCCGCCGACTACAAGGAGCTCATCCACGTCTACGGAGTCAGTAACTGGGACGACTATCTGTACGTCCTGGAGCCCGGCTGCCCCAACGAGAACTACGACCTCCTCGAATGGGCAAAGAACCAGGCCGAAGACCTGGAAGACCTCTGGGAATTCGAGAAGAAGCCGACGGAACTGGAGGCCGAAGGGTCCCGGGTCATCCCATGGGCAACCACGGACAACGGAGAATGCCTCTACTGGCTTGTCCGGCCAGGCCACAACTCGGACCAGTGGACCGTCATGGTGAACGAGGCGCGCGGCGACCGATGGGAGCATTTCTCCGTGTCCTGCACGCAATTCCTCGCATCCTCCCTTGATGGAGAGCTGCATTCGAGCATCCTCTCAACCTCGTTCCCCCGTGCGACACATGAGTTCCGTCAGCTCGTTGCGGTATGACGATGCTGTGCGGGGGCTGTCCAGCCTCGAAGTTTCGTGACGGCCCGTTGGCGGAGTCGGTGGACCGTTTTTGCGCCGTGGGCTGAGGCTGTGCGGGCCGAAGAGCCGAGCGTCGCCTCGGGATGGCGCCGGATTCCACTGCTCCGGGTGTTGAGAGGGCGCTCCGGTGTGTCGTGAGCCAGCTGGCCTGCGTAGGCGCGGATCACCTGGTCCAGTTCGCCGTAGCGCCGGTCATGCTCGAAAGGGGTCAGGGGCAAGGGTATTCAGCCTCGACGGTCACAGACAGATGGGGAACGTGGAGTGCACCGTTTCGCGGTCGAGGTGGTCGCGCTTCGGATACGCACCGCAGTGGGCCCTTCACCTGGCATCGAACAACCAGAAGACGCCGACCTCTTGTGGTGAGACGACGACGAACCCGAAGTCGCCGATGAACTCGGTGAGAGGGCTCCAGCCGGTAACCCCGTTCATGAGATCCGGTGGCGGGGTTTCCCGCGCTACGGAGACGTTGCTGTAGCAGGGGATTCGGTCTCCGTACCGGTCGAGCACGATTCGGGCGTCAGCGAGTGCCGCCCTGGTCTGTTCCTCCGTTCCGACCGGCCCCCATTCGAATGTGTCATCTCGACCAGGAGGCGAACGGCCGTCTCGGCCGTCACCGGGTACAGCCGACTACCCAGGCCCTCCTCGGACAGGAAGGCGAAGGGATAACAGGACCGGCTCCCGGTCCGCTCCTCCTCGCGTCTCTTGTCCCAGTCCAAGGTGATCCATCCGCGAGGATCGTCGACCTCCCGGTTCATCACTGCCAGCGCGTCCCTTTGCCAGCCGGCGGGGTCCTCGGGCCGGTTGCAGCGAAGGTGTACACGTCATCCAGCAGACGCAAGACGGCGTCCTCTCATGTGGATTGGGTCATGGTGGGCGTTCTCCTTTCGAACGGATCGCTCACCGCTGCGCGCTCTTCAGATGGGTAAGGGTCGAAGCACCCCCGATCCTCGGTTTCCCATGCGCCCACGTCCCGCCCGGAGGGTCGCCCTGGTCACGAAGGCGCTGAGCGAGTTGCTCCGAGCTCTTTCCGACGTGTCTTCCAGGGTGTGTCCGTTCTCAAGCCATTCGCTGCTCGCCAGATCAATACGGTAGAGGCCGTTCTTGATGTCCTCCGGATCGGTCCAGCGATGCTCGGTCTTGAAATCGTTGAGCGCCCTCATGGCCGAAGATCCCCGGCGATGTGCTCGCTCAGAGGCAGGAAGTGACCGAACGGGCCCGCGAGGGGAAAGGCCCCTGCCTTCCGGACGCTGTTGGTAAATCCGGGGGCTGCGTGACGGCGGCCTGTACCACCCCGTTGGGGTTGTGCAGGCCGTCGTCGTGTTTCTGGGGTGGGTTCGTGTCGTTGCGTGGGGTGGATCTGGCGGAGA
>NZ_POUC01000704.1 GCF_002891435.1 Streptomyces cahuitamycinicus
GGCCGGCCCTCCCCGTTGAGCCCCACGCGCCCCTTTGAACGCGTTCAGAAAGCTCGATCCCGGGGGCACTCTATGCGTAACCGCTTACTGCCGGGACATGAGTTTCGATTTTTGACCGAACACAGATCAGACCCACGTATCCAGCCACATCCGCGCCCGCCAGTCGTCGATCGGGATGGCGGTGCCGGTGTACAGCGGCCAGAAGTAGATGAAGTTCCAGGTGATCAGGAGGACCAGGACGCCCGCGGCCGTGGCGCCCGCGACGCGGCGGGTGTCGCTGGAGCGGGGCGGGCCGATGATCGCGCCGAGGAGCATCGCCACCGCCAGGCACAGGAACGGCAGGAAGACGACGGCGTAGAAGAAGAAGATCGTGCGCTCCTGGTACATGAACCAGGGCAGGTAGCCGGCCGCGATGCCGCAGGCGATGGCACCCGCGCGCCAGTCACGGCGGAAGAACCAGCGCCACAGCACGTAGAGGACCGCGAAACAGGCGACCCACCACAGCAGCGGCGTGCCGAGGGCTAGCACCTCGCGGGCGCACTTCTCGCCGGCGTCGGCCGGGCAGCCGTCCTTGCCGGGCGCCGGGGACTCGTAGAAGTACGACACCGGGCGGCCGAGGACGAGCCAGCTCCACGGGTTGGACTGGTACGTGTGCGGTGAGGACAGGCCGACATGGAACTCGTACACCTGGTGTTCGTAGTGCCACAGGCTGCGCAGCCAGTCGGGCAGGAACGCCCAGCTGCCGCCCTTGCCGCCGGTCGCGGCCCAGTTGCGGTAGTAGCCGCCGGAGCCGTCGGTCGCGGAGAGGATCCAGCCGGTCCAGGACAGGACGTAGGTGACCAGGGCCACCGGGACCGTGGCGAGGAACGCCAGGCCCGTGTCGCGTTTGAGGACAGCCGTGTACGGGTGCCGGGCGCCGGCGACACGCCGCGAGCCGACGTCCCACAACACCGCCATCAGGCAGAACGCGGCCAGGATGTAGAGGCCGTTCCACTTCGTGCCGATGGCCAGGCCCAGCATCAGGCCCGCCGCCCAGCGCCAGGGGCGCCATCCCAGGCGGGCCGTCTCCGCCGTGTGCCGGTCGGGCCGGGCCCGGCCGTCCTCGTCCAGCGGCAGCGCGGCGGCGAGTCTCGCACGGGCCCTGTCGCGGTCGACCAGCAGACAGCCGAACGCGGCCAGCACGAAGAACATCAGCACGCCGTCCAGCAGCGCCGTGCGGCTCATCACGAAGTGCAGGCCGTCCACCGCCATCAGCGCGCCCGCCAGACACCCCAGGAACGTGGAGCGGAACAGGCGGCGGCCGATCCGGCACAGCAGCAGCACGGACAGCGTGCCGAGCACCGCCGTCATGAAACGCCAGCCGAAGGGGTCGAACCCGAACATCAACTCGCCGAGCCCGATGACGTACTTGCCGACCGGCGGGTGCACGACATACGCGGCGTCCGCGGGGAGCGTGACGTTCCCGCCCGACGACAGGACCAGGTCGTTGGCGTTCTTGTCCCAGTTGAGTTCGAACCCGCGGTGGACCAGCGCCCACGCGTCCTTGGCGTAGTACGTCTCGTCGAATATCACCGCCCTGGGGTTGCCCAGGTTCCAGAACCGCAGCACCCCCGCCAGCAGCGTGACGAGCAGCGGGCCGATCCAGCCCGACCAGCGCACCAGCCGGCCCGCGAGCGGGTGCGGGACGCCGAGCGCCGCCCACAGACGCGGGGAGGGCTCGGTGTACGGCGGCACCAGGCGGTCACGGACGTCGCGGGCGTCGCTTCTGGGCTGCCCCTGGTAGCCGAAGCGGCGCAGCCGCTGCTGCCAGGACGGCCGCTGGTCGAGCGGCGCCTGGCCCTGCCGGGTGTCCGTGGAGGACGCGGTACTGGTCACCGCGCCATCGTAGGGAACCGTTCTGTGTGAGTCCCGTGCATGGCCGGTATGCGTCCGCATGCTCCGCCCCTGGGAGGAGTCCGCGTCCGCCGCCCCTGGGAGGATGGGAGCGTGATCGGAACCCTCGTACTCGCAGGCACCCCCATCGGCGACACCGCGGACGCCCCGCCCCGGCTCGCCGAGGAACTGGCCGGAGCCGATGTGATCGCCGCCGAGGACACGCGGCGGCTGCGCCGGCTGACCCAGGCGCTCGGCGTCACGCCCAAGGGGCGGGTGGTGTCGTACTTCGAGGGCAACGAGTCCGCCCGGACGCCGGAGCTGGTCGAGGAACTGGTGGGCGGGTCGCGGGTGCTGCTGGTGACCGACGCGGGCATGCCGTCCGTGTCCGACCCGGGGTACCGGCTGGTCGCCGCCGCGGTCGAGCGGGACGTGCGGGTCACCGCCGTGCCCGGGCCGTCCGCGGTGCTCACCGCGCTCGCACTGTCCGGACTGCCGGTCGACCGGTTCTGCTTCGAGGGGTTCCTGCCGCGCAAGGCGGGAGAGCGCCTGGGCCGGCTGCGGGAGGTCGCCGGAGAGCGGCGGACGCTCGTCTACTTCGAGGCTCCCCACCGGCTCGACGACACGCTGTCGGCCATGGCCGAGGTGTTCGGGGCCGGGCGACGGGCCGCGGTGTGCCGGGAGCTGACCAAGACGTACGAGGAGGTGCGGCGGGGCGGACTGGGGGAGCTGGCCGCCTGGGCCGCGGAGGG
>NZ_POUC01000705.1 GCF_002891435.1 Streptomyces cahuitamycinicus
CACCAGCGGCAGCCTCGGGAGCATCGGCGCCCCGGGGCGTGCCGGCACCCTCGGAGGAGTGAGCGGCCTCAGAGGAGTGAGCGGCCTCGATGGAGTGAGCGGCCTCGGAGGAGTGAGCGGCCTGGAAGGCACCGGTGTCCCCCCGCCCGCTCCCCCGCTGCTCGGCCACCGCCCGTCGCAGCGCCTCGCGTGCCGCGGCTGCCGGTGCGGGTGTCGTGTCCTGGCCTGCGGCTCCCCCGGCAGGGGACGGCTCAGGACGGGCGGCAGCTGCCCGGCCGGGGTCCTGGGCCGCCCGCTGCCGGGCCTCCCGCAGGGCCCGGCGGGCCTCGTCGGCCGGGCCGGGTGTCATGACGACCTCCGCAGGGACACCAGGTCGGACAGCTCCCGGTCCGTCAGTTCCGTGAGGGAGGACTCGCCGGAGCCGAGGATCGCGTCGGCCAGGGCGCGCTTGGACTGGAGCATCTCGGCGATACGGTCCTCGACGGTGCCCTCGGTGATGAGGCGGTGCACCTGCACCGGCTGGGTCTGGCCGATCCGGTAGGCACGGTCGGTGGCCTGCTCCTCGACGGCCGGGTTCCACCAGCGGTCGAAGTGCACGACATGTCCTGCCCGGGTGAGGTTGAGGCCGGTGCCCGCCGCCTTGAGGGACAGCACCAGCACGGGCGTCGAACCGGCCTGGAAGCGGTCCACCATGCGCTCCCGCTCGGGGACCGGCGTGCCGCCGTGGAGGAGGTCGACCGGGACCGCGCGGGAAGCCAGGTGGGAGGTGATCAGGCGGGCCATCCCCACGTACTGCGTGAAGACGAGGGCGGACCCGTCCTCCGCCAGCAGCGTGTCCAGCAGCTCGTCGAGCAGGGCGAGTTTGCCGGAGCGGGCGGCGAGCCGGTCGCCCGCGGCGCGGTGGTGCTCCTCCTTGAGGAACAGCGCCGGGTGGTTGCAGATCTGCTTCAGCGACGTGAGGAGCTTCAGCACCAGGCCGCGGCGGGGCATGCCCTCGGTGGTCTCGATGGCGAGCATCGACTCGCGGACCACCGCCTCGTACAGCGCGGCCTGTTCACGGGTGAGCGGGACGGGGTGGTCGGTCTCCGTCTTGGGCGGCAGCTCGGGCACGATGCCCGGGTCGGATTTCTTGCGGCGCAGCAGGAAAGGCCTGACCAGTCGGGCGAGGCGCTCCACCGCCTCCTGGTCCTCGCCGTTCTCCACGGCACGCGCGTGCCGGGCCCGGAAGGACTTGAGCGGGCCGAGGAGGCCGGGGGTCGTCCAGTCGAGCAGGGCCCACAGCTCCGAGAGGTTGTTCTCCACGGGCGTGCCGGTCAGGGCGACGCGCGCGGGGGCCGGGATCGTGCGCAGCGCCTTGGCGGTGGCCGAGTAGGGGTTCTTGACGTGCTGCGCCTCGTCGGCGACGACCATCCCCCAGGCTCGCTCGGCCAGGGCGAGGGCCGCCGAGCGCATGGTGCCGTAGGTGGTGAGGACGAATCCGCCGTCCAGGCCGTCGAGGCTGCGGTCCGGGCCGTGGAAGCGGCGGACGGGCACGCCCGGGGCGAAGCGGGTGATCTCCCGCTGCCAGTTGCCCAGCAGGGAGGCGGGGCAGACGACCAGTGTCGGCTCACGGCGGGCCCGCTTCAGATGCAGGGCGATGAGAGTGACGGTCTTGCCCAGGCCCATGTCGTCGGCGAGGCAGCCGCCGAGACCGAGGGTGGTCATCAGATCGAGCCAGGCCAGGCCACGGAGCTGGTAGTCCCGGAGGGTGGTCCGCAGGTCCGGGGGCGGTTCGGCCGGGTGGATCCCCGCGGTCAGGCGGTCGCGCAGGGCGGCCAGCGCGCCCACGGGGACGGCCTCGACCGTTTCGCCGTCCACGTCGGCCGTGCCGGTGAGGGCGACGGACAGCGCGTCGACCGGGTCGAGCAGGCCCAGGTCCCGTTTGCGGGCCTTGCGGACGAGCGCCGGGTCGACCAGCACCCACTGGTCGCGCAGCCTCACGACCGGGCGGTGGGCCTCGGCGAGGGCGTCCATCTCGGTGTCGGTGAGCGGGTCGCCGCCGAGCGCCAGCTGCCAGCGGAACTGGAGGAGGTCCTCGCTCTCGAAGAAGCCGGTGCCGTCGGTCGCCGAGCCGGGGGCCGGGCGGACCACCGCCGCGGCGGACAGGTCCTGCGCGAGGTCCCGCGGCCAGTGCACGGCGACTCCGGCCGCGGCGAGCCGGGTCGCCGCGACCCCGAGCAGGTCGCTCAGCTCGTCCTCGGTCAGGGCCAGCACGTCGGGCACATCCTGGTCGGCGAGCCGGTCGAGCGGGGGCCAGACGCGGGCCGCGCGGCGGACGGCGAGGGCCGCGTCCACGCGCGCGCGGGGACCGAAGGCGTCGCCGGCCTGCCCCGCCCACAGGGCCGCCGCGTCGGCGACCAGGGTAGGGTCGGCGAGGCTGTGCACCTGGACGATCGCGGCGCCGGCACTGCGGGCACGGCCGTCGGAGGTGTCGTCGAACAGGTCGTACGCCGACAGGTCGAGGCGGAGCGAGATGCGCACGCCGGCGTCCATGCCGGCGGCGACCTCGGCGGCCCAGTCGTGGGCGGCGGGCAGGTGCTGGGGCTCGCGGGCCGCGAAGGGCCTGCCGGAGGTG
>NZ_POUC01000706.1 GCF_002891435.1 Streptomyces cahuitamycinicus
GCTGCCGCCACCGCTGCCGCCCCGGCGGCGCAGAGCGCCTCGGACCCGAGCCTCCTGGGCTTCCTGCTGGCGGTTCTGTGACGCTGGGCTGATCCCAATGCAGTCGGCTGGTGATCGTTCGAGTCCAGTTCGGCGGTCATTCGATTCTCTCGGGATCGTGGCTCGAACTGCAAGCGCTTCTCCCTGACTGGCGGATGGGGTTACATCCTCATCCGCCGAGGAAGAGGAGATCCGCTCGAACGGTGGCAAGCTAAGACGAATGCGCGGCCTCGAGCCGCGCATTTCGTTTGCCGTCGCCCTCGAGAGGTTCCAGGGCAATTTGATGTGTCCTTAGAGGCCGGCCGCCTGTGGCGGTTGGCCCATTGGTTTATTCGTGTGCTTCACCGTTATAGCGCAGTCGTTTCCGTTGGTCGGCCTGAGTGCTCGATCATCGACATCACCTGCAGCACAGAGCCATATGAGTGAAGTTCCGGACTCAGGGGCCTTTCAAGTTGTGCGGTCTCCAGTGTCGCGGCAGTATCTGTTTCGTTCTTCCAACGGGGAAGAAAAGGAACGGAGACAACAATGCGTATGACCATGAAGCGCGGAGCTGCGTCGACCCTCGCTGCGGTGGCCCTCCTCGCGGGTTCCGCCTCCGCTGCCAGCGCCGCCTGCGACAACGACGACAACGGCAGCAACGACTCCATTGTCATCGTCAACGAGAACGAGAACAACAACACCAACACCAACACCAACACCAACACCGCTACGGCCACGGCCACGGTGGTGATTGCGGACCTCCCCGACGCGGCTGTCTGAACGGCCTGAGTCCACTAGGGCCAGGTATTGATCGTTCGAATACCATTCGGCGGTCAGGGGCCTCATCTCGATTCCCCGGTATGGAGGCCCGACCTGAAAGCGTCTCTCCCTGACGGGCTGATGAGGTGAGCGTCCTCATTGACGGAGGGAGGGGCGCTTTCGTTCCATGGCGTCGATCACATGAAGCGCCGGAGGGTACCAGCCTTCCATGGCCGTCTTTTCACTCGGCCGGGGGAGTCCATGAGCCGCATGCCAGGCACGTTTGTGTCATCTGATTAACGCACACTCGCATCAGCTTCCCAATAGGAGCCGTACGGACGAAGTCTGGAGACGGCTGGCCCATAAGAGTGTCACCCGCTTGATGCAGCTTTCCTGCGGATGCACTATCGGTTCGGCCCTTCAGTTGAAGGGGGTTGCGAAACGCATATTTGAGGCGGTGTGAGTGGTATGATCATCTTGCCGCGATGCCCGGATACAAGGAAAGCGTCATTCCGTACCAAATCCGAGGCGAGGCTCTGGCTGGTCAAGCAGTCATTGTTGGAGAAAACCCCTGACCGCATCTACCGGTGCTCGGGTTGTCGGTACTGGCACTTCACCGCATCCCATCACTGGACCAGCCAGAAAATCAGGCGGAGGAGAAACTACGGGAGGAGGGAAGTCACCCCGAGCCCCCGCCGCAAGAAGAGTGGGAAACGCTGACGAATTCCGCGCGCCGTGGCGTACAGCTCGGCGGGCTGGATCTCGATCAGTCACTCCCTAGTCGATCTCTCGGTGCACCTGTACCGGATTCCCCGCAGCACCTGCCAGTCCGCCAGCGTTGAGGTTCGTCGACGCGTCGGCTGAATGGGCTGCGGCACGGGCCTACCCTGACGCTTTCCTCTTCTGGCCAGGGTCGGCTGTTCCCCTTTCCTCTTTCCTTGAGCAGGAAGACGACGATGCGAAAGAAACTGAGCAAGGGGCTGGTTGTGGCTGCGGCCGCGACGAGCATTCTGCCCCTGTACGGCATTCCGGCGTTGGCGGACTCGCATGGCGAGGCTCTCACAAACGCCTGCGGCAGCTCCTCTGGTGAGACAGCCGTGAACGGGCCCTCCTCCGGGAACGGCTGCACCAGCGGCACCAGTGCGCAGGGGTCGAACGGCGCCCCCGACACCGCTCGCATCGACGGCTTGGACGAGCAGAAGGGCCGCGCCGACATGGCGGTCGAGCGCGCTCTGGCCACGGTGAAGGACAAGCAGTCGGCTGCCGCATCCCTTGGCGACGACAGCGATGACACGGACGGCAGCAGCCGCGTCGCCGCCGTGAACGGGGACGAGAACGGCAGTGAGGGGTCGGAGGAGCCGGACGGTTCCGGTGCGACGCAGTCCGCGCAGTCTCCCAGCACGCTGCCGGCGGAGGTGAAGCCGTTGGCGTCGTCCCAGGACAGCGACTACGGCGACGACGAGAGTGGCGACGGCGAGAGTGGCGAGGACGAGAGCGTCGCCGCCGTGAGCGGGGACGAGAACGGCAGTGAGGGCGAGGGCTCTTACGGCAGTGAGGAGTCGGAGGAGCCGGACGGCCCCGGTGCCACGCAATCTCCCAGCACGCTGCCGGCGGATGTGAAGCCCTCGGCGTCCCAGGACAGCGGCTACGGGGACGACGAGAGTGGCGACGGCGAGAGTGGCGAGGACGAGAACGGCAGTGAGGGCGAGGGCTCTTACGGCAGTGAGGAGTCGGAGGAGCCGGACGGCCCCGGTGCCACGCAATCTCCCAGCACGCTGCCGGCGGATGTGAAGCCCTCGGCGTCCCAGGAC
>NZ_POUC01000707.1 GCF_002891435.1 Streptomyces cahuitamycinicus
GATATCGGCGGGGCGGGGGTCGTCGTGCGGCAGGCTGTGTGGCTGTCTGTACGGGCTCTGTGGCGGTCTGGACAGGCTCGGTCAGCAACTCCGCCAGCCGGTCGTGTGCCAACGTCCTGCTGTACGGGCACACAGTCCTCGTCGCCCTGGCCCTAGCCGCCGGGTGAGCTCTCGGTCCGTCTCCGCCATGCCATCCAGTGTGGCACCGTTCGCCAGGGCGGACGCAGCCGTCAGGCGGGTGTCCGAAAGGGTCCAGCAGGACCTGGAGGCGACGGTCCGGTCGTGGGCCGTGTCGGAGGCGGCCCGGGACCTGGCCTTCACGGACTGGTTCCACCACGACACGTCGGACGCGGCGTTCGCCGTACTCGATCCCACTCGGGTAGCCGCCGTGGTGCGGACGCGGTCAGGTCGGAGGTGACAGCAAGCGGGCCGACGTGACGTGGCGAAGGTGGAAGAGGACGTCGTGGGAATCCGCGGGGGCGATCCGGTGGGGGCGTTCCGGGTAGGACGTGCCGATGCTGCGGGTGGGCCTGGGGGTCTTCAGCCAGGTGCGCGCCGGGGCCGGGGAGGAGCGCAGGTCCAGGAAGAAGTCACCGGGGCGTACCCGGTTGAGGAAGCGTTCGGTGCTGTTCGCCGGCGGGGCCCCCACGGTGTGGACGCGAGCCGTCCCGTCCGGGTCCGTCGCGTTGAAGGATCCCTCGCCGAAGGTCGCGGCGACGCTGAGGTAGTCCTTGCCCAGCCGGTCCCGCAGGAACGCGCCCTGCATGCGCGGATACCGCGGGTCGGAGGTGCGGTAGGCGATGTGGCTGTTGTGCGCGGACAGCAGCACCTTGTGGCCCGTCCGGGCCGCCCACCAGGCGACGTTGTCCGCCATCAAGCCGTCCCGGTAGCCCATGGACCTCCTCAGCTGCCCGGGATCGTCGAAGTCGAACGCGTAGCCGCGCGCGGTCTGTGCCAGCGCCCGCGCGTGCTGGACCGCCCAGGCGTGGGCGTCCTCCGTCGTGGAGGAGGGAACCGGCAGGCGGGCGAGCAGGGACAGCGCCGTCTCCGCGCGGACGGCCATCGCCCGGCGCTCGGCCAGGGGCCGGGTCAGGTAGGACTTCATGTAGGTGCCGGCCGACGTGGTGGGCCGCAGTCCCCGGTACAGCGCGGTGATACGCGGCAGCAGGTCGGGCAGGTGCCGGGCCGTGTACCGGAGCACCTCGTCGTACAGTTCCGGGCCCGCGTAGGCGAAGTCGTCGCCCATGAACCGCAGTTGATCCTGCGGATGCCGGAGGTTGTACGCGCGCATCCACTCGATGAGAGCCAGGTACTCGTCGGTGTTCCACCACGCGTACGTGTCCTGGAACTCGCCCCCCATGATGCGTCGCGGGTCGCCCTCGCCGGTCCGGACGTACGCGTCCAGCCGGAGGCCGCTGCTCCAGCTCGTCTCCAGCGCGAAGGTGCGGAAGCCCTTGTGCTCCACCAGGTAGCGCAGCACGCGGTGCTTGAGCGTGAAGAACTCGTGCGAGCTGTGCGTAGCTTCGCCCAGCCCCACCACCCTCGCGTCGCCCACCATGCGCCCCAGGGGCCGCAGATCACCCGGGTCGCCGTGCGGGCCGGTGGTGCGCAGCGGGTGGGTGCCGCGCTCCGCGGCCCGCACCGCGCGCGTCTCGGGGGGTGGCGGGGTGCCGGAGCCCACGATGCCCGTGCAGAACAGCAGCCCTACCAGCAGGATGAGTACGGACCGGTTTCGCGTCATGCGACCAGATTCCGCTTCCGGCCGGTCTCAGGACATCCGACGCACCCCCGACTTCAGTGCGTGCTGTCCCGACCCCGGGCATGCCGCTAAACCGGAAGAGACCGTGCCGGTTCCATGGCGATACGGGCCACCTCCTCGGCCGCCGATACGAGGTAGAAGTGGTCGCCCCGCAGAACGGTGAGGCTGAAGGAACCCGAGGTGACCGCACGCCATCCTGCCGCCTCGTCGGGGGTGACCTGCGGATCCCGGTCACCGGTCAGGGCATGGACGGCGGCCCGCAGCACCGGCGCGTCGGTCCGGCGGCGGTAGTCGTCGATCAGGCGGTAGTCGTTGCTGATGGCGGGCAGGAGCAGCTCCCGCAGGTCGGGGTCGTCGAACACGGCCGCGTTCGTGCCGCCCAGGGACCTGACCGCCGCGACCACCTCGTCGTCCGTCCGCACCGCAGGCCCTCCGGAACCGTCGGGGGACCGGCCCGAGACGCACAGGCGGGTGACGTGCTCGGCCCCCGCCTGTTCGAGGCGCAGAAGCGTCTCGTACGCGACGGCCGCGCCCATGCTGTGTCCGAAGAACACGGTCGGCAGCGCCGGCACGGTCAGCAGTTCCCCGGCGACGGCCGACACCAGCGGATCCATCGCAGGGACCAGCGGTTCGCGGAACCGGTTCTCGCGGCCCGGGTACTGCACGGCCAGGAGATCCACCGAGGGGTCCACGTACTGCCCCCAGGGGCGGTAGAAGCTCGCCGCGCCGCCCGCGTGGGGAAAGCAGACCAGGCGGCGTGCGGGGCGCTCGGGCCGGGTGTGACGGGTCAGGTACGGCGAGGGCGGGGACAGGGG
>NZ_POUC01000708.1 GCF_002891435.1 Streptomyces cahuitamycinicus
CCCCTCCGCCGTCTCCATGCCGGCGCACACCGGCACCTACCGGCAGCCCACGACCGTACGTCCGCTGCCCACCCGCACCGTCCGCATCGGCCGTGCCCCCGACAACGACCTGGTCATCGACGACCTCTCGGTCTCCCGCCGGCACGCCGAACTGCGCGCCCTGCCCGACGGCAGCTACGAGATCGTCGACCTGGGCAGCCACAACGGCACGTACCTCAACGGCAGCCCCGTCACCACTGCCGCGGTCGGCCAGGGCGACATCGTCGGCATCGGCCACTCGGCGTTCTGCCTCGTCGGCGACCAGCTCCAGGAGTACGTCGACACCGGCGAGGTCTCGCTCGACGTGCAGGACCTCGCGGTCACCGTCGACCGCGGCCGCAAGACGCTCCTCGACCACGTGTCGTTCCCGGTGGGGGAGAAGTGCCTGCTCGGCGTCGTCGGCCCGAGCGGCGCCGGCAAGTCCACGCTCCTCAACGCCCTCACCGGCCAGCGGCCCGCCGGCCACGGCACCGTCCTCTACGACGGCCGCGACCTCTACCGCGACTACGCCGAGCTGCGCCAGCGCATCGGCCTGGTTCCGCAGGACGACATCCTGCACGCCCAGCTCACCGTGCGAAAAGCCCTCTCCTACGCCGCCGAACTGCGCTTCCCGCAGGACACCGCCAAGGCCGAGCGGCGCGCCCGGGTCGACGAGGTCATCCGCGAACTCGGCCTGGAGCAGCGCGCCGACCAGCCCGTGCACAGCCTGTCCGGCGGCCAGCGCAAGCGCGTCAGCGTCGCTCTGGAGCTGCTGACGAAGCCGTCGCTGCTGTTCCTCGACGAGCCGACCTCCGGCCTCGACCCCGGCATGGACCGCTCGGTGATGCACATGCTGCGCGGCCTCGCCGACGACGGCCGGACCGTCATCGTCGTCACCCACAGCGTGCTCAGCCTGGACGTCTGCGACCGGCTCCTCGTGCTCGCGCCCGGGGGGAAGATCGCCTACTACGGGCCGCCCGAGGAGGCGCTGGCCTTCTTCGGCTTCGAGGAGTGGCCGGAGGCCTTCGAGGCCTTCGACCGGGACACGAACCGGGACTGGGCGGGGGAGTACCTCGCCTCGCCGTTCCACGGCCGGTACGTGGCCGACGCCTCCGCGCAGCCCCCGCAGCCACGGTCCGAGCCCGTCGTCATCACCGCCCCGCCCCGGCCGCGCAGCCGCGGCGCCCAGCTCGGCACGCTGGTGCGCCGGTACACGTCCGCGCTGCTGGCCGACCGCACCTTCCTGATCATCATGATCGCCCTGCCGTTCGTGATGGGCGCGATGGCCCGCGCCCTGGCAGGAGGCAAACTGACGCGGGACACGGCGCTGAACGCGCTGCTCATCCTGTGCGTCGGCGCGGTGCTGACCGGAGCGGCCAACGCCGTACGCGAACTCGTCAAGGAACGCGTGATCTACCAGCGGGAACGGGCGGTGGGCCTGTCCAGATCGGCGTATCTGATGTCCAAGGTCGTCGTCCTGGGCGTCATCACCGTCCTCCAGGCGGTGGTGCTGACCCTGGTCGCCCTGCTCGGCGTCGACCTCAACGCACCCGGCGGCGAAGGCGTGCTGATGCCGCCCCTGATGGAGATCACGGTCGCCGTGGCCCTGCTGGCGTTCACCGCGATGATGCTCGGCCTGCTCGTCTCCGCGCTGGTGCGCAAGGAAGAGGTGACGATGCCGCTGCTCGTGCTCATCGCCATCGTCCAGGTCGTCTTCTGCGGGGCTCTGCTCAAGCTGGCCGACACCCCCGGGCTGGAGCAGCTGGGCTGGCTGGTGCCGGCGCGCTGGGCGCTGGCGGCGATGGCCGGGACCGTCGGGCTGGCCCGGATCGTGCCCGACGATCTGACGAAGGACCCCCTCTTCGAGCACTCCGCCGGCACGTGGCTGCTCGACGTCGGGATGCTGGTCGTGCTGTCGGTGCTCTTCGGCTTCCTGGTGTCCCGGCTGCTGCGCCGCCACGAACCGGCCGTGATGCGGAAGTAGGCAGCGCCTGTGACGACTCCTGGATTCCGGCCCACGCACGTGGTCCCGCAGAACGGGATGCCCGCCTGGGAGGCCCCAGACCCGTCCCGGCCCACCGTGGACCTGGACCCGCTGCTGCCGGTGCAGCTGCTGGAGCGGCAGGGCGACTGGGGGCACGTGCTGTGCTTCAACGGCTGGTCGGCCTGGGTGGACGGACGCCGCCTGGTCGCCGTACCGCAGGACCCGCCCGCGGCGGACGGGCCGCTCACCCGCGCCGCCGATCCGCGTCCGCTGCTGGGCCGGGCGCAGGAGGCCCTGGCGCGCTACCGCTCCGCGGTGGAGGACCTCGCGGGCGGCCTCGACCGGGAGTCGTTCCGCGCCCGCACCCATGGCATGCGGATCGGCGTCGTCGTCGACGGCGAGTCCGTGTGGCTCTACGACTCCGCCCACGGGCACTGGGTGTACGCCGACGGCATGCGGATGACCACCTACGCGACGGATCAGACGCCCGCAGCCGGAGCCGCGTCCCGCCCGGCCGAAGCGCCCGTGCGTCCCCCCACGCGGGCGGAGCCGCCCGAGGGCCCCGTCGGAAC
>NZ_POUC01000709.1 GCF_002891435.1 Streptomyces cahuitamycinicus
CCCGCCCCGCCGCCCCATGCCGTACCGGTCCCGCCCAGAGCGGCGGACGGACGGCACGCGAGCCCCGCCGCGCCGGGCGGCAAGGTTCGCGCGACGAAGCACTCACCGTCGCCCATCAACTCTCTGATCTGTGACGACTCATCTCTTGGAGAACACCGTGGGACAGCCGGTCCACTCTGCCGCATACCTGGATCCGGAAGCGTCCGTGGAAGCGAGAACCGACGACTTGCTGTCCCGGATGACCCTGCCGGAGAAGGTCGGGCAGCTGCTGATGCTCGACGCACAACACGGGGACCTCGCGGACATCGTGTCGGCCAAGCTTGCCGGGGCAGTCCTGCATGTGTCTCCCGACCTCATGCCGCAGGCCATGGAACTGGCCCGGCGGACACGGCTCGGCATACCGCTGCTGACAGTCGACGACGGCATCCACGGCCACTCGTTCTGGCCGGGGGCGACCATCTTCCCGACCCAGCTGGCCATGGCCTGCACCTGGGATGCCTCCCTGCTCCACCGAGTCGCCCGAGCGGCCGCGACCGAGATCGCGGCGACCGGAATCCACGGGACGTTCTCCCCGGTGCTGTGCATCACCCGGGACCTGCGCTGGGGCCGGATCAACGAGACGTTCGGCGAGGACCCGTTCCTGATCGGAGAACTCGGGGCGGCGATGGTGCGCGGCTACCAGGGCGAGGGCCTCAGCGACCCGACAGCCGTGCTGGCGTACGCAAAGCACTTCGCGGGCTACTCCGAAACCCTGGGCGGGCGCGACGCCAGCGAAGCCGATCTCAGCCCCCGCAAGCTGCGCTCGTGGTTCCTGCCCCCCTTCGAGCAGGCGGTACGGGCCGGCTGCCGCGGCTTCATGCTCGGCTACCAGTCCATCGACGGGGTGCCCATCACCGCGCATCAGTGGCTGATCAACGACGTGCTCAAGGGCGAGTGGGGTTTCACCGGGACGCTGGTGACCGACTGGGACAACGTCGGCCGGATGGTCTACGACCAGCGGACCTGCGCCGACTACGCCGAGGCGGCGGCGGTAGCCGTCAGCTCCGGGAACGACCTCATCATGGCCACACCGCAGTTCTTCGAGGGCGCCCAGGAGGCGGTCGCCCGCGGCCTGATTGAACAGAAGCAGATCGATGACGCGGTACGGCGGGTTCTGCGGCTGAAGTTCGAGCTCGGGCTCTTCGAGGACCCCCGCGCCCCCGACCCCGAGCGGCAGGCGCGGGTGATCGGCTGCAGCGCACACGCCGACCTCAACCTGGAGACCGCCCGTCGCTCCCTGGTGTTGCTGCGCAACGAGGGGATCCTGCCCCTCGAGGGCGGGCTGACCTCGGACGGAACCGGCCGCGCCGCGAGCCGAGGCAAGCAGCGGACGATCGCGGTCATCGGCCCCAACGCCGACAGCCCGGAGGCCATGCTCGGCGACTGGGCGGGTGCCACCGGCCAGGTCCCGTGGATGCCCGACGGACATCCACGCGAGTCGGTGGAGACGGTGCTCGATGGCCTTCGCGCCGTCGCGCCGGCCGACTGGACCATCACGTACGCCCGCGGAGCCGACATCGAAAGCCCCGCCTCCAGCTCCGAGTGGTCCCTCGGGCCCGACGGCCAACCGCAGCCATCCGTTTTCACCCCCGCACCGGTCGACCAGGCACAGCTTCGGGAGGCCACCGCCGCCGCGGAGGCGGCCGACTACGCCGTCGTGGTCGTGGGGGACACCATTGCCCTCACCGGCGAGGTGCGCTCCACGGCCACGCTCGACCTCCAAGGCGGCCAGATCGCACTGCTGGACGCGGTCGCCGCCACCGGCACACCGATGATCGTCGTACTCGCCCAGTCCAAGCCGAGCACCCTCCCGGACTCGGCACTGAACGCGGCAGCCCTCATCGAGGCGTTCAACCCGGGCATGCGCGGTGGCCGCGCCATCGCCGAACTCCTCCTCGGACTCACTGAACCCAGCGGCCGGCTCCCGGTCTCCTTCGCACGCCACGTCGGACAGCAACCGGTCTTCTACAACCAGGTGCGAGGCCAGCACGGGAATCGCTACGCGGACCTCACCCAGGACCCCCTGTTCGCGTTCGGCGAGGGCCTCACCTACACCACCGTCACCTACTCCGACCTTGTCGTGCACGACCCGGACGTCGCCGCCGACGGCACCGTCGACGCCACGGTGCGGCTCACCAACAGCGGCGCCCGTCCGGCCCTGGAAACGGTCCAGGCATACATCAGCGACCTGACCACCAGCGTCACCTGGGCCGAGCAGGAGCTGAAGGGTTTCACCCAGGTGGAAGTCCCTCCCGGCGAAAGCCTGGACGTCCACCTCAGCGTCCCTGCCGCGCAGTGCTCACTCGTCACGGCCGACAACCGGCGCGTGGTCGAACCAGGCGAGTTCGTGCTTCGCGTCGGTCCCAGCTCACGGCGGGAGCAGCAGCTGAGCGCGGGATTCCACATCCGGACCTGAACCCCGTATCCGCACCTGAAGTTCGCATACGGGCTTGAAGACCCCCGCCCCGCCGGCCCGCCGCCCCGCCAACCAGAGGGCCGGTGGGGTGGGAC
>NZ_POUC01000070.1 GCF_002891435.1 Streptomyces cahuitamycinicus
GTCCAGGGCTGACGCGGACCGGCCGGGAGCCGGCTCTCCGGGCGTCCGGCGGTCACCCCTTCCGTCTGGTGTCCGTTGTCGTCCAGCCCCTGACGCACACCGTCCGGCCCGTCATACTGGGCGCAGGGCGGTGTGCCCGCACGGACGCCACGTCCGGCGTGGTCACCGGTGCGCACGGCGACCGCCCTCCCCCGCACGACCCGTAGCCGCCCCTCTTCCGACGAGGAACCGGAGCCCGTGGCCATGACCGTCTGCCTGCTCCTGCTGAGCGTCGTCGCCGTGACGGCCGCCGTCCCCGTTCCCCGAGCGCTGACCCGGGCGGCGTGGCCCGAGCGGGAACCGGTGGTCGCGCTGTGGGTCTGGCAGTGCCTGGTGGCCACCGTCCTGCTGTGCTGCGTGACGGCACTCTCCCTGGGCGCCGCGGCCGTCTTCGGCACCGTCCGCGCCCAGCTCTTCGCCCCGGCACCCCCCGCGGTGACCGCGGCGTACGACCTGTCCACCGCCCCGCCATGGGCCGCCGCCCTCACCCTGCTGCTGGCCTGCGGTGCCGCCTGGACGACGGCGATGCTCGCGCGGGAGCTCGTCGAGGCACGCCGCCGCCGCGCCCAGGCCCGCGCCCATCTGCGCGAGCGCGCCCCCGACCTGCCGGCCGGCCTGCCCGCGGCGCGGGGACCGCTGCTGGTCCTGGAGGACGAGTACCCGGACGCCTGGTGGATGCCCGGCAGCCCGCCCCAGCTGATCGTCACCACGGGCGCCCTGCACCGCCTCACCGGCCACCAGATCGACGCCGTCCTCACCCACGAGCGGGGCCACGCCCGAGCCCGCCACGACTGGCTGCTGCACCTGTCCACGGCACTGGCCACCGGCTTCCCCCGCATCCCGCTGTTCGCCCACTTCTGCGACCAGACCCACCGCCTGGTCGAACTGGCCGCCGACGACACGGCCTCCCGCCGCTGCGGCCACCTGACCACGGCCCTGGCCCTGATCGAGCTCAACCAGCACCGCGGCGTGCTGTCCTGCGCCTCCAGCCACCGCCTGCTGGGCGAGCGGGTCGACCGGCTCCTGGAGCCGCCGCCCCGGCTGGGCCGCCGGCACCGGGCCCTGACCACCACGACGGCGGCGCTCGTACCGCTGCTGCCCCTGCTGATCGCGTTCGCCCCGGGCCTGACGGCGCTGTCGTAGCCGGGCCGGCCCGCGCGGCCGATGAGTCTCGCGGGCTCCCGGGGGGCGCGCCGGCCCGGCAGTCGGGGGCTCTCTCGGGTGGGTTGGCCGGCAGGTGGTGGCTCCCCGTGGGATCGCCGCCCCGGCGGCCGGTGGCGGAACTGCTCGCGGGCACTGACCCGGCACCGCGCCACCGAGGAGGCCCGGGCGGCTCTCGCCACGGCGACGACGGACTCCACGCGGATGTCAGGGCGTATGCGGGACGGGCGTTGTGACCGGTCCGGCTCCCCGGTCCCGGTGACCTGGCCGGAGCCCGGCCCTTATATCCAGTCGTCGGGCTCCGGCTCCGCGTCCATCTCCGGCCAGTAGTCCGGCTCGCCCGCGTCCTGACCAGGGATGTGAGCAGGGGTCTTGGCCGGAGCCGCGCCCGCTCCCGGAGCCACGCCCGCTCCCGGAGCCACGTCCGCTCCCGGAGCCGCGTCTGCCGGTGCGCCCAGCGACGCGAGCACCGCCAGCACACCCTCCCCGTACGTGGTGAGCTTCTTCTCGCCGACCCCGCTGATCCCGCCGAGCTCCCCCACCGACGTCGGCCACAGCGTGGCGATCTCCCGCAGTGTGGCGTCGTGGAAGATCACATACGCCGGGACGCCCTGCTCACGAGCCTGCTCGGCACGCCAGGCGCGCAGCGCCTCGAAGGCCGGCAGCAGTGCCTCGGGCAGCTCTGCGGCAACCGCCTTGCCCTTTCGCTCGCCCCGCCCGGAGCCGGCGGACGAGGACCCCGGCCGGGAGGTCACCGGCTTCTTCGGCTCCTTGCGCAGCGGCACGTCCCGCTCCCGCCGCAGCACCGCCCCGCTGGCCTCGGTCAGCACCAACGTGCCGTACTCGCCCTCCACCGCGAGCAGGCCCTGCGCGAGCAACTGGCGTATGACTCCCCGCCATTCGCCCTCGGTGAGCTCCTCGCCGATGCCGAACACGGACAGCTGGTCGTGGTCGAACTGGATGACCTTGGCGGTCCGCTTCCCCAGCAGGATGTCGACGATCTGCACCGCGCCGAACTTCTGCCCGCGCTCCCGCTGCAGCCGGACCACCGTGGACAGCGCCTTCTGCGCCGCGACGGTGCCGTCCCAGGTCTCCGGCGGGCTCAGGCACGTGTCGCAGTTGCCGCAGCGGGGCGCGTCCGGGTCCTGGCCGAAGTAGGCGAGGAGCTGGCCCCGGCGGCACTGGGCCGTCTCGCACAGCGCCAGCATCGAGTCCAGGTGGGCCTGGGCCCGGCGCCGGAACGCCTCGTCACCCTCGCCGGACTGGATCAGCTTGCGCTGCTGGATGACGTCGTTCAGCCCATAGGCCATCCAGGCCGTCGACGGCAGCCCGTCGCGGCCGGCCCGGCCCGTCTCCTGGTAGTAGCCCTCGACCGACTTGGGAAGGTCGAGGTGGGCGACGAAACGGACGTCCGGCTTGTCGATGCCCATGCCGAAGGCGATGGTCGCCACCACGACCAGGCCGTCCTCCCGCAGGAAGCGGGACTGGTGGGCCGCGCGCGTCCCCGCATCAAGCCCCGCGTGGTACGGCACCGCCTCGACGCCGTTGCGGCTGAGGAACTCCGCGGTCTTCTCGACCGAGTTGCGCGACAGGCAGTAGACGATGCCCGCGTCGCCCGCGTGCTCCTCGCGCAGGAAGCTCAGCAGCTGCTTCTTCGGGTCGGCCTTGGGCACGATCCGGTACTGGATGTTGGGCCGGTCGAAGCTCGCTACGAAGTGGCGGGCCGTCGGCATGTTCAGCCGCTCGGTGATCTCCTGGTGCGTCGCGTGGGTGGCCGTCGCCGTCAGCGCGATCCGCGGCACGTCCGGCCAGCGCTCGCCGAGCAGGGACAGCGCCAGGTAGTCGGGCCGGAAGTCGTGGCCCCATTGGGAGACGCAGTGCGCCTCGTCGATCGCGAAGAGGGAGATCTTCCCGCGGGAGAGCAGATCGAGCGAGCTCTCCAGCCGCAGCCGCTCCGGCGCCAGATACAGCAGGTCCAGCTCGCCGGCGAGGAACTCGGCCTCCACCATCCGGCGCTCGTCGAAGTCCTGCGTGGAGTTCATGAAGCCGGCCCGCACGCCCAGCGCTCGCAGCGCGTCCACCTGGTCCTGCATCAGGGCGATGAGCGGGGAGACGACTACCCCCGTACCTGGCCTGACCAGGGACGGGATCTGGTAGCACAGCGACTTGCCACCGCCGGTCGGCATGAGCACGACGGCGTCGCCGCCCGCCACGACATGGTCGATGACGGCTTCCTGCTCACCGCGGAAGGCGTCGTAGCCGAAGACCCGGGTCAGCGCGGCCAGCGCCTCGCTCGCGTCGGCGCCGAGGAGCCCGGCGGAGCCGCCGCCCGCGCCGATCCCGGCCCCGGTCGCCCCGGCTCCGGTCACCGCGTCCAGTTCCGTCATCACACCTGTCCCGCCAGTAGCGCCCATCGTTGCGTCCCCCGTGCGTCGCGCTTCGACCACTGCGTCCACCATAGGCGCCCACACCGACAGCCCCGGAGTTATCCACAGGTCCGCCCCGTACAGCTGCGTCAAGGACACGATCGCCGTTCACACGTTCGCGGAAGGCCTCCCCGATTCCGGCGGATAGTCTGAATGCGCCCGCGAGACTCCGTCCCATGGGAGCACTGATGAGCGTCGCACCGAAGGCGTCCAAGGTCACCTGGCCGACCCCGCCGGAAGGCGGCTGGACCGCCGACGATCTGGACCGCCTCCCGAATCTCCCTCCGCACACGGAGCTGATCGACGGGAGCCTCGTCTTCGTGAGTCCGCAGACCATCTTTCACGAGCGTGCCATCGACTTTTTCAAGTGGCAGCTGCAGTCTCTGGCGCCCGCCGATCTCGAGGTGTTCCGCGAGTTCACCATCGACCTCGACCGCCAGAACCGTCCCGAGCCGGATGTTGTCGTGGTGCGCGGGGACGTAGTGGAAGACCCTGATCAGACCCGGTTTCCCGCGGGCGCTGTCCTCCTGGTCATCGAGGTCGTCTCCGAGGACTCCGTCTCCCGCGACCGCGAGACCAAGCCCCTGAAGTACGCGCGGGCCAGGATTCCGCACTACTGGCGGGTCGAGAACGAGAACGGGCGCGCTGCGGTGCATGTCTTCGAGCTGGAGCCGACCACGGGCGCCTACACCGGCATCAACATCTTCCGCGAGCGGATGAAGGTGGACGTTCCGTTCCCGGCGGACCTGGACCTCACTCAGATCCGGGCGCGCCGGGACAGGACGCAGTAGGCCTGGACGAGCCGCGGCCCGGAACCCCTGACGGGGGTACCGGGCCGCGGCCTTCGTGTAAGGACCCCTGAGTGGCGTCAGCGAACGAACACCCCCGCCTGCCCCGCCAGATCCAGGAAGTACTGCGGCGCCACACCGAGCACCAGCGTGACCGCCACACCCACGCCGATCGCCGTCATCGTCAGGGGCGACGGCACGGCCACCGTCGGGCCCTCCGGCCGCGGCTCGCTGAAGAACATCAGCACGATGACGCGGATGTAGAAGAACGCCGCGATCGCCGACGAGATCACACCGATCACGACGAGCGGGGCGGCCCCGCCCTCCGCCGCCGCCTTGAACACGGCGAACTTGCCGGCGAAGCCGGACGTCAGCGGGATGCCCGCGAAGGCCAGCAGGAACACCGCGAACACCGCCGCCACCAGCGGGGACCTGCGCCCGAGCCCCGCCCACTTGGACAGGTGGGTCGCCTCACCGCCCGCGTCGCGGACCAGGGTCACCACCGCGAAGGCGCCGATCGTGACGAACGAGTACGCCGCCAGGTAGAACAGCACTGACGAGACGCCGTCGGGCGTGGTCGCGATGACACCCGCCAGGATGAACCCGGCGTGGGCGATCGACGAGTACGCCAGCAGCCGCTTGATGTCGGTCTGCGTGATCGCGACGATCGCACCGCCCAGCATGGTGACGATGGCCACGGCCCACATGACCGGCTGCCAGTCCCAGCGCAGGCCCGGCAGTACGACGTACAGCAGCCGCAGCAGCGCGCCGAACGCCGCCACCTTCGTCGCCGCCGCCATGAAGCCGGTCACGGGCGTCGGCGCGCCCTGGTACACGTCCGGCGTCCACATGTGGAACGGCACCGCGCCCACCTTGAACAGCAACCCCATCACCAGCAGCGCGGCGCCGATCAGCAGCAGCGCGTCGTTGCCCATGGTGTCGGCGAGCGCCGGGTTGACGTCCTGCACGGTGCCGTCGACGACCTGCGCGATCGTCGCGTACGACATCGAGCCCGCGTAGCCGTAGAGCAGCGCGATGCCGAACAGGGTGAACGCGGAGGCGAAGGCGCCGAGCAGGAAGTACTTGACCGCCGCCTCCTGCGACATGAGCCGCTTGCGGCGGGCCAGCGCGCACAGCAGGTACAGCGGGAGGGAGAGGACCTCCAGCGCCACGAACAGCGTCAGCAGGTCGTTGGCCGCCGGGAAGACCAGCATGCCGGCGACCGCGAACAGCAGCAGCGGGAACACCTCGGTGGTGGTGAACCCGGCCTTGACCGCGGCCTTCTCGCTCTCACTGCCCGGCACGGACGCGGCCTGCGCGGCGAAGGAGTCGACGCGGTTGCCGTGCGCCTCGGGGTCCAGGCGTCGCTCGGCGAAGGTGAACAGACCCACCAGCGCCGACAGCAGGATGGTGCCCTGCAGGAACAGGGCAGGCCCGTCGACGGCGATCGCGCCCATCGCCGCGATGTGCGCCTTGGTCGTGCCGTACCCGCCGGCCGCGAGCGCCACGACCGCGGCGAAGGCGGCGACGAGAGCGACGACGGACACGAACATCTGGGCGTAGTAGCGCGACTTTCGCGGAACGAACGCCTCGATCAGGATCCCGATGATCGCCGCACCGACGACGATCAGGGTCGGCGACAACTGTCCGTACTCGATCTTCGGCGCGTCGATCTTGGTGATCGGGTCGGCCGCGGTTGTCCACAGGCTGTGGACGGCTGTTGCGCTCACTTGGCCGCCTCCACCTCGGGCTGGGGGTCCTTCTTCTGGACGTCGGACATGGTCTGTTTGACCGCCGGGTCGATGATCTGTGTGACGGGCTTCGGGTAGACACCCAGGAAGATCAGCAGGGCGACCAGCGGGGCGACGACCACGAGCTCACGGACCCGGAGGTCCGGCATCGCGGAGACCTCCGGTTTCACCGGGCCCGTCATCGTCCGCTGGTAGAGGACGAGGGTGTAGAGCGCGGCGAGGACGATGCCGAAGGTGGCGATGATGCCGATCACCGGGTAGCGCGTGAACGTGCCGACCAGGACCAGGAACTCACTGACGAACGGCGCCAGCCCCGGCAGGGACAGGGTCGCGAGGCTGCCGATGAGGAACGTGCCGGCGAGCACCGGGGCGACCTTCTGCACTCCGCCGTAGTCGGCGATGAGCCGCGAGCCGCGCCGGGAGATCAGGAAGCCCGCCACCAGCATCAGCGCGGCCGTCGAGATGCCGTGGTTGATCATGTAGAGCGTGGCCCCGGACTGGCCCTGGCTGGTCATCGCGAAGATGCCCATGATGATGAAGCCGAAGTGGGAGATCGACGCGTAGGCGATCAGCCGCTTGATGTCCCGCTGGCCGACCGCGAGCAGCGCCCCGTAGATGATGCTGATCAGGGCCAGGACGAGGATGGCGGGCGTGGCCCACTTGCTGGCCTCCGGGAACAGCTGGAGGCAGAAGCGGAGCATCGCGAAGGTGCCCACCTTGTCGACGACCGCCGTGATGAGCACGGCGACCGGTGCGGTGGACTCCTGCATGGCGTTGGGCAGCCAGGTGTGCAGCGGCCACAGCGGCGCCTTCACCGCGAAGGCGAAGAAGAAGCCGAGGAACAGCCAGCGTTCGGTGCCGGTCGCCATGTCGAGCGTGCCGTTGGCGCGGGCCTCGGCGATCTCCTGCAGCGAGAAGTTCCCGGCGACCACGTACAGGCCGATCACCGCCGCCAGCATGATCAGACCGCCGGCCAGGTTGTAGAGGAGGAACTTCACCGCGGCGTACGAACGTTGCGTCGCCGCCGCCTTCTCGCCGTGCTCGTGGGCACGGTCCCCGAAGCCGCCGATGAGGAAGTACATCGGGATCAGCATGGCTTCGAAGAAGATGTAGAAGAGGAAGACGTCGGTGGCCTCGAACGAGAGGATCACCATCGCCTCGACGGCGAGGATCAGGGCGAAGAAGCCCTGCGTCGGCCGCCAGCGGCTGCTGCCGGTCTCCAGGGGGTCGGCGTCGTGCCAGCCCGCGAGGATGATGAACGGGATCAGCAGGGCGGTCAGCGCGACCAGCGCCACCCCGATGCCGTCCACACCCAGCTCGTAGCGGACGCCGAAGTCCGCGATCCAGGCGTGCGACTCGGTGAGCTGGTAGCGGTCGCCGCCCGGGTCGAAGCGGACCAGGACGACGATCGCCAGGACGAGCGTGGCGAGCGAGAAGAGCAGCGCCAGCCACTTGGCCGCGGTGCGCCTGGCGGCCGGTACGGCGGCCGTTGCGATCGCCCCGACGGCCGGGAGCGCCGCTGTCACTGTCAGCAGAGGAAAGGACATCGGTATCAGACCGCCCTCATCAGCAGGGTCACGGCGACGATGACCGCCGCACCCCCGAACATCGAGACCGCGTAGGAGCGGGCGAAGCCGTTCTGCAGCTTGCGCATCCGCCCGGAGAGGCCGCCGACCGAGGCCGCCGTGCCGTTGACGACGCCGTCGACCAGGGTGTGGTCGACGTAGACCAGGGACCGCGTGAGGTGCTCGCCGCCGCGGACCAGGACGACGTGGTTGAAGTCGTCCTGGAGCAGGTCGCGCCGGGCGGCCCGGGTGAGCAGCGACCCGCGCGGGGCGACAGCCGGGACCGGACGGCGGCCGTACTGGGCCCAGGCGATGGCCACACCGATGACCATGCACGCCACGGTCGCGCCGGTGACCACGCCCGCGCTGATCGGCGGGTTGCCGTGGCTGTGCCCGGTGATCGGCTCCAGCCAGTGCATGAACCGGTCGCCGATGCTGAAGAACGCACCGCCGGCGACCGACCCGACGGCCAGCACGATCATCGGGATCGTCATGACCTTGGGCGACTCGTGCGGATGCGGCGGGGTGTACTCGCCGCGCGTCTCGGCGGCGGGCTCCGCGCTTGGCTCGGCCGGGGACGGCGTCGGGGCGTTGCGCCAGCGCTCCTCGCCGAAGAACGTCATCAGCATCACGCGCGTCATGTAGAACGCGGTGATGGCCGCGCCGAGCAGGGCGCATGCGCCGAGGATCCAGCCCTCGGTCCCGCCCTTGGCGAACGCCGCCTCGATGATCTTGTCCTTGGAGAAGAACCCGGACAGGCCCGGGAAGCCGATGATGGCCAGGTAGCCGAGGCCGAAGGTGACGAAGGTGACGGGCATGTACTTCCGCAGTCCGCCGTAGCGGCGCATGTCGACCTCGTCGTTCATGCCGTGCATGACCGAGCCGGCGCCGAGGAACAGCCCGGCCTTGAAGAAGCCGTGCGTCACCAGGTGCATGATCGCGAAGACGTAGCCGATGGGGCCGAGGCCGGCGGCGAGGATCATGTAGCCGATCTGCGACATGGTCGAGCCGGCCAGCGCCTTCTTGATGTCGTCCTTCGCGCAACCGACGATCGCACCGAACAGGAGCGTGACCGCGCCGACGATGGTGACGACCAGCTGAGCGTCGGGGGCGCCGTTGAAGACGGCCGCGGAGCGGACGATCAGGTAGACGCCCGCCGTCACCATCGTCGCGGCGTGGATGAGGGCCGAGACCGGGGTCGGGCCCTCCATCGCGTCCCCGAGCCAGGACTGCAGCGGCACCTGGGCGGACTTGCCGCAGGCGGCGAGGAGCAGCATCAGCGCGATCGCGGTCAGCTTGTCCTCACCGGCGGCACCGGCGAGACCGGCCTCCCCGTGGCCGCCGAGCACCGGCCCGAAGGCGAAGGTGCCGAACCACAGGAACATCAGCATGATCGCGATGGACAGGCCCATGTCGCCCACGCGGTTGACCAGGAAGGCCTTCTTCGCTGCCGTGGCGGCGCTGGGCTTGTGCTGCCAGAAGCCGATCAGCAGGTAGGAGGCGAGACCGACGCCTTCCCAGCCGACGTACAGCAGCAGGTAGTTGTCGGCGAGGACGAGGATCAGCATCGCCGCGAGGAACAGGTTCAGATAGCCGAAGAAGCGGCGGCGCCGCTCGTCGTGCTCCATGTACCCGACGGAGTACAGGTGGATCAGCGATCCGACGCCCGTGATCAGCAGCACGAACGTCATGGACAGCTGGTCGAGCTGGAAGGCGACGTCCGCCTGGAAGCCCTCGACCGGGATCCAGCTGAACAGGTGCTGGCTCAGGACGCGGTTCTCGGCGTCCCGGCCCAGCATGTCGGTGAACAGCACCAGGCCGAGCACGAAGGAGACGGCCGAGAGCAGGGTGCCGAGCCAGTGGCCGACGGCGTCCAGCCGCCGCCCGCCGCACAGCAGGAGCGCCGCTCCGAGCAAGGGCGCCGCCACCAGCAGCGCAATGAGGTTCTCCACGATTCTTCCGACCCCTTACAGCTTCATCAGGCTGGCGTCGTCGACCGAGGCCGAGTGGCGGGCACGGAACAGGGACACGATGATCGCGAGCCCGACCACGACCTCGGCGGCGGCGACGACCATCGTGAAGAAGGCGATGACCTGGCCGTCGAGGTTGCCGTGCATCCGGGAGAAGGCGACGAACGCGAGGTTGCAGGCGTTGAGCATGAGCTCGATGCACATGAACACGACGATCGCGTTGCGCCTGATGAGCACGCCGGTGGCGCCGATCGTGAACAACAGGGCCGCGAGATAGAGGTAGTTGACGGGGTTCACTTCGACGCCTCCTCGGACCGCTGGAACTTCGCCGGCCCGACCGCCCTGCGCTCCAGCCGCTCCTCGGACCGCTGTTCCAAGGCCTTGAGGTCGTTGAGCGCCTCCTGTGACACGTCGCGGATCTGGCCGCGCTCGCGGAGGGTCTTGCTGACGGTGAGGTCGGAGGTGGTGCCGTCGGGCAGCAGGCCCGCGATGTCGACCGCGTTGTGCCGGGCGTACACCCCGGGCGCCGGCAGCGGCGGCAGCTGCTTGCCTGCGCGCACCCGCTCCTCGGCGAGCTGCCGCTGCGTCTTGGCCCGCTCGGTGCGCTCGCGGTGGGTGAGCACCATGGCGCCGACCGCCGCCGTGATGAGCAGGGCGCCGGTGATCTCGAACGCGAAGACGTACCTGGTGAACAGGAGGGCGGCGAGGCCCTCCACGTTGCCCCCGGCGTTCGCCTGGCCGATGCCGTTGAACTCCGTCAGCGACGCGTTGCCGATCCCGGCGACCAGCAGGATGCCGAAGCCGAGTCCGCACAGCAGGGCCAGCCAGCGCTGGCCCTTGATGGTCTCCTTCAGGGAGTCCGCCGCGGTGACGCCGACGAGCATCACCACGAACAGGAACAGCATCATGATCGCGCCGGTGTAGACGACGATCTGGACGACGCCCAGGAAGTAGGCGCCGTTGGCGAGGTAGAACACCGCCAGGATGATCATGGTGCCGGCGAGGCAGAGCGCGCTGTGCACGGCCCTCTTCATGAGGATGGTGCACAGGGCGCCGATCACCGCGACGGTGCCGAGGATCCAGAACTGGACGGCCTCCGGGGTGGAGGTGGAGTAGGCGGCGAGCTGGGTGGTCATCGGCCGACCGCCTTCCCCGACGCCGGTTCGGTCTCGCCGAAGGTCGAGTCGGCCTCCTGCACGACCTCGCCCTTGGAGTGGGCGACCTGCTGCTCGGTGCCGGGCGCCGCTTCCGTCACCAGGCCCCGGTAGTAGTCCTGCTCGTCCGTCCCGGGGTAGATGGCGTGGGGCGAGTCGACCATGCCCTCCTCGAGACCGGCGAGCAGCTGCTCCTTGGTGTAGATGAGGTTGGCCCGGCTGGAGTCGGCCAGCTCGAACTCGTTGGTCATCGTGAGCGCGCGGGTGGGGCAGGCCTCGATGCACAGGCCGCACAGGATGCAGCGGGCGTAGTTGATCTGGTAGACGCGGCCGTACCGCTCGCCCGGCGAGTAGCGCTCCTCGTCGGTGTTGTCCGCGCCCTCCACGTAGATCGCGTCGGCGGGGCAGGCCCAGGCGCACAGTTCACAGCCGACGCACTTCTCCAAGCCGTCCGGATGGCGGTTGAGCTGGTGCCGTCCGTGGAAGCGCGGAGCCGTGGTCTTCTGCTGCTCCGGGTACTGCTCGGTCAGACGCTTCTTGAACATGGCCTTGAAGGTCACGCCGAAGCCGGCCACGGGGTTCTGGAAACCGGGCTTGGTGTCCTTGGGTTCCTCAGTCATCGGACGCCTCCTTTCCATCCGTAGTTCCGCCCAGAGATCCGTCACTCTGAGTATCGGGTCCACCACTGACAATCAGCTCCCGCTCACGGCGCGAGGGGCGTCGCGGGACGGGTGGGAGTTCCTGTCCCGGCAGGGGCGGCACGGGGAACCCGCCCGCCATCGGGTCGAAGGCGGCCGGGGCCTCGGCGGGCTCCTCGGCCTCCTTCGCCTTCTCGCGGAACATGTCGACGACGAAGGAGAGCAGCAGCAGGGCGAGTACGCCGCCGCCGACATAGAGGGCGATGTCACCGAAGGCGTAACCCTCGTTCCGGAAGGCCCGGACGGTCGCGACGAGCATCAGCCACACCAGCGCTACCGGGATGAGGACCTTCCAGCCGAGCTTCATGAGCTGGTCGTAGCGGACCCGCGGGAGAGTGCCACGGAGCCAGATGAAGAAGAAGATCAGCACCTGGAGCTTGACGACGAACCAGAGCATCGGCCACCAGCCGTGGTTCGCGCCCTCCCAGAAGGTGCTGATCGGCCACGGAGCCCGCCAGCCGCCGAGGAACAGCGTCACCGCGATCATCGACACGGTGACCATGTGGATGTACTCGGAGAGCATGAACATCGCGAACTTGATGGAGCTGTACTCGGTGTTGAAACCGCCGACCAGGTCGCCTTCGGACTCCGGCATGTCGAACGGGGCCCGGCTGGACTCACCGATCATCGTCACCATGTAGATCAGGAACGAGACCGGGAGCAGCAGGGCGAACCAGCGGTCCTCCTGAGCTCCGACGATCGCCGAGGTCGACATCGAGCCGGAGTAGAGGAAGACCGAGGCGATGGCGGCGCCCATGGCGATCTCGTACGAGATGATCTGCGCGCACGAGCGGATACCGCCGAGCAGGGGGTACGTCGAGCCCGATGACCAGCCGCCCAGGACGAAGCCGTACACCCCGAGGGAGCCGATGGCCAGGATGTAGAGCATCGCGACCGGCAGGTCGGTGAGCTGCATCGTGGTGCGCTGGCCGAAGATCGAGATCTCGTTGCCGGCCGGGCCGAAGGGGATCACCGCGATCGCCATGAAGGCCGGGATCGCCGCGATGACCGGCGCGAGGACGTACACCACCTTGTCCGCGCGCTTGACGATCACGTCCTCCTTCAGCATCAGCTTGATGCCGTCGGCGAGCGACTGGAGCATGCCCCACGGGCCGTGCCGGTTGGGGCCGATGCGCAGCTGCATCCAGGCGACGACCTTGCGCTCCATGACGATGGAGACCAGCACGGTCACCATCAGGAAGGCGAAGCAGAACACCGCCTTGATGACGACCAGCCACCAGGGGTCGGTGCCGAACATCGAGAGGTCTTCAGCGGCGAGGTACGGGCTCATCCCTCCACCTCCTTGGGGGCCTCGCCGGCGAGCGTCGCCGGACCGATGCGGACGAGGGAGCCGGGCCGCGCGCCGGTGTCGGAGGCGACGCCGCCGCCGCCGGTGGAGTTGAGCGGCAGCCACACCACCCGGTCGGGCATGTCGGTGATCTGGAGCGGGAGTTCCACGACTCCCTGCGGACCGGTCACCGCGAGCAGATCGCCGTCCTTGACGCCCGCCTCGGCGGCCGTCGGGGCCGACACACGCGCGCGTGCCGCGTGCCGCGTGCCGGCGAGTGCCTCGTCGCCCTGCTGGAGGAGGCCCTGGTCGAGCAGCAGCCGGTGCCCCGCGAGTACGGCTTCCCCGGCGGCGGGCCGCGGCAGCGCGGCGGCGGTCTCCAGGGGTTCGCCGGCCCGCGGGCCGCCCCAGGCGCCGAGCCGGTCGATCTCGCCGCGCACGGTGCGCAGATCGGGCAGTCCAAGGTGGACGTCCATGGCGTCGGCCAGCATCTGCAGCACCCGCGCGTCGGTGGGTGCCGGGCGGCGGGTCATCTGGTCGGGCTTGAGCGCGGACTCGAAGAAACGGATGCGGCCTTCCCAGTTGAGGAAGGTGCCGGCCTTCTCGGCGACCGCGGCCACGGGCAGGACGACATCGGCCTTGCGGCTGATCTCGCTCGGCCGCAGCTCCAGCGAGACGAGGAAGCCCACCTCGTCCAGCGCCGCACGCGCGCGTGCCGGGTCGGGCAGGTCGGCGATCTCGATGCCCGCCACCAGCAGGGCCTGGAGCTCTCCGGTCGCCGCGGCCTCCACCATCTGGCCGGTGTCGCGGCCGTAGCGGTGCGGGAGTCCGGCGACGCCCCAGAGGGCGGCGACCTCGTCACGCGCGCGGGGGTCGGTGGCCGGGCGCCCGCCCGGCAGCAGCGACGGCAGCGCGCCCGCCTCGATCGCACCGCGTTCCCCGGCCCGGCGCGGGATCCACACCAGCCCGGCACCGGTCGCGGAGGCGGTGCGTGCGGCGGCGGTGAGCCCGCCGGCCACGGCGGCCAGCCGCTCGCCGACGACGATCACCGCGCCCTCGGTGCGCAGCGCCTCGGCGGCGAGCGCACCGTCGTCCTCCAGGCCGGCCCCGTTCGCGAGCGCGTCCAGCCACTCGGTCTCCGTGCCGGGAGCCGCCGGCAGCAGCGTGCCCCCGGCCTTCTCCAGACCGCGCGTGGCGTGCGTGGCCAGGGAGTAGACCTTCTGCCCGTGCCCACGCCAGGCCTTGCGCAGCCGCAGGAAGACGCCGGGCGCCTCCTCCTCCGCCTCGAAACCGACCAGCAGGACGGCCGGTGCCTTCTCCAGCGCGGTGTACGTGACGCCCGTGCCGTCGAGGTCCCGGCCGCGCCCGGCGATCCGGGCGGCGAGGAAGTCGGCCTCCTCGCCGCTGTGCACCCGCGCTCGGAAGTCGATGTCGTTGGTGTCGAGGGCCACGCGCGCGAACTTGCTGTACGCGTAGGCGTCCTCGACGGTGAGGCGGCCGCCGGTCAGGACGCCGGTGCGGCCCCGGGAGGCCAGCAGCCCCTGGGCCGCGATCTGCAGCGCCTCGGGCCAGGAGGCGGGCTCCAGCTCGCCCTCGGCGTTGCGCACCAGCGGCGTCTGAAGCCGGTCGCGCTGCTGCGCGTACCGGAACCCGAACCGCCCCTTGTCGCAGATCCACTCCTCGTTGACCTCGGGGTCGTTCGCCGCGAGCCGCCGCATGACCTTGCCGCGCCGGTGGTCGGTGCGGGTGGCGCAGCCGCCGGAGCAGTGCTCGCACACCGACGGGGAGGAGACCAGGTCGAAGGGGCGGGAGCGGAATCGGTACGCCGCCGAGGTCAGCGCTCCCACGGGGCAGATCTGGATGGTGTTGCCGGAGAAGTACGACTCGAACGGGTCGCCCTCTCCGGTACCGACCTGCTGGAGCGCGCCCCGCTCGACCAGCTCGATCATCGGGTCGCCCGCGACCTGGTTGGAGAACCGGGTGCAGCGGGCGCACAGCACGCACCGCTCGCGGTCGAGCAGCACCTGCGTGGAGATCGGGACGGGCTTCTCGTAGGTCCGCTTGCGGCCCTCGAAGCGGGAGTCAGCGTCGCCGTGCGACATGGCCTGGTTCTGCAGCGGGCACTCGCCGCCCTTGTCGCAGACCGGGCAGTCCAGCGGGTGGTTGATGAGCAGGAGCTCCATCACACCCTTCTGGGCCTTCTCGGCGACCGGGGAGGTGAGGTGGGTCTTGACCACCATGCCGTCGGTGCAGGTGATGGTGCAGGACGCCATCGGCTTGCGCTGGCCCTCGACCTCGACGATGCACTGGCGGCAGGCACCGGCCGGGTCGAGGAGGGGGTGGTCGCAGAACCGGGGGATCTCGATGCCGAGCTGTTCGGCGGCCCGGATGACCAGGGTGCCCTTGGGCACGCTGATCTCGGCGCCGTCGATCGTCAGCGACACGAGGTCCTCCGGCGGGACCGCCGCCTCTCCCCCGCCTGAGGGAGAGCTGGTGGTCACGGTCATGCGTTCACCTCCGTGCGGTCGGCCCAAGCCGTCGACTTGGCCGGGTCGAAGGGACAGCCCCGGCCCGTGATGTGCTGCTCGTACTCCTCGCGGAAGTACTTCAGCGAGGAGAAGATCGGCGAGGCGGCACCGTCGCCGAGGGCGCAGAAGGACTTGCCGTTGATGTTGTCGGCGATGTCGTTCAGCTTGTCGAGGTCGGACATCTGTCCCTTGCCGGCCTCGATGTCGCGCAGCAACTGCACGAGCCAGTAGGTCCCTTCGCGGCAGGGCGTGCACTTGCCGCAGGACTCGTGGGCGTAGAACTCGGTCCAGCGGGTGACGGCACGGACCACGCAGGTCGTCTCGTCGAAGCACTGGAGAGCTTTGGTGCCGAGCATGGAACCCGCGGCGCCCACTCCTTCGTAGTCAAGAGGGACGTCGAGGTGCTCGTCGGTGAACATCGGGGTCGAGGAGCCGCCCGGCGTCCAGAACTTGAGGCGGTGCCCGGGGCGCATGCCGCCGCTCATGTCGAGGAGCTGGCGGAGCGTGATCCCGAGCGGCGCCTCGTACTGGCCGGGGCTGGCGACATGGCCGCTGAGGGAGTAGAGCGTGAAGCCGGGCGACTTCTCACTCCCCATCGACCGGAACCATTCCTTGCCCCGCTGCAGGATCGCGGGAACCGACGCGATCGATTCGACGTTGTTCACCACAGTCGGGCACGCATAGAGGCCCGCGACGGCAGGGAAGGGGGGACGAAGCCGCGGCTGGCCCCGGCGGCCTTCGAGCGAGTCCAGCAGTGCGGTCTCCTCACCGCAGATGTACGCGCCCGCGCCCGCGTGCACGGTGATGTCGAGGTCGAGCCCGCTGTCCAGGATGTTCTCGCCGAGGAAGCCGGCCTCGTACGCCTCGCGCACGGCCGAGTGCAACCGCCGCAGCACGGGGACGACTTCACCACGCAGGTAGATGAAGGCGTGCGACGACCTGATGGCGTAGCACGCGATGATCATGCCCTCGATGAGGCTGTGCGGGTTCGCGAAGAGGAGCGGGATGTCCTTGCACGTCCCGGGCTCCGACTCGTCGGCGTTGACAACAAGATAGTGCGGCTTGCCGTCCCCCTGGGGGATGAACTGCCACTTCATCCCGGTGGGGAATCCGGCGCCGCCGCGCCCGCGCAGACCGGAGTCCTTGACGTACGCGATCAGGTCGTCCGGCGTCATGGCGAGCGCCTTGCGCAGCCCTTCGTACCCGTCGTGCCGCCGGTACACGTCCAGCGTCCAGGACCTGTCCTCGTCCCAGAAGGCCGACAGCACCGGTGCGAGCAGCTTCTCGGGGCTCATGTCTTTCAGCTCGGGTGCCAAGGTCATCACTCCCCCTCCTCGGCGGTGGGCCCGGCCGGGTGGGCCGGGTCGGAGGCCGACGTGTCCTGTGGCGCGTCGTGCGAGCTCAAGTGCTCCGTCGGTGACGGGTCGTGCGGTGCCCCCGTCCGGGCCGCCTCACCGCGCGGGTGCACCACGCGCGCGGCGGAGACCTCCCCCTTGGCGAGTTTCAGGCCGACCAGGGAGGCGGGTCCCGCGCTTCCCCCGGACTCCACGGCCCCGTCCCGCTCGTCGGGGAAGCCGGCCAGGACCCGGGCGGTCTCCTTGAAGGTGCACATGCGCGCCCCGCGGGTGGGCGTCACCGGCCGTCCCGCGCGCAGGTCGTCGACGAGGCTCTTGGCGCTGGCCGGGGTCTGGTTGTCGAAGAACTCCCAGTTGACCATCACGACCGGCGCGAAGTCGCAGGCCGCGTTGCACTCGATGTGCTCCAGGGTGACCTTGCCGTCGCCGGTGGTCTCGCCGTTGCCGACCCCGAGGTGCTCCTGGAGCTCCTCGAAGATCGCGTCCCCGCCCATCACTGCGCACAGGGTGTTGGTGCACACCCCCACCTGGTAGTCACCGCTCGGCCGGCGGCGGTACATGGTGTAGAAGGTGGCCACCGCGGTGACCTCGGCCGTGGTCAGGCCGAGCACGTCCGCGCAGAACCGCATGCCGGTGCGGGTCACATGCCCTTCCTCCGCCTGCACGAGGTGCAGCAGCGGCAGGAGGGCGGACCGGGAGTCCGGGTAGCGGGCGATGATCTCGCGCGCGTCGGTCTCCAGACGGGCCCGGACGTCGTCCGGGTAGGCGGGTGCGGGCAGTTCGGGCATGCCCAGGCTGACGCCCCGCTCGGAAGAAGAGGTGGTCACCGGTCGACGCCTCCCATCACGGGGTCGATGGACGCTACGGCGACGATGACGTCGGCGACCTGGCCGCCCTCGCACATCGCCGCCATGGCCTGCAGGTTGGTGAAGGACGGGTCGCGGAAGTGGACCCGGTAGGGGCGGGTGCCGCCGTCGGAGACGACATGCACCCCGAGTTCGCCCTTGGGCGACTCGACTGCCGCGTACGTCTGTCCCGGCGGGACGCGGAAGCCCTCGGTGACCAGTTTGAAGTGGTGGATCAGGGCCTCCATGGAGGTGCCCATGATCTTCTTGATGTGGTCGAGGGAGTTGCCGAGGCCGTCGGGGCCCAGGGCGAGCTGTGCGGGCCAGGCGATCTTCTTGTCGGCGACCATGACCGGGCCGGGCTGGAGCCGGTCCAGGCACTGCTCGACGATCCTGAGGGACTGGCGCATCTCCTCCAGCCGGATCAGGAAGCGGCCGTAGGAGTCGCAGGTGTCGGCGGTCGGGATCTCGAAGTCGTAGTTCTCGTAGCCGCAGTACGGCTGGGCCTTGCGCAGGTCGTGCGGCAGGCCGGTGGAGCGCAGGATCGGGCCCGTCGCGCCGAGGGCCATGCAGCCGGCCAGGTCGAGGTAGCCGACGTCCTGCATACGGGCCTTGAAGATGGGGTTCCCGGTGGCGAGCTTGTCGTACTCCGGGAGGTTCTTGTTCATCTTCTTCACGAACTCGCGGATCTGGTCCACCGCGCCGGGCGGCAGGTCCTGGGCGAGTCCGCCGGGGCGGATGTACGCGTGGTTCATCCGCAGGCCGGTGATCAGCTCGTAGATATCGAGAATGAGTTCACGATCACGGAATCCGTAGATCATGACCGTGGTGGCGCCGAGCTCCATGCCGCCGGTGGCGATGCACACCAGGTGCGAGGAGAGCCGGTTCAGCTCCATCAGGAGCACGCGGATGATCGAAGCGCGGTCCGGGATCTGGTCCTCGATGCCGAGGAGCTTCTCGACGCCGAGGCAGTACGCCGTCTCGTTGAAGAACGACGTCAGGTAGTCCATGCGCGTCACGAACGTGGTGCCCTGCGTCCACGTCCGGTACTCGAGGTTCTTCTCGATGCCGGTGTGCAGATAACCGATTCCGCAGCGCGCCTCGGTGACGGTCTCGCCGTCGATCTCCAGGATCAGGCGGAGTACACCGTGGGTGGACGGGTGCTGCGGGCCCATGTTGACGACGATGCGCTCGTCGTCGGTGCGGGCGGCCGACTCGACGACCTCGTCCCAGTCGCCGCCGGTGACGGTGTAGACGGTGCCCTCGGTGGTCTCGCGAGGGGAGGCGTGGGAAGTGCTCATGAGTACGACCTCCGCTGGTCCGGAGCCGGGATCTGGGCGCCCTTGTACTCGACGGGAATGCCGCCGAGGGAGTAGTCCTTGCGCTGCGGAAAGCCCTGCCAGTCGTCCGGCATCATGATCCGCGTCAGGGCCGGGTGGCCGTCGAAGACGATTCCGAAGAAGTCGTACGTCTCGCGCTCGTGCCAGTCGTTCGTCGGGTAGACCTCGAACAGCGACGGGATGTGCGGGTCGCTGTCGGGGGCGCTGACCTCCAGGCGGATCACCCGGTTGTGGGTGATCGAGCGCAGGTGGTAGACGGCGTGCAGCTCGCGACCCTTGTCGTTCGGGTAGTGCACGCCGCTGACGCCGGTGCACAGCTCGAAGCGCAGGGCCGGGTCGTCGCGCAGCGTGCGGGCGACGAGGACGAGGTGCTCGCGCTCGATGTGGAAGGTCAGCTCGTCGCGGTCGACGACCGTCTTCTCGATGGCGTTGTCCGGGAGCAGGCCCTGCTCCTCCAGGGCCCCTTCGAGTTCGTCGGCCACCTCGTCGAACCAGCCGCCGTAGGGGCGGGCCGCCGGTCCCGGGAGCCGGACCGAGCGGACCAGGCCGCCGTAGCCGGAGGTGTCGCCGCCGCTGTTCGCGCCGAACATGCCGCGCTGGACGCGGATCTCCTCGCCGCCCTGGCCGCGCTGGCCGGGGAGGTTGGAGGCCGACAGGTCCTTCTCGGGGTTGACACCGTTGCCGTTCGCGTCGCTCACCGCAGCAGCCCCTTCATCTCGATCGTGGGCAGGGCCTTGAGCGCCGCCTCCTCCGCCTCGCGGGCCGCTTCCTCGGCGTTCACGCCGAGCTTGGAGGACTGGATCTTCTCGTGGAGCTTGAGAATCGCGTCCAGCAGCATCTCCGGCCGGGGCGGGCAGCCGGGGAGATAGATGTCGACCGGCACGATGTGGTCGACGCCCTGGACGATGGCGTAGTTGTTGAACATGCCGCCCGAGGAGGCGCAGACCCCCATGGAGATCACCCACTTGGGGTTCGGCATCTGGTCGTAGACCTGCCGCAGCACCGGCGCCATCTTCTGGCTCACCCGGCCGGCGACGATCATCAGGTCCGCCTGGCGCGGCGAGCCCCGGAAGACCTCCATGCCGAAGCGCGCCAGGTCGTAGCGGCCGGCGCCGGTGGTCATCATCTCGATGGCACAGCAGGCGAGGCCGAAGGTGGCGGGGAAGACGGACGACTTGCGCACCCAGCCCGCGGCCTGCTCGACGGTGGTCAGCAGGAAGCCGCTCGGCAGCTTTTCTTCGAGTCCCATGACGTGTGGCCCCTCAGTCCCATTCCAGGCCGCCGCGCCGCCATACGTACGCGTACGCGACGAAGACGGTGAGCACGAAGAGCAGCATCTCCACGAGCCCGAAGATCCCCAGGGCGTCGAACGTGACGGCCCAGGGGTAGAGGAAGACGATCTCGATATCGAAAATGATGAAGAGCATCGCCGTCAGGTAGTACTTGATCGGGAAGCGCCCGCCGCCGGCCGGCGTGGGGGTCGGCTCGATACCGCACTCGTAGGCCTCGAGCTTGGCGCGGTTGTACCGCTTAGGCCCGATCAACGTGGCCATGACCACGGAGAAGATCGCAAAGCCTGCCCCGAGGGCTCCCAGTACGAGGATGGGCGCATAAGCGTTCACCGCTCCTCGCTCCTCTCAGTCGGCACTGACTGCATGGGCGTCCCCCCTGGTCGAGCGAAGCCGAAACCCAGGGAGAGGTTCGCGCCGGGCTCCCGCCGGCCCCACCCGTCCCTCGAACCTCGCCCGCCCCGGCGAAGATCGGGAACATGTGAAGCAGGTCACAAGCCCAACCGCGTGCATCTTATGCCCGACCCTCTGTGATCTGCGACACGGGGTATTGCACAAGCTTTGTGATCTCCACCACCTGACGATCGATCATGAAGTCGGATGAGCGGTGATCTTCACACGCGAAGCGTCCACGTGATCACGAGAGGTGACATTTTGGCTTGTCAGCGCAGGTCGAAGGGGTCGTCTCAATACCAAGAGGGTTCTTGTGCATGCAAATTGGTGATGGAGTTGATCTCTTGATAGAGGCGCGTTCACACATCAGAGGGCGCGGGGGGTGAGGTGTGGACGCGTGCACGCGTTCACGATCTTCGCGAGCCCGTGATCCGGCCGTGATCTCCACACCGGGACGCGACCTTCGGGCCAACCGTTCCGTGATCCCCGTCACATGGATGAGAGATCCATGAGAACGGGGCTTGGCCATTCAACGCAACCGGTGGTAGGCGCGGGGCAATTCGGGCGTATTGATCAAACACCGTGATCACAGGCCGGTCACGGTGCGCCCGCAATGTCCGTTACGGCGTCAATGGAGGGCCCAGTTCGGGGGTTTTGAGGGCCCGATTGAACAAGTGTGGCGCAGCACACGTTTCTTGAAGATATGAAGGAGCCCCTGGTACCGGTTGTTCCCATGTCCCACACCGCTCACATACGCAGCCACCGGAAACCCCGCCGCAGCGCGACCTCCTCGATCGCCGTGCGTGCCGGAGTTGCCGGTGGCGTTCTCAGCTTGGCAGCGGCTGGTGCGTCGGCCTCGGCGAGCGCCGCCGAGCCGGTGACGCAGACCATCGAACTGCCCACCCTGACGGCCGACCTGTCCGCTCAGGTCGCCCAGTCCGCGGCCGCCACCCAGCAGGCCGCCGCGAACTACGAACTGCGCGCCGAGCGTGACGCCGCCGCCGCCAAGGCCGCCACCGAGGCCAAGAAGGACCTCGCTGAGGCGAAGAAGAAGGCGGAGGTCAAGAAGAAGGCCGCCGAGGCCGCCCGCAAGGCCGCCGCCGAGCGCGCCAACCGCAGCACCGAGCGCGCCACCCTGTCCGCGTCCGCCTCCGCCTCCACGTCGGTGTCGGCGCCCGCGAGCGGCAGCGTCGCGACGGTCATCGCCTTCCTCAAGGCCCAGGTGGGCGACGCCTACGTCATGGGCGCCACCGGCCCCAACGCCTGGGACTGCTCCTCCCTCGTGCAGGCCGCGTACAAGCAGGTCGGTGTGGACCTGCCGCGTGTCTCGCAGGACCAGTCGATGGCCGGCACGGATGTCCCGCTGTCCAGCGTCCAGGTCGGCGACATCCTGTACTGGGGCGGCAAGGGCTCCGCGTACCACGTGGGTGTCTACATCGGGAACGGCCAGTACCTGGACGCGGCCAACTCGTCCAAGGGCGTCGTCATCCAGGACCTGTCGGGCTACCCGGCGTCGGGCGCGGTGCGCGTCCTCTGACGTCACACGCCGTCCGAACACATCCGCACATTCGGGCTGGAGGGTCGCTGCCGCTCTGAGGCAACGGCCCTCCCGGCCTGTCCGGGGCCTTCGGCCCCCGTCGCCCGCCGGCCCGCCTCCGAGCCGCTCCAGGGGCCCTCAGGGCCCTCCTGGGGGCCGTCCGGCACCGCGGCCCACCCCTGCGCTCCCGTCACCCCGGCAACTCACGCCCGAATTATCCCGGCCTGGCAGGGTGTTGACCCGGCCGTCCCGCGTGGCCGCTCCGCCGTGCCGGGACGTGGCCGGCCACTGCGTCGGGCAGCGCTGTCCGGACCGGCTCTCGGCGCGGGAGCGCAAGGACGCGCTGCGGCAGACGGCGGACCGGCGGGCGTCGGTGTACGCGCCGGGTTGCCGCCATCACCGACGGGCGTCGGTGTACGCGCGCCGGGCCGCCGCCATCACCAACGGGCGTCGGTGTACGCACGCCAGGTTGCCGCCATCGCGGCGCCGGAGGCCTGATCTGCCCGCCGACTCCGCAGAGCGGCGACCCGGACCGGCTCCGCCAAGCGGCAACCCGGACCGGCTCCAACCGGCTCCCCGGTCGGGCCACCGGCCGCCCCGGGCCGGCAATTCGCCGGCAGCCACGGCCGCCCCGGTCGGCGATTCGCCCGAGGCAGGCCCGCCCCGGGCCGGTCGCCCGCTCAGGCCTTCGGTGCCACCCTGCTCAGGCCGTTGATGATGCGGTCCATCGCGTCGCCGCCCGTCGGGTCGGTGAGGTTCGCGAGGAGCTTCAGCGTGAACTTCATCAGCATCGGGTGCGTGAGACCGCGCTGGGCAGCGATCTGCATGACCTTCGGGTTGCCGATGAGCTTCACGAAGGCACGGCCGAGCGTGTAGTAGCCGCCGTAGGTGTCCTTCAGGACGCGCGGGTAGCGCTGGAGGGCCAGTTCGCGGCTCGTGGGGGTCGGCCGGGCATGGGCCTGGACGATGACGTCGGCGGCGATCTGGCCGGACTCCATGGCGTAGGCGATGCCCTCGCCGTTGAAGGGGTTCACCAGGCCGCCGGCGTCACCGACGAGCAGCAGGCCCTTGGTGTAGTGCGGCTGGCGGTTGAAGGCCATCGGCAGGGCGGCGCCGCGGATCGGGCCGGTCATGTTGTCCGGGGTGTAGCCCCAGTCCTCCGGCATGGACGCGCACCAGGCCTTCAGCACCTCGCGCCAGTCCAGCTCCTTGAAGGAGTCGGAGGTGTTGAGCACGCCCAGGCCGACGTTCGACGTGCCGTCGCCCATGCCGAAGATCCAGCCGTAGCCCGGCAGGAGGCGGTCCTCGGCGCCACGGCGGTCCCACAGCTCCAGCCAGGACTCCAGGTAGTCGTCCTCGTGGCGCGGGCTGGTGAAGTACGTGCGCACCGCCACGCCCATCGGGCGGTCCTCGCGGCGGTGCAGGCCCATCGCCAGGGACAGCCGGGTGGAGTTGCCGTCGGCGGCCACGACGAGCGGCGCCCGGAAGGTGACCTCGCGCTTCTCCTCACCGAGCTTGGCGTGCACACCGGTGATACGGCCCGTGCGCTCGTCCAGGATCGGCGCGCCCACGTTGCACCGCTCGAAGAGCCGCGCACCGGCTTTCTGGGCGTTCCGGGCGAGCTGCTCGTCGAAGTCGTCGCGCTTGCGGACCAGTCCGTAGTCGGGGAAGGAGGCGAGATCCGGCCAGTCCAGCTGGAGCCGCACCCCGCCGCCGATGATGCGCAGGCCCTTGTTGCGCAGCCAGCCGGCCTCCTCCGAGATGTCGATGCCCATCGCCACCAGCTGCTTGACGGCGCGTGGGGTGAGGCCGTCGCCGCAGACCTTCTCGCGCGGGAACTCGGTCTTCTCCAGCAGGAGGACGTCGAGGCCCGCCTTGGCGAGGTGGTAGGCGGTGGTGGAGCCGGCCGGCCCCGCGCCCACGACGATCACATCGGCGGTGTTCTCGGAGAGGGGCTCGGTCACGACGGTCACGGCGGGATCTCCCCAAGTTCTTAAAATCTTGCGTGCCGACCGGCACTGGACATGGGCAGTCTATGCAGCAGCATTCATCACCCCGGCTGAAGGGCTGCCTCCTTGAAAGCTCCCCTCCCTGAAGGGAGGGGATTCCTCCTGGCTCAGGCCGCCTCCTGGAGCAGCGCTCCAGGAGGTCTTACGCCCTCGACACCAGCCGGGTCAGACCAGCCCGGACGAGCATCACGCGGGCGGAATTCTTGTCTCTGGAGGAGACGGCTCCGCACGTGGTGCAGGTGTAGGTGCGTTCGGACAGCGGAGGTGCGTGCTTGGTTCTCGCTCCGCACGACGCGCAGTCCATGGTTGTGTGCGCTGGGCGCACAAGGCGGACGTCCCGCCCGTGCTCGCGGCCCATCTCGATCAGGGCCTTCTTGGTAGCGCCGATTGCCGCGGATCCCCCGGCCGCCCCGGGGCGGTCTCCGGCGCGAGCTGGACGAGCCGGGCGGTCCTCACCTGGTCCTCAGCTCGCCTTGAAGCCCCGGTGCAGGGCGACGATCCCGGCGCTCAGGTCGCGCCAGGCCACCCGCGACCAGCCGGCCTTGCCCAGCCGCTCGGCCAGTGCGGGCTGGTCGGGCCAGGCACGGATGGACTCGGCGAGGTAGACGTAGGCGTCGGGGTTGGAGGACACGGCCCGCGCCACCGGCGGCAGGGCGCGCATCAGGTACTCGGTGTAGACGGTGCGGAACGGCGCCCAGGTGGGGTGCGAGAACTCGCAGATGACGACCCGCCCGCCGGGCCGGGTCACCCGGTACAGCTCCCGCAGCGCGGCGTCCGTGTCCTGCACGTTGCGCAGCCCGAAGGAGATGGTGACGGCGTCGAAGGTGTCGTCCTTGAAGGGGAGCCGCGTCGCGTCCCCGGCGGTGTAGGGGAGCCAGGGCTGCCGCTGCTTGCCGACCCGGAGCATGCCCTGGGAGAAGTCGCAGGGAACGACGTAGGCGCCGGTCCGGGCGAAGGGCAGCGAGGAGGTTCCCGTGCCCGCCGCCAGGTCGAGGACCTTCTGCGCGGGGCGCGCGTCGACCGCCTTGGCGACCTCCTTGCGCCATCGCCGGTCCTGGCCGAGGGACAGCACGTCGTTGGTCAGGTCGTACCGTTCCGCCACGTCGTCGAACATCGAGGCGACTTCGTGCGGCTGCTTGTCCAGGGATGCGCGGGTCACGGGCCCATTCTTGCAGCACGGCCTCCGGGCGGGAGTCGCGGCTGCTTCCCTGCCGCCCCTCGATGTGCGCTCCGGCGGCACCCGGGAAGGTCCGGGGCTCCCGCCGCGCGCCACCGCCTTCGTGAGACGTTCGCAGCCGGGAAACGTACTTTCTGTCCGACCGCCAGACCGCACGAGAACGGGAGCGCACGTCATGAGGAGTTTCCGGAAACCGGCGGCGGCCGGGCTGGGCTGCCTGTTCGCCCTCGCCACCGCCGCATGCTCCGGGCAGGGCGACGCGGCCCGCGCGGCCCCCACGGTGGCGGCCGGTACCTCGCCCTCCGCCGGTCCCAGCACCTCGTCCTCCGCCGGAGCCGGTGCCCCGCCCGCCGCCGGGGCCGGCACCTCGTACGCCCCGTACGTCAGCGCCACCGAGGCCGCCGGAACCGACTCCGCCGGCTCCCCCGCCGCGTACAACCTGGCGTTCGTCCTGGCCGGCGGCGACGACTGCGCCCCCCGCTGGGACGGCAGGCAGGCCATCGGCGACACGGCCGTCAAGTCCCGTATCGCGAAGCTCACCAGGGACGGCGGTCGGATCCGGGTCTCCTTCGGCGGCGCCTCCGGCACGGAACTCGCGGCGAACTGCGACAGCGTCCCGGAGCTGGCGGCGGCGTACGGCAAGGCCCTCGACGCGGCCGGCGCCACCCGGGCCGACTTCGACATCGAGGGCGACGACCTGGGCGACTCCGCGTCCATCGCCCTGCGTTCGAAGGCGATCGCTCGATTGCAGAAGGAACGGACCGGCCTGGAGGTCTCGTTCACCCTGCCGGTGATGCCGTCGGGTCTCGGCAAGGACGGGCTGGCGCTCCTCGCCTCCGCCAACGACAACGGCGTGCGGGTCTCCACCGTGAACCTCATGACGATGAACTACGGCTCGTCGTACGACGGTGACATGGGCGGCTACGCCCGCACGGCCGCGAGTGCCGCGCACACCCAGCTGAGGAAGGTCTTCGGGACCTCGGACACGGCCACCTGGCAGGGCATGGCGCTCACCTCGATGATCGGCGTCAACGACGTCGCGGGCGAGACGTTCACCCTCGCGGACGCCGCCGAGGTCCGCGCGTTCGCCGAGGAGAAGGGCATCGCCTGGGTGTCGATGTGGTCGACGGCCCGGGACCGGCAGTGCGCGGAAGGCTCCGAGTCGCGCAAGGCGGAGCCCGATTGCAGCGGGGTGGCGCAGGGGCCGGGGG
>NZ_POUC01000710.1 GCF_002891435.1 Streptomyces cahuitamycinicus
CACCAAGGGCGGGGCCGGCGGGGCCGGCGGCGCGGGCCGCTACGGCGGTGGCGGCGGCGGTGCCGGCTACGCGGGCGGTGGCGGCGGCACGGGTGCCGAGACCGGCTCGTCCACCGGCAACGACCCCACCACCGGCAGCGGTGGCGGCGGCTCCAGCTACGCCGAACCGGCCCGGGTGGACGACGCCCGGCTCGTCGTCGGCAGCGGCACCGAGGCACCGGAGAAGAACGACCCGTTCTGGGCCCCCTCCGACAACCCGATCGACTCGGGTGTGGCCGAGGGCGGCGCCAACGCGCCCGGCGGCCCCGGCCGGATCGTCCTGCAGTGGAAGGGTCTGCCCGTCGACCGGCTGGCCCGGGTGTCCGGCACCGACGTGACGACCCAGCCGGGCCACGACGTCAGGCCGCTGGCCGTGGTGGCGCAGGGCAAGGACGGCAAGCCGGTCGCGGACGCGTCCGTGACGTACACGATCGAGGACCCGGACGGCCTGAAGCCGCTCTTCCACCTCACCGGCGGCCCCGACGACGACGAGACCGTCGTGGCGACCGACGCGCAGGGCCGTGCGCAGACCCCGTGGATCGACGTGAGCAGCGGCAAGGAGGGCTCGTTCACCGTCCGGGCCGAGACGCTGGGCGCGTCGACGGCCTTCACCGTGCGGGTCAAGGAGTCCCCGTACGTCGTGAGCGCCTCGGACGGCGACAAGCAGAAGGCCGAGCAGGGGCAGGACTTCGCCGACGCGCTCGTCGCCCGGGTGGTCAAGTCGGGCAGGACGGCACCGGCCGGCACCGAGGTGGAGTTCCGTGTCGAGGACACGGCGAAGGACGCTCCCCGCTTCGAGGGCGAGGACCGGGTGGTCCGCGTGAAGACCGACGACTCGGGCAAGGCGACGGCCCCGGCCCTGACCGCCGGTGAGGGCACGGGCACGTACACCGTGGCCGCCTCGGTCGGTGACGCCATGACCCAGTTCGCGGTCGAGGTCGTCCCCGGCGACGGCTCGCAGGAGCCCGGCCCGGGTGACGAGTCCGGCTCTCCGTCCCCGTCCCCGAGCCCCACGGCCGACTCGAGCCCCTCCGCCGAGCCGAGCCCGTCGACCAGTTCCGCCACCACCGGCACGACCGGCGGCGACGGCACCTCGACCACGGGCGGCACGTCGACGAACCTCGACGGCAGCCTCGCCTCCACCGGCGCGGGCGGCATCGGCCTGCTCCTCGCTGCGGCCGCGGGTCTGGCGGCGGTGGGCTTCGCCGCGTTCCGCTTCGCCCCGCGCCTGAAGCTCCCCTCGCGCGACGACGCCTGACGCCCGGCCACGGGGACTGTCCGCCACCCGCTTCCGGGGGCGGGCGGTCCCCGTATCTTTTTGCGAGGCGGTCTCCGTCTCGCTTTGCGGAACCTTTGCCCGGGGGTCGGGCGTTGGAGGGGTGTGCGCGCGTGAGCGGGTGCGCCAGGTGATGCCGACTAGTACCGAGGTGACTCAATGGCAGTGTGGGACCGGCTCAAGGACCAGGCCAAGGCCCTCCAGCAGAATCAGGGCGGCCGGGGTGCGACGACCGGTGGGCACAGCGGCGGGGCGAGGTCCGGCGGCGGCAGTAAGGCCCAGCTGGTCGGTGTGCTGAAGACGCAGCTCGGGTCGCTGAAGAACGAGCTGAAGAGCGGTGCCTACCGGGACGCGAGCATGGCGATGTGCGCCCTGGTCGCGGCGGCCGACGGGCAGGTGGATCCGGCCGAGCGCCAGCAGGTCGAGTCGATGATCCTCAGCAACGACGTGCTGCAGAACTTCCCGCCGGAGCAGCTGCGCACGCGTTTCAACAAGCATGTGGACCAGCTGACCGCCAACTTCCAGCTCGGCAAGACCCAGGCGATGCAGGAGATCGCCAAGGCCGCCAAGAAGCCCACCGAGGCCCGGGCCGTGATCCAGACGGGCATGGTCATCGCCGGTGCGGACGGCCACTTCTCCCAGGCCGAGGCGACGGTCCTGCGCGAGGCCTGTGCGGCGCTGGGGGTGTCGCCCGCCGAGTTCCAGCTCTGACCGGCGGACCGGACCGCGGGCCGCTCGTGGAGTGCGCGGGGTGCCCACGGCCGGGCGGGCCGCCGTGCCCATGACGGCGTCGCCGCGGAGGCGGCACCGGCGGCGGCTCCGCCGGGCCGGCCGTCCGCGCTCTGCTCGCCGCCGTCCCGGGCGACCGGGCATGAGGCGGCGGAACCCTCGGACGCCCTGGTCGTCGAGGGGACCCGGCGGTCCATCGCCGCCCTGCGGCTCCCGGGGCCGCCGTCGCCGTCTATAACGGGGCCATGATCTATCACGTCGTACCGAGCACCGTCTGGGCCGGCGCCACCGGCCGGACCTACGCGCCCGACTCCCTCGCCGACGAGGGCTTCGTGCACTGCTCCCCGGACGAGGCGACCACAGTGGCCGTAGTCAACGCCTTCTACCGGGACGCCGTCGACCACGTCCTGGAGGTACGGTTCGACGAGGAGGGCCGGGCCTCGGAACTGCGTACGGCAGGATGACCGGGTGATCGAACAGAATTCCACCCCGGCCGCGCC
>NZ_POUC01000711.1 GCF_002891435.1 Streptomyces cahuitamycinicus
CAAGCTCTCGGCTTCGCTCGAGCAGGGGGCCCCATCGCCCCTGGCGGCACGCATGCCCGCAGCTGCGGGGCCACGCCCCGCCCCCCTGCGCCCCGTCCTACCGGTCCGACGAGAAGCGGACCGCTCCTGCCGGGATGCGGGCGTCGCACCATATGCGGGCGCCCTCCAGGAGTTCGTTGTCGGGGCCGATCACCGCGCCGTCGCCGATGACCGTGCCCGTGAGGACCGAGCGCCGGCCGACGCGGGCCCGGGTGCCGATCAGGGAGTCGGTGATGACCGCGCCCGGTTCGATGACCGCGCCGGGCAGGATCGTGCTGCCGAAGATCCGCGCGCCCTCCGCGACGAACGCGCCCTCGCCCACCACCGTGCCGCCCGACAGCTTGGCGTCGGAGGCCACCTGGGCCGTCGGCAGAACCAGACGGTCGCCGCAGCGGCCGGGGACGGCGGGCGACGGGGCCCGGCCCAGGACGAGGTCCGCCGAGCCCCGGACGAAGGCCGCCGGGGTGCCCAGGTCCAGCCAGTACGTCGAGTCGACCATGCCCTGGAGGTGGGCGCCGGCCGACAGCAGACCCGGAAAGGTCTCACGTTCCACCGAGACCGGCCTGCCGAGCGGGATGGAGTCGATGACCGAGCGGCGGAAGACGTACGCCCCCGCGTTGATCTGGTCGGTGACGATCTCCTCGGGGGTCTGCGGCTTCTCGAGGAACGCCAGGACCCTGCCCGTGTCGTCCGTGGGGACCAGGCCGTAGGCGCGCGGGTCGGTGACCTTGGTGAGGTGCAGCGAGACGTCCGCGCCCGTGGTCTCGTGGGTGTCGACCAGGGCCCGGATGTCGAGGCCCGTCAGGATGTCCCCGTTGAAGATCAGGACCGGGTCGTCGGGGCCGGAGCGCAGCCGTGAGGCCACGTTGCGGATGGCGCCGCCCGTGCCGAGCGGCTCCTCCTCGGTGACGTACTCCAGGTGCAGTCCCAGCGCCGAGCCGTCACCGAAGTACGGCTGGAATACCTCGGCCAGGTAGGACGTGGCCAGGACGATGTGCTCGACACCGGCCGCTCTCGCTCTCGCCAGCTGGTGCGTGAGGAACGGCACCCCGGCCGCCGGGACCATGGGCTTGGGGGTGTGCACCGTGAGCGGGCGCAGCCGGGTGCCCTTGCCGCCGACCAGGAGGATCGCTTCTGTCACGTGTCGTCTCTGCTTCCTGCCGGGACCGGCCGAACTGTCATTCGGCCGGTCAGTGTATGCAGACCGTTCCGTGGCGCCTTCGCTGGCCGTGCGGCATTTACGTCCCATGCCCCCGCATGCCCCCCGACGGCGGTCGAACGTGTACTCAGCGGCCCTGGTAGCGGGCCGCCTTGGAGCGGGCCGAGCCGAGCTTTCCGTAGAGCTTGCGTCCCGGGCACTCGGTCTTGAAGCCGTCCCGGTGCCCCGAGATCACGTTCAGCCGTACCTTCTTGCCTTTCCGGTGGAGATTGCTGCCGGCCGACTTCAGGTACGTCTTCCCCTTCGGGTTCATCCGGTACAGCCCCAGCTTCCAGGCGGTCAGCCGGGCGACGGCCTTGACCGCCGACTTCGACGGCTTCTTGGCGCCGTACGACCCGAGGACGGCGATCCCCATGCTGTTGCTGTTGAAACCAAGCGTGTGCGCGCCGAGGACCGGTTTCGCCACGCCTCCGGCGCGGCCCTCGTAGATCTTTCCGCACTTGTCGATGAGGAAGTTGTAGCCGATGTCCCGCCACCCCATGCTCTTGACGTGGTAGCGGTAGATACTGCGGATGAGTGACGGGACCTGCGAGCAGCGGTAGTTGTTGCCGCTGGCCGTGTGGTGCACGAAGGCCGCCTTGACCTTCTTGGTGTACCGGAAGCCGCTCTTCCGCAGCCCCTCGTTCGCCCCCCAGCCGCGCCGCGTGACGATACCCGGGCGCGGGCCGACGTACGGCTTGGCCTGTCGCTGCTGCGCCGTCAGCCCGCCGGGGTCGAGGGCGAGGTACTCCTGCTCGGTCTCGGCCCGGCTCAGTGCCGCGATCTCGGTGGTGCCGAGGGGGGCGAGGCCGGCGTTGGCGGCGGAGGCTTCGGCGCGGGCGGACGCCCCGGCGTTCAGGCCGCCGGTGCGGGGGCCGTCCGCGGCGGCGCCGTGGAGCGGGTCGTCGTCCTCGCCGGGGTCGACGAGTTCGAGGCGCAGGCCCGAGGGCAGCGGGGGCGCCGCGGGCAGGTTGCGGGCGCCCGGGGTCTGCTCGGCGGAGTCGGCTGCCGCGTCGTCGTGCCTGGAGCGGACCCGGAGTTCCACGCCGTCGGAGTCGCCCACCCACAGCGGGGCCGTGGCACCGCGGACGCGGCCCGAGGCCCTCTCGGGGGTGTCCGGGTCGGCGGCGTGGTCGGCGTTGTGGGTCTCCACGTCCTGCCAGCCCGACCAGGCGCCGGTGTCGGCGGCGCGGGTGCGGACCTGGACGCGGCCGTGGAGTTCGGCGTCGGGGTCGTCCCAGACGACGCCCACGAGGGAGAAGTGGCGTACGGCCCGGCGGGGCAGGCCCTGCTCGGC
>NZ_POUC01000712.1 GCF_002891435.1 Streptomyces cahuitamycinicus
GGTGGCGACGGGGCGGACTCCGTCCTCGGCGGTGGCCGTCCAGGGGGCGGGGCGGCCGGAGTAGCACAGGGTGGTGAGGACGAAGACACCGTCGGCGTAGACCTCGACGTACTCGCCGACGGTGAGGATGCGCAGCGAGGCGGCGGGTTCCGGCAGGAGGGTCTCGCCGAGCGGGGTGCCGTCGGGGCCCGTGACCCACAGGTCCTTGCCGTCGCAGCCGACCGTGAGCGCGGGCCGGTCCGGGCCGGAGTCCTGCGTGCGCAGGGTGATCTCGGTGCGGCCGGAGAGGCCGACGTCGCCGACCGCGTGCAGGAGGGCCTCGTACGTCTCCTCACCGAGCCAGGGGTCCAGGCCCGGCCACCATTCCAGGCGGGGTGCCGCATCCGCGGGCACGGCGAGGGACTTGGGCTGGGCGAGCATGCCGCGGCAGCGCTCGCCGGTGTCGCTGAGGCCGACGCGGCGCGGGGTGGTGTGCAGCACGACCCGGGAGCCGTCGGGGGCGGCGACGACGCGCGGGGCGTACGCGCCCGTCGGGCCGAGCGGGCCACGGCGGGTCCACGGGCCGCGCAGGCGCGGAGCGGTCCACGCCTCGAAGCCCCGGGTGGCGCCGATGGAGCCGAGCAGCAGCCAGCCGCCGTCGTCGAGGCGTTCCAGGACCGGGCACTCGAACTCGTCGACGTCGCCGGGGGAGATCAGCGGCGGGTGGACGGTCCAGTGCTCCAGGTCGTCTGAGGTCGCCCAGGCGACGCACCCGCTGACCTCGACGGGCAGGGAGGCGTCGGCGGCGCAGACCACCATCACCCAGCCGTCGGACTCGTCGTCGCGGACGACGAAGGGGTCGCGCCAGCCCATGCGTTCGCCCGTGCGGTACCAGCGCCCGTCCGCCTCGACGACCGGCCCCGTGCCGTGGCGGCGCCAGCCGGTGCCGTCGGTGCGTCCGGAGCGGGCCAGGCCGATCGACTGCAGGGGCCAGCCGCCGGAGGTGAGTCCGGAGACGGCGGTGTAGAGCATCGCCATGCCCGGCTCGTGCGGGAAGGCGTGCATGGTCCACACCGCCTGCTGGTCGAAGCGGCCCGGCAGGCCGTTGCCGAAGGCCGTGCCCTGCGGTTCCCAGTGGACCAGGTCGGTGGAGGTGGCCCGGCCGTACGAGGTCTCCATGCGCAGGTGGTCGAAGTCGGCCGTCCACGGGCCCTGAAGGTGCAGCGCGGTGTAGGTGCCGTCCGCGTGGCGCAGGAGGTCGAAGTCGTTCACGCAGAGGCCGGGCGGCGCGTATCGCATGGACAGGTCCTGTCTGCCGACAGCGGCACTCAAACGCGTGCGCTGTACTCGTACTGGTGGGAGTTCCTCTGAGAGTCAGCCGAAGTAAATCTGAACGCAAACGCTTGCGCAACCAGGTGAGCGGGTTTACGGTCTCGTCACTCCCACTCCCGCCGACGTGCTCCGGATTCCCGTCACGCGGCGCGCACCCGATCAAGGAGCGTCCCGTGACGGTCAGCATCACCGATGTCGCCGAGGCCACCGGGGTCTCGGCGTCCACCGTGTCCCGCGCCCTGCGCGGCCGTTCGGGAGTGTCGGAGCAGATGCGGGCCCGGATCGTCGCGGCCGCCGCCGAGCTGGGCTACACCGCCTCACGCTCGGCCTCCAGCCTGGCCAGCGGACGCACCTACACCATCGGCGTCGTCGTCCCGTACGTCGGCCGCTGGTTCTTCGGCACGGTGCTGGACGCCGCCGAGAAGGTCTTCAGCGCCGAGGGCTACGACGTCCTGCTGTACAACCTCGGCTCACCGGAGGCGCGCAAGCGTTTCTTCACCAAGCTGCCGATCCGCAAGCGGGTCGACGCCGTACTCTCCCTGCTGATCCCGGACCCGGAGGAGGCCGCCGCCCTGTGCTCCCTCGGCGTGCCGCTGGCGACCACGGTCGGCGGCGCCCGGCCCGGCTTCACGGTGGTCGGCATCGATGACCGGGGCGGGGCGGAGAGCGCCGTACGGCACCTGGTGAACCTGGGCCACCGGCGGATCGGCATGATCTCCGGCGCCAGCGAGCCGCTGCACTGGACCACGCCCCTGGACCGCCGGCAGGGCTACCTGGACGTGCTGGCCGACGCCGGGATCGAGCTGGACCCCGCCCTGGAGGCCGACGGCGGTTACACGGTCGAGGGCGGTGAGCGGGCCATGACGGAGCTGCTGGCGCTGCGCCATCCGCCGACCGCCGTGTTCGCCCAGTCCGACGAGATGGCGATGGGCGCGCTGCGCGCCCTGCGCCGGCACCGGCTGAGGGTTCCGGAGGACGTGTCCGTGGTCGGCTTCGACGATCACGAGCTGTCCGAGGTGGTCGGGCTGACCACCGTGGCCCAGCCGGTCGCGGCCCAGGGCCGGGAGGCGGCCCGGCTGCTGCTGACGCGTCTGGAGGGACCGAACGCCGTGTCGCCGCGCCCCGTCGAGATGCCCATCCGCTTCATCCTCCGCGAGACCACCGCTCCGCCGCACGCCCGTCGGCAGCGGTAGCCCGCAGCTCCACGTCCGTCCCCTCCCTCC
>NZ_POUC01000713.1 GCF_002891435.1 Streptomyces cahuitamycinicus
GCTTCTTCGCCGTCCTCGTCGTCCCGCCCGGCCCGCCCTTCCCGGAGGAGCTCCACGGGCGGAAGGTGTGCGGCATCGTATGGTGCTGCACGGGTGACCCGGACGGGGTCGCCGAGACCCTCTCGGCAGTGAACGACGCGGGCCGGCCGGCCTTCCACTTCACGACGCCGATGCCCTACGACGCGTTGCAGGGCATGTTCGACGAGCTGATCCCGTCCGGCTACCAGTGGTACTGGCGTGGCGACTTCTTCGACCACATCCCCGACGCCGCCCTGGACGTGCACCTCGAATACGGCCGGAACAACCCCACGCCGCTGTCGCTGATGCACCTCTACCCGATCGACGGCGCCGCCCACCGGGTCGGCCCGGACGACACCGCGTGGAGCTACCGGGACGCCCTCTGGTCCGGTGTCTTCGCCGGCGTCGACCCCGACCCGGCCAACGCGGAGACGATCAGGCAGTGGTGCGTGGGCTACCAGGAGGAGCTGCATCCGTTCTCGATGGGCGGCTCGTACGTGAACTTCATGGGCTCGGGCGAGGGCCAGGAACGGGTCCGGGCGACGTACCGCGACCACTACGACAGGCTCGCCCGCATCAAGCGGACCTACGACCCGGACAACCTCTTCCACGGCAACCAGAACATCGAACCGGCGCGAGGGTGACGGACACCGCACGCGTCCCCGGGAGGCTCGCTATGGGACGGATGGTCGACGCCGACGGCGTGGAACTCTGGGTGGAGCAGCGGGGCGAGGGTCCCGACGTCCTGCTCGTCGCGGGGCTCGGGGACCCCGCCGAGGCGTGGCGGTCACAGCTCGACGGGCTCGCGGACCGCTACCGGCTCACCGCGTTCGACAACCGCGGCGCGGGCCGCAGCCCGCTGCCCGACGGCCCGCTCTCGGTAGCGGGGATGGCCGACGACGCCGCGGCGCTGCTGCGGGCTCTCCAGGTGCCGGCGGCTCACATCACGGGCTTCTCGGGCGGCAGTTTCATCGCCCAGGAGCTGGCCCTGCGCCACCCCGGCCTGGTCCGCAGCCTCGTCCTCATGAGCACGACGGCCCGCCCGGATCCCTACTTCCGCGCCATGACGCGCTTCTGGAACTGGATGGTCGAACGCGCCCCGGACGAACGGGCCGTGCTGGAAGCGTTCTACCTGTGGATCTACACCCCGCGCGCCCACGCCGACGGCATGGTCGACCGCTTCATCGACGAGGCCCTGGCCTTCGAGCATCCGCAGTCCACCGAGGCCTTCCAGCGCCAGCTCGCCGCGTTCGCCGGTCACGACACCCTCGACCGCCTCGGCGGCATCCGCGTCCCGACCCTCGTGCTCGCCGGTGAACTCGACCTCGCCACACCACCGCGCCTCGGCCGCGCGGTCGCGGAGAGCATCCCGGGCGCCGTGTTCGAGGTGCTGCCCGGGGAAGCGCATCAGCCGTTCCAGGAGGTGCCGGAGGTGTTCAACGCGCGGGTCGGAGCCTTCTGGAGGGAGGTGGAGGCGCCGGCCGCCGGGAGAGCCACCCGGCATCGCTGAACCGGGCGGGCCGTTCACCGGCCGGTGCCCGCCGGAGAAGGGCGGCGGGCACCGTGCGGTCGTGACGGGTCAGGCCGCGGCGAGAGCGGGATCCGGTTCCTCCGCCGCGGCGAGCAGGGCGAGGAGCGTCGCCCGGGCGCGGGCCACACGGGAACGGACCGTGCCGACCGGGCAGTTGCTCCGTGCGGCGGCCTCCGCGTAGGGCAGGCCGAGCAGCTGCGTGAGGACGAACGCCTCGCGGCGTTCGTGCGGCAGTCCGGCCAGCAGCTCCAGCAGTGCCACGCCGTCGTCGAAGCCGGGCAGGCCGCGCGGCTGGGCGAGTTCGGCCGCCGGCTCCCAGTCCGGCAGGTCGGCCGGCCGGGGGCGTACGGCGGTGTACCGGATGCTGTCGGCCACCGCGCGCCGGGCGATCGCCAGCAGCCAGGTCCGCGCCGAGGAACGTCCCTCGAACCGGTGCAGACTGCCGAGCGCCCGCAGGAACGTGTCCTGCGCCAGATCGTCCACCGCCTGCGGGTCGGCGCACAGATGGGCGACGTACCGGATGACGTCACGGTGCAGGGCGCGCACGAAGTGGTCGACGGCCGCGGAGTCACCGCCGCGGGCGGCCAGCGCCCAGGCGGTTATCGACGCGTCGGCCGACGCCGACCTCTCGTGCGAAAGGGGCAGGGCAGGAGTGATCACCTGATGTCCTTGTCGGGGATCCGGGACCGCTGGGACGCGAGCAGGCAGGCCGTGAGGTCGTACGTGCGCGCGTGGGGTGCGGTCCGGTGAGCGGGGGCGCGGGCGTGCCCGTACCGCGCGTCGGGAGGTGTGAGGTCCCACGGGGTGCGCGCAGGCACGGAGGTACGGCCGCTGCCGGGGCGCGCGGGGCTGCCCCGGCCGATGCCGGCTGCCGTCAGGCGGCAGCGGCCCCCGCGGGTGGTCCCCGGGTGGTGATCGCGTGCACGAGGAGGAGGCGGCGGGGCGAGTGGTTCGACGGC
>NZ_POUC01000714.1 GCF_002891435.1 Streptomyces cahuitamycinicus
CACCCGCACCACCTCCCTGACACCCACGGCCGCCCGTTCGGTGCGGACGTGTAACCGACCGGAGGGACGCCGCCGTGGCCGACCACCCCGTTGACGAAAAACTCCCCGCGCTCAAGATGGCGACGACCGGCCTCCAGCATGTGGCCGCGATGTACGCGGGAGTCGTCGCCCCACCCCTGATCGTCGGCGCGGCCATCGGCCTCACCGCCGGCGAGCTGACCTTCCTCACCGGCGCCTGCCTGTTCACCGCGGGCCTCGCCACCTTCCTGCAGACCCTCGGCATCTGGAAGATCGGCGCCCGGCTGCCGTTCGTCAACGGCGTCACCTTCGCCGGTGTCGCCCCGATGACCGCGATCGTCGCCTCCACCGAGGACAAGTCCGACGCCCTGCCCGTCATCTTCGGCGCGGTCATTGTCGCCGGGCTCCTCGGGTTCCTCGCCGCCCCCGTCTTCTGCAAGGCGATCCGCTTCTTCCCGCCCGTGGTGACCGGCACCGTCATCACCCTGATCGGCATATCGCTGCTCCCGGTCGCTTTCGGCTGGGCGCAGGGACCCGACCCCGCGGCGCACGACTACGGCTCGGCGACCAACCTGGGCCTGGCGGCCGTCACCCTGCTGATCGTGCTGCTGCTGCGGCGCTTCACCACGGGCTTCGTCAAGCAGATCGCCGTGCTGCTCGGCCTGGTGATCGGCACGCTGATCGCGATCCCGTTCGGCGCCACGGACTTCGGCCCCGTCGCGGACGCCGCCGTGATCGGCTTCCCGACCCCGTTCCACTTCGGTGCCCCGCAGTTCCAGCTCGCCGCGATCATCTCGATGTGCGTGGTGATGGTGGTGTCGATGACCGAATCGACCGCCGACATGCTCGCGTTGGGCGAGATCGTCGAGCGTCCGGCCGACGAGAAGACCATCGCGGCCGGCCTGCGCGCCGACACCCTCGGCTCGGCCATCAGCCCGCTCTTCAACGGCTTCATGTGCAGCGCCTTCGCGCAGAACATCGGCCTGGTCGCCATGACGAAGATCCGCAGCCGGTACGTCGTCGCAGCGGGCGGCGGCTTCCTGGTGCTGATGGGCCTGTGCCCGATGGCGGCCTCGCTGATCGCCGTCGTACCGCGCCCGGTGCTCGGCGGGGCGGGCGTGGTGCTGTTCGGCTCGGTCGCGGCCAGCGGCATCCAGACCCTGGTCCGGGCCGCCCTGGACAAGGACAACAACGTCCTGATCGTGGCCGTCTCCCTGGCCGTCGGCATCATCCCCATCACGGCCCCGGAGTTCTACCACGCCTTCCCGGAGACGGCCCGGATCGTCCTGGACTCCGGAATCTCCACGGGCTGCGTGGCGGCCGTGCTGCTCAACCTGGTCTTCAACCACCTGGGCCGGGGCAGCCGCGACGCCCACGACGTGACCCACCCGATGGAGACGGGCGAGGAGCTCACGAGAGCGCCCAAGGCCCCGGCCGCGTCCTGAGCCCCCTCGGCCGCCCTTTAGGCTTCTGCCTCGGTCAACCGATCGTTGACCGGGGGAATCAGGGGACAGGGATCCGGGATCCGGGATCAGGGGGGAACGAGCCGATGAACCACGCGACAGAGGTGTTCCAGCCGTTGCAGGGCGACGACCCGCCCGTGGTGGCCGGATACCGCCTCGCCGCCCGGCTCGGTGCGGGCGGCATGGGCCGGGTCTACCTCTCGCACACGCAGGGCGGCCGCCCGGTGGCGATCAAGGTGGTCCGGCCGGAACTGGCCGACGACCCGGACTTCCGGCGGCGGTTCCGCAGGGAGGTGGAGGCGGCCCGGCGGGTCCGGGGCGCCTACACCGCCGAGCTGATCGACGCCGACGCGGACGGCACACCGCCCTGGGCGGCCACGGTGTACGTGCCCGGCCCGTCCCTCACGGAGGCGGTCGCCCGCCGGGGACCCCTGCCGGTGCCCGCGGTGCTGTGGCTGGTGGCGGGGGTGGCCGAGGCACTCCAGGCCATCCACGCCGCCGGGATCGTGCACCGGGATCTCAAGCCGTCGAACGTGCTGCTCGCCGCCGACGGGCCGCGGGTGATCGACTTCGGTATCTCGCTGGCCGCCGACCTCACCTCGTACACCGCCACCGGCGCCGCGGTCGGCACGCCCCACTTCATGGCTCCCGAACAGGCCGCCGCGGGCGAGGTCACGGCGGCGACCGACGTCTTCGCCCTGGGCCAGACGGCCGCGTTCGCGGCCCTGGGCCGCCCCCTGTACGGGGACGGCTCCGCGGTCGGCGTGCTGTACCGGATCGTGCACGACGAACCCGACCTGTCCCTGCTGCCCGAGCAGCTCCGTCCGCTGTTCGCCCGCTGTCTGGCCGCCGCCCCGCAGGACAGGGCGGGCTTGGCGGAGATCGTGGAGTGGTGCCGGCAGCGGCTGGACGCGCACGCCGGTGCCGGCGCCGGTCCGGCTGTCTGGCGCGATGTCATGGGGCCCGAGGCGTCGGTCCCCTCCCCGCTTCCC
>NZ_POUC01000715.1 GCF_002891435.1 Streptomyces cahuitamycinicus
GACTGCGACGGCCCCGCCCTCTCCCTCATCACCGACTGGTACGTGTGGGTCTTCTTCTTCGACGACCACTTCCTGGAGATGTACAAGCGCAGCCAGGACCGCACCGCCGGCAAGGCCCACCTGGACCGGCTGCCGCTGTTCATGCCGCTGGACCTGTTCACTCCAGTGCCGGAGCCGGAGAACCCGGTCGAGGCGGGCCTCGCCGACCTGTGGGCGCGCACGGTGCCGAAGATGTCCGAGGACTGGCGCCGCCGCTTCGCCGTGGCCACCGAACATCTCCTCAACGAGTCGATGTGGGAGCTGTCCAACATCAACGAGGGGCGGATCGCCAACCCCGTCGAGTACATCGAGATGCGCCGCAAGGTCGGCGGTGCCCCCTGGTCGGCGGGGCTCGTGGAGTACGCGACCGCCGAAGTGCCCGCCGCCGTCGCCGGGACCAGGCCGCTCAGGGTCCTGATGGAGACGTTCTCCGACGCCGTGCACCTGCGCAACGACCTGTTCTCCTACCAGCGCGAGGTCGAGGACGAGGGCGAGAACAGCAACGGCGTGCTCGTCCTGGAGACCTTCTTCGGCTGCACCACCCAGGAGGCCGCCGACACCGTCAACGACGTCCTCACCTCCCGACTCCACCAGTTCGAGCACACGGCGTTCACCGAAGTGCCCGCCGTGGCCCTGGAGAAGGGGCTCCGGCCGGACCAACTCGCGGCGGTGGCGGCGTACACCAAGGGGCTGCAGGACTGGCAGTCCGGCGGCCACGAGTGGCACCTTCGCTCCAGCCGCTACATGAACGAGAACGCGGTGCGCGGCGGCAGCCCGTGGCCGGGATGCTCCGGCATCGGCACCTCCGCCGCCGACGTCCGCGCCCTGCTCACGAAGGCCGGTGCCGAGCGTCTGCGCTCGTACACGCACGTGCCGTACCAGAAGGTCGGGCCGGCGCGGATCCCCGACATCCGCATGCCGTTCCCGCTGGAACTCAGCCCGCACCTGGACGGCGCCCGCCGGAGTCTGCGCCACTGGGTGGAGCGCATGGGCATCCTCGCCGAGGGCGTCTGGGACGAGGACAAGCTCCGGGCCTACGACCTCCCGCTCTGCTCGGCCGGCCTGGACCCGGACGCCACGCGTGAGGCCCTCGACCTCAGCGCGCAGTGGCTCGCATGGGGCACCTACGGCGACGACTACTACCCGCTGGTCTACGGCCACCGCCACGACCTCGCCGCCGCCCGGCTGACCACGGCCCGCCTGTCCGACTGCATGCCGCTCGACGGCGTGGAAGCGCCCCTCCCGGTCAACGCCATGGAGCGCGGCCTGGCCGACCTGTGGGCGCGCACCACCGCGGGGATGACGCCCGAGGCGAAGCGCACGCTGAAGGACGCGGTCGACGTCATGACCGAGAGCTGGGTGTGGGAGCTGTCCAACCATCTCCAGAACCGTGTGCCCGACCCGGTCGACTACCTGGAGATGCGCCGGGCGACCTTCGGCTCCGAGCTGACCCTGAGCCTGTGCCGGATGGGACACGGCCCGGCCGTCCCGCCCGAGGTCTACCGCAGCGGCCCCGTCCGCTCCCTGGAGAACGCGGCGATGGACTTCGCGTGCCTCCTCAACGACGTCTTCTCGTACCAGAAGGAGATCGAGTACGAGGGCGAGATCCACAACGCGATCCTCGTCGTGCAGACCTTCTTCGGCTGCGACTACCCGACCGGGCTCGGCATCGTGCACGACCTGATGAGCCGGCGCATGAGCCAGTTCGAGCACGTCGTCGAGCACGAACTGCCCATCCTGTACGACGACTTCCAGCTCACGGGCGAGGCGCGCGCGGCGATGCGGACGTACGTGGCGGACCTGCGGAACTGGCTGGCCGGGATCCTCCACTGGCACCGCGAGGTAGACCGCTACAAGGACGAGTGGCTGTCCCGCCGTGCCCACGGCTTCCTCCCGGACCGGCAACCGGCCGTACCCGTGCCCGCTCTTCGCTGACCGCCCGCCTGCTCCACGGCTCGTACCGCACGCGGTCTCCACGGCTCGTACGGCAACCCCGCGACCGGGTGCGGTACGAGCCGTGCCCGTGCCCGTGCCGCGTCCGCGCCGCGTCCGGCCCCGGTCCCGGTCCCGGTCAGTCTCACTCGTTCGTGGCTCGTCGGCCGCCGATGTGCCGGGTAGTGCACCTGCCGTGATCGTTCCGGGCCCGCCGGAGGCGATCGGCACCATCCGGAGGCGAGCCATGGAACAGACCGCGCTGCGACCCAAGCCGATGCCGGGGCAGGAGCCCGACGGGCCGGTTCCGATGACGGGGCCCGGCCCGTCACGGCCCCGCCCGCACGCCGCCCGGCGACGGGGGAGACGGCTCCTCAACGTGCTGCTCGCCGGATGCACCGGCGCGGTCCTGGTGCTGTCCGGGATCGGCCTCGGGGCGATGGGTGCCACGGTGCTCGGCAAGGGCGGGCGCTTCGACCCGCGGGGGTGGCACACGGCC
>NZ_POUC01000716.1 GCF_002891435.1 Streptomyces cahuitamycinicus
GGATGAACCCGCACCGTACGCCGCCCGCCCAGCCGCTCACTCGCCCAGCGAATCCGCGTACGCGGCACCGGCAGCACCGCATCGGCCCCGACGAGGGGCCAGTGCGGTTGCTCCGGGGCGTCCGGCGTCGCGACGATGGACCGGTCGCCGCCCGCACCGGCCGGGTTGAACGGATCGGCATGGGACGCGTCACCCGTGACGAACCGATACGTCACCCGCAGCCGCGCGGGCATGCGCACCTCGGCGTACCAGCAGTCCGAGCCGTCCAACCGGCGCAGGGGGACGGGATCCGACCAGCTCTCGAACTCGACGGTCACCGGCCCGGACCCGCGCCACAGGAACAGGGTCACCCATCCGCCGTCACCGTCCGGCACGGACGCCGGGGCAGCCACCCCGGCCCAGAATTCGTCGGTGCCGGGCGCCCCGGGCTGCCCGAACCCGGCGAACGCACCCTCCCTGCCGGCCGCGGCCAAGTGCATGAACGTCTCCTTGTGAGAGGGAAGGACCAAAGGCTAAGCTCCATCAATTAGGCGAGCCTAACCTAATCTTGGCCTTCCGAGGAGGCACACCGCATGAGCACCAACCCCTTCGACGACCACGACGGCCGCTTCCTGGTCCTGGTGAACGACGAGGGCCAGCACTCCCTCTGGCCGTCCTTCGCCGAGGTGCCCGGGGGGTGGACGATCGCCTTCGCCGAGAACACCCGCGAGGCATGCCTTGAGTATGTCGAGACCCACTGGACGGACCTGCGCCCGAAGTCCCTCGCCGCGTCCCAGGACGCCTGACACCGCCGATGCTGTGCACCAGGCTGACCAACGCCCGTTTCCTCACCATGGATCCGGACCATCCGGTCGCCCATGACCTGGGCATCTGGCAGGGCCGGATCGTGGGCCTCGACGAGACCGTGACCTCCCTGCCCGCCCGGGAGGTCGTCGACCTCCAGGGCGCCACGGTGCTGCCGGGGTTCATCGACGCCCATGTCCACCTCGCCTGGACCGGCTTCAAGCAGAACACCCCGAGCATCGCGGGCCTCACCCGCGTCGACGACGTGCTCGCGGTCGTCGCGGAGGCCGTCGCCCGCACCCGCGCACCCGGCGAATGGGTGAGCATCGCCGGCTACGACCAGCGCGCCCTGGGCCGCCATCTGACCGCCGCCGACCTGGACCGGGTCGGCGACGGACGCAAGCTCTACCTGCTGCACGACTCCGGGCACGGCTGCGTGGTCAACACCGCCGTCCTGGACCTGCTCCCGGACGGCATCCCGCACGAGAACGGCTTCCTCGCCGAGCAGGCCATGGGCGCCGCCCGCGCCCTGCGGCTGCCGCACTCCCAGGAGGACCTGGCCGGGGCGATCGGCCGCGCGGCCCGCACCTGCCTGACCGAGGGCGTCACCGCCTGCGCCGAAGCGGGCATCGGCGGCACCCTCTTCGGCCACAGCCCCGTCGAACTCGGCGCCTACCAACTCGCCCGGGACAAGGGCCTGCTGCCGCTGCGCGTCCAGCTCATGGTCTCCGCGGACCGGCTGAACCCGGTCGCCGCGCACGAGACCGACGGCATCCCCAGGGCCCTCGACCTCGGCCTGCGCACCGGTTTCGGCGACGACCGGCTCTCCGTCGGCGCGCTGAAGGTCTACACCGACGGCGGCATGATGGCCCGTACGGCCGCCCTGACCAGCCCCTACGAAGGGCTCGACCACGCCGGGCAGTTGCAGGACGACCCGGAGGCGCTCACCGGCCTCATCGTGGACGGCCATCTCGCCGGCTGGCAGCTCGCCGTGCACGCGATCGGCGACCGCGCGGCCGACATCGCCCTCGACGCGATGGAGCGGGCCCAGCGGATCCGGCCTCGGCCCGAGGCACGCCACCGCATCGAGCACGCCGGGCTGATCCGGCCCGACCAGCTCCCGCGCATGGCGCGGCTCGGCCTCAGCGCGGTCGTCCAGCCCAACTTCCTGCGCTGCTTCGGCGACGACTACGCCTCGATCATGGGCGGGGAACGAGCGCCCTGGATGTACCGGGGCCGTGCCTTCCTGGACCACGGTATTCCCCTCGTGGGCAGCTCCGACCGGCCGGTCGCGGACGGATCGCCCCTGCGTGCCGTCCAGTTCATGGTCGAGCGCGCCTCCACCTCCGGGCAGCTCATCGGCCCGGACGAAGCCGTCACCGTCGATGAGGCCCTGTACGCCCACACCGTCGCCGGCGCCCGCGCCTGCCACTGGGACGACCGCCTGGGCAGCCTCACCCCCGGCAAACACGCCGACCTGGTCGTCCTCGGCGACGACCCCCGGAGCGTCGACACCTCACGCATCGGCGACATCGAGGTGGTGGAGGCGTACGTGGCCGGCCGCCCGAGCCGTCCGCGCGACTGATCCCCGGTCTGCCCCGGTCCGGAACCGAGGAAGGAACCCCTTGACCACGGCCACGCCGCGCCCTGCCGCGCTGCCACGCGCCCTTGACGCACCGACGC
>NZ_POUC01000717.1 GCF_002891435.1 Streptomyces cahuitamycinicus
CCCCCCGGGGCGTCCGAGGGTGTGCCGAAGTCGATGACCAGGGCCACCCGCTTCCTGCCCTCCCGCGCGGGCGTCTTCGCACAGATCGACGCGAAGCCGGCCGTGCCGCGCGGCCGGACCGCGCTCGCGGAGTCCTCGCTCACCGCGAAGCGGAAGCCCTGGACGTCGCCGTCGGAGGGGCGGGCCAGGGACGGGCCCTGGGTGGCGTAGACCCAGCGGTCGGCGTCGCGCTCCCAGAACGACCAGTACCGGTAACCGGCGGCCTGGGCCTGGCCCGCCCCCGCGCACAGCAGGAGCGCGGCCAGGAGGAGGAGAAGGGCCCTGCGGATCACAGCTGCCGCTGCTTCTTGCGGCCGGTGAACAGGAACCCGATGCCGATGCCGGCGACCAGGCAGACGCCGACGTACCACCAGACCCCGAAGAAGTCCGAGCCGGAGTCCTCCTTCTCGTCCGAGGCCTTTGTCTTGGTCTTCTCGGCGGCCTGAGGGGCCGGGCCCTCCGCGCCCAACTGCTTGACGAGGTCCGCGCCGCCGAAGTCACGCGGGTTCGTGCCCGTCGCGTGGGCGGCGAAGACCAGCTGAGCGTAGGCGGCCGGGCCGCTCTGCGCGGCCCAGGACGCGGAGTTCTTCTCCAGCCACCGCACGGCCTTCTCCGCCTGCTCGGTGTCCCCCCGCGCGGCGAGCGCGACGGCCGCGTCGGCGGTGTTGCCGAAGTCGGGCTGCGGCTCGGCACCGGCCAGGGCGGACATGAGGTGGTTGCCGTCCTCGGCGAGGGCGGCGGTGAGGTAGCCCGCGCCGTTCGCCGCCGCCTGCTGTGGCGTCGCGGCCTTCTCGCAGGTCGCGTCGGACTTCTCGCCGGACTTCTCGCCGGGTTCGACGACCATGCCCTTGCCCAGCGAGCCGAGCACACCGGCCGCCGTGGCGTCCGCGTTGGCGGCGAGCTTGCCCTTCTTGTCCGGCTGGAACGCGAAGGCGCCGTCGCCGTCCCCGCCACACGGCAGGGCGAGCTTCAGCAGCGCGTCGTGGGGCGACCTGCCGTCCTTCTCGACCTGCTCCGGCTTCTCGCCCGCGGCGGCGAGCGCGCCTATGACGACCGACGTCGAGTTGGTGTCGCTGGCCCCGCCGGGCGAGTAGCCCCAGCCGCCGTCCTCGTTCTGGACGGACTTCAGCCAGCCGACGGCCTTGCGCGTGGTGTCGTCGTGCCCGCCGAGCGCGGCCAGGGCCTGCACGGCCGCCGACGTGGCGTTGGTGTCGAGCATGGTTTTGGCGTCGCACGCGGTGGTGGGATCGGAGCGGTAGGAGGCGAAGCCGCCGTCCTCGCACTGCTGCCGTGTCAGCCACTCCACGGACTTCGCCGCCGGCTTCACACCCACGGTGTCCTGCGCGAGCAGCGCGAGCGACTGACGCCAGACGCCGTCGAACTTCGGGTCCTTGTCGCCGTACAGGGCGGAGGGGAACGCCTGGGACGGTGACGGGGACGGGTCGGCGGCGGCCGGGGTGGCGGCGCCGATCACGGCGACGGCGGCCAGGACCGCGGCGCTGCGGCGGACGTTCATGATCGGCGGGTGCCTCTCCCTGTGGGGGAGCCGGGCAGCACGGGACATCCCGGCGGCTCGGCTCCGTATACCTCGACGGTGCCGCGCACCGGCGGTCTGCCGGGCACGTGAGCCGGTCACGAAACCGTACGAAGCGATCCGGCTCACCGCCGCGGTGGACGGTTTCACGGTTGCGGGTCAGCGCCGGAATTGCACCGGCTTCCCCCCGTACGGTGTGATGACGACCCGCTTACTGTACCTGCACGTGAAATCCGGCCGAGGGGGCGGCCGGGCCGCCACCGGGGTGCCGACGTGCCCCGCCGTCGGCCCGGCCGATGCCCCCCTACCTCGCGTTGCCCTGCGCTTGCGCCGTCTTCACGCCGCCGCGTACGTCACCGGGTCGCTCCCCGGCACCGCCTCCGCCCGGCCCAGCTTCACCAGCCGCCGCAGATGCGCCTCGGCCTCCGAGACGGCGATGGTGCGGGAACCGTACGGGATCTGGTCCCAGGGGCGGTTCCACTCCATGCGCTCGGCGAGCTGCCAGGGGGTGAGGGGCTCGGCGAGCAGAGCGAGCAGGGCGGTCAGACGGGACTCGTGGTGGGTGAGCAACTCGCGTACGCGGGCGGCGGCGTCGGGGAACGGGTGCTGGTGGGCCGGGAGGACCTCGGCGGGGGCCAGTCGGCCGACGCGCTCCAGGGAGTCGAGGTAGTCGCCCAGGGGGTCGGTGACAGTGGTGTCTTCGGGGTCCTCGTACAGGCCGATGTGCGGGGTGATGCCGGGCAGCAGGTGGTCGCCGGAGAACAGGCGGCCACGGCCCGGGAGCTGGGCCGGGTGGGTCTCCTCCAGGTGGAGGCATACGTGGCCCGGTGTGTGCCCCGGGGTCCAGATCGCGCGCAGGCGGCGGCCGGGCAGCTCCAGGAG
>NZ_POUC01000718.1 GCF_002891435.1 Streptomyces cahuitamycinicus
ACCAGATCCTCGACACAATCCAGGACCTGCTGAACTGCTGGACCGGCACCTGCACCACCTGCCACCGCCCCCTGCCCACACGCCGCACCAGACGGCACCCCGCACACACCTAACGGAGTCCTACTAGTGCTGCGACCGGAAAGGTCTGCCGGAAAGCTTGCGGCGTCCGGTGCGGTGCATCGCAAGGCGGAGCATCGCCCGCGTACTGGATGTACTCGGGTGATGCGACGACGCGGCGATGTGCCGTGCCGGGCGTCGCAAGCCGGTGAACCTTTCCGGTCGCAGCACTAGTCGGCTCGGGCGCCGCCCTGGCCTCCTCCTTCGCCGCTCCTCGTGCTGCTGCGGGCACGCAGCACCTCGGCCAGCAGGCGTGTCGTGGGGGGCAGGGCGGGGAGACCGTCCACGGCGCTCAGGGGCAGCGCCGCGAGGTCCGCCAGGTCGGATTCCCAGACATCGGCCCGCGCGGGGGCGACGACCGGTACGGGTGCGGCGGCTCCGGCGTGGTTCAGAGCGGGCGGCTGGTCCAAGATGCTCCCCCTTCTCGCACGGTGGCACGCGATGCCCCGTGTCTTTCCATCATGGCCAATACCCCCCGGGGCGAAAACCGTACGATCACGCCACTGATCATCGGCGATCACGGCGACGCTCGGACGTGGCCGGCAATTCGCCCATCGCGGCGGCGAGTTCCTCTCTCAGTGCCGGATCGTCGTCGATGGACACCACGGCGTCGAACAGGTCCCACAGCGCGTCCGGATCCCGCCGGGCGAGCCCGCCGACCAGGTTGACGACATCGGTGCGTGCCTTGCTGTGACGGCGCAGTACGGCTGTGACACGGGGGTTCAGCGCGGAGACGACGGACTGTCGTTCGTCGGGGTCGTGCATGGCGGGGTAGGCGAGGAGGGCCTCCACCACCCGCTGCAACGCCGTGAGGGGGCGCGGTACGGCGGGCGGTCCGGCCGGGGGCAGGGTCTCGGTGCGGTCGGTGCCCTGGAGCCGGATCTCGGGATGCTGAAGGGTACGGCCCTCTTCCCTGAGGGCCGCGATGCGCGCCCGAACGGCCGGAAACAGTTCCTCCGGATCGGGCGGTGCCGGCAGCACGGCCGCGCGTTCGGCCAGCAGACCGAGCAGGACGTCGGAGAACAGGCCGGTGGCACGGACGGGATCGTTGGCCGCCGCCCGGCCCCGGCCCGCGGCGCGGAGCACGGTCTGCCGGTGCACATGATCGGGGCGGCCCACCGGCAGAGCCTCGGCGGGCAGCGCCGCCCGGAAGGCGAGGTCCTCCTCGAACGTCTCGCAGGCGTCCACGATCCACAGCTGCTCGCGCAGCCCGGGTACGGCGTCCCCCGCGTACCGGGCGAGCGCGGAGTCCAGGTCGATACCCACCTTGTCGTCGACGGCCGCGTCCGCGCAGAACAGCCGGAGCCGGCCGGACCTGTCCAGTACGCCGTGCCCGCCCCACCACACCCACAGCATGTCGCCCTGGGCCGGGGACAGTTCGCGTACGAGTACCCGGCGCAAGGTCGCCTGGTCCGCAGGCTCGTAGGGGACGTGCGGGTCGGAGGACGGCAGCGGGCTGAGGTGCAGCCGCAGGTTCGGCTCGGGAACCCCGGCGTCCCGCAGCAGCCGCCAGAACCGGACGGCGTCCCGGGCGGGCCCGGGCAGCCGCCAGGCGTCGCCGGCCTCGTACGCCTCGATCCCGACGACGAGGGCGTGCACCCGGGCGGGGTCGACGGACGGCCCGGGCCGGGCCCCGGTCACGGCAGGCGGTCCGCGATGTGGCGGTACACGGCCGGGTTCGTCCAGTAGGCGCTGTGCGCGGCGGGGAACGGCTGGCCGCTGTCGACGGCCACGTCGGTGACGCGGCCCCGGAAGAGGCCCGCGCCGACGTGGCCGAGCAGGTCGCGCGGGTCGTACAGGTTCAGCCAGGCGGGGACGTGCGGCGGCAGCGGTGCCGGGTGTTCGAGGGAGGGCAGGGACCCCGACTCGTAGAGGAACGGCCCTTGGGAGCCCGCGGTCACCAGGAGCCGGACCTGGGGCAGCGGGGCGGAGACCAGCGTGTCGAGGGCGATGATGCCGCCGAGGCTGTGGCCGACCAGGACGACGGGCGGCTCCAGGGCGGCGACGAGGGTACGCAGGCCCTCCCGGCACGCCGAACCCCGGCTCAGATAGCGCAGGATGTCGCCGGCGGCGGGGTGCGCCGCCTCGGTGAGGGCACGGCGGCGGCGCTCGACAGCGCGGACGGCCGCCGCTCCGGCCGTCCGCAGCAGGTAGGAGCGCAGCCCGCGCTCCGTACCCCGGGGCGGTACGCCGAGGGCCTCGGCGATCCGGGCGGTGACGGCGTCCCGGGTCTCGGCGACGGGCACGAGCGGGGAGTCGGCGTCGAGGGCGTCGGCGATGAGGCGGGCGGTCAGGCAGCGGGCGGCGAGGACCGCGAGGTCCGCCGGGTCGAGGG
>NZ_POUC01000719.1 GCF_002891435.1 Streptomyces cahuitamycinicus
GGTTGAGGGGGTCGAGGGGCGGCGACTTGCCTTGCGGAGACCCGGAAGTCGCCGTAAGGGGTCGAGGGGGCGACTGGCCTTGTAGACCCGGAAGTCGCTGTTCGGGTGAGGGAGTTGTCCACAGGCCGGTGGTGGGTCCACAGGCCTGAGCGGGTGGCGGCGTGAGGCCTCATCGTGGGGGACGCAAGCCGGTCCCTCGTCGCAGGTGGTGGTCTCCGTGTCCCTCGCTCGTTCCTCGGTCGTGCCCTCGTCTCCCTCCTGGTCACTCGCCTCGTGCCCGCCCGGGGCCGAGGTGCCCGCGAGCCGGGAGGTGCCGCGGTTCGATCCGGTACGGGTGCGCGGCGGGCACCGGTCCGGCCAGCTGTTCCGGCACCGGCGGCGGGCCGTGGCCGTGGGCCTCGCGGTCACCGCCACGGCACTCGTGGCGGCGGGCCCGCGCGATACCGACGGGGCCCGTGGCCATCCCCGGGTGCGGCCTCCCTCACAGACGGCCCCGGTTCTCGGGGAGCGGCCCGCGCACACGCGCCGTGCCACGGGGTCGGTGACGGCCCCGGTCCGGATCGCCGACGCGGCCACGGTACGGCTGCTGCGGCCCGGCGACCGGGTCGACGTCATCGCCGCCGAGGGGGCGGTGCCGGGCGGCTCCGCCCGGGTGGTCGCACGCGGGGCCAGGGTGACGAAGGTGCCGGAGCCGGTGGCAGGCGCGGGCGACAGCGGGGCGCTGGTCGTGCTGTCGGTGCCGCGGGCCACCGCCGCCCGGCTGGCCGGCGCGAGTGCCACCGGGAGGCTGGCGGTGACGCTGTGGTGATGGCGTGCATGATCTCGTCAAGGCCCTCGTTCGAGGGACCTGGTTGCCCGGTTCGGCCCAACGGTGACGTAGGTTGCGGAGCGTTTTGTTCCACAAGCTGCTCGTACGAGGAGAGACCCCCAGGTGAGCGAGAAGAAGGAGCCGAGTGTCCTGGAGGGCTTCAGGGCCTTCCTGATGCGCGGGAACGTCGTCGATCTGGCGGTGGCGGTGGTGATCGGTGCCGCCTTCACCAACATAGTCAACGCCGTGGTGAAGGGGATGATCAACCCGGTCGTCGGCGCCATCGGGACGAAGAACCTCGACCACTACAGCTCGTGTCTGAGCTCGACCTGCGAGGGCGAGAAGGGCATCCAGATCCTGTGGGGTTCCGTCCTCGGCGCCGCCCTGAGCTTCGTCATCACCGCGGCGGTCGTCTACTTCCTGATGGTCCTGCCCATGGCGAAGTACCTGGCCCGGCAGGAGGCGCGCCGGAAGGCGAAGGAGGGCGCGCAGGAGATCATCGAGGTAACCGAGTTGGAGGTGCTGAAGGAGATCCGGGACGCGCTGATCGCGCAGCGCGGCTCGGGGCACGACCAGCGGTAACGGCGCCATGGGCGGCGGACCGGGCGGCACGGAAAGGGCTGCGGGCGGCGGTCGCCTTGCCCGTGGTTCAGAGGTGGTGGGGCGGCTTCTCGTCCAGGAAGCGTTTGAGGTCCGCCGCACTGCCGCCGGAGTCGGTGCGCTCGCCCCAGCCGCGATCGGTGTCGTCGGAGGACTGCTGGTCGAACGGGTCGTCGAAGACCAGCGCGGGCTTCGGCTCGCGCGGCTCCGGGCCGGGGACGGTACTCATGCAACCAGGGTACGGTCGCGGAGAGAAATCCCCGTGCCTTCTGCTCTGCTGGTGATCTGCTGCACCTTCCTGGGTCACCGGGCGGTCTTCGCGGCAGGGGTGGTCTGCGCGCTGTCTGGCGGCCGGAGAGACCCGGGTCACGCGCCCGGCCACGCGGAGAACGGGCCGGTGACGCCGACGGGTGAGGGCCGCCGCGATTCGGGGGATACGGCCGCCGCGTTTCGGGGGCTCGGCCTCCGTTGATCCGGGCCGCGCAGGTCAAGGGCTGACACGGCACTCACCGGTTCGGTATGCCCGCGGGGCGGGGCAGTGGCGGTCGAGACTGTTCCCCATGACAGTTGACGCACTGACGGATGTCTCCGGCCTGCGTGTGGGGCACGCGACACGCACCGGCGACGGTTGGCTCACCGGCACCACGGTCGTGCTCGCCCCGGAGGGCGGGGCCGTGGCCGCCGTGGACGTGCGGGGCGGCGGGCCCGGCACCAAGGAGACGGACGCGCTGGATCCGCGCAACGTGGTGCGGAAGGTGGAGGCGGTCGTGCTGACGGGCGGCAGCGCGTACGGGCTCGACGCCGCGTCGGGGGTGATGGCCTGGCTGGAGGAGCGGGGGCGCGGTATCCGTGTCGGGCCGGAACCGGCTCAGGTCGTGCCGGTGGTGCCCACGGCCTGCGTCTTCGACCTGGGGCGTGGCGGTGACTTCCGGGCCAGGCCGGACGCGGCGACCGGCCGGGCCGCGGTCGAGGCCGCCGCGGCGAGCGACCTCGGCGCGCCGGTGCCCCAGGGGTGCGTGGGGGCGGGCACGGGCTG
>NZ_POUC01000071.1 GCF_002891435.1 Streptomyces cahuitamycinicus
CCTCCTCCTCGTACCAAGGCACCCGCCCCGAAGCACAAGTGGCCAGCGCCGCCCCCGCGATCAGGTCCCCCACCAGCCGAAGTCGCCGCGAGTGCCGGTTGACCTCCTCCAGACGCTCCCGCTTCTCCTGGAGCGCCGGCAGGTCGACGCCCTTGATGGCCGTGATCGCCAACCGCTCCCGGGTCAGCTGGTCCACCAGCTGCCGTGCCTGCTCGGCCAGGACGTCGGTCTGCCCGGTCGGCTTCATATGTACCGACTGGATCTGCTCCATGTCGTGCACGCCCAGCAGCGAGTCCCCCGCCACCAACCGGTCGTCCAGGAACGTGAAGGGCCGCCCCGGGTCCATCGACACCAGCCACAGCGACAGCTTGGCCATCTCCACGGCCATCGGGTTGATGTCGACGCCGTACAGGCAGTGCTCGATGATCTGGCGACGCGCCTCGACCACGACCGGGTCCTGCTCCGCGTCCGCCGCCGTCACCGCGTCCACGGCCCGGCCCGCCCGGTACGCCATCGCGTCCGCGCGGCCCTCCGACTCCCAGGCCTCGATCAACCGGTCCGCCAGGTAACGGCAGGCCGCCACCAGGAACGCCGCCGAGCCCATCGCGATGTCCGCGACCTTGAGGTCGAGGATCTGGTCCGCCGACTTCAGGCGCCACTCCCCCGTGTCCGCCGTCTGGAGCGGGCCCGGCTCGTACACCAGCGGCTCCAGCGCGTGCAGGACGACCTCCTCCGCGAGGAAGCGGGGCGTGTAGTGCGTGCCCGTGTTCTTCCTCAGGGACGACTCCGTGACGTACAGCGCGCCGTTCGGGATGACCGTCGGCAGGCCGCGCAGGTCGTCGCGGAGGATGCCGACGAAGGGCAGGAGCCGTTCCGTCAGTGCCGGGTCCTTCGTCACCGCGTTCAGGCGGCGACGGGCCTCCGCCGCGTCCTCCGTCCCCAGGGGAGCGAGCCGCTTCTCCAACTGGCCCGCTGTGGCCGGAGGCTTGGGGTCCTTCCACTTCTCGTGGACGGACTTCGCGAGCGTCTTCACGGAGCCGCCGGCCTTCGCCGCCAGCGTCTCCAACTCCCGCAGGGTGACCTCGTGTTCCAGGCCCTCGGGGCCGATCAGCCCCACCATGTGCTCGGCGGCCCGGCGGCCGTCGAACGACAGCAGGCCCTCGTACACGTAGCCGATCTGCTCGACGTCCAGCGCGCGGAAGCTGAGCGTGCGGACCTCGCGGTCCTTGCCCTTGCCGACGCGGACCTCCTGGACGGCCTGGAGCATGTGCAGGACCGTGCGGTCGTCGATCGGGAGGAGCGGGGTCGTGCGCTCCAGCCACGGGTACTTGTCCGGGTCGAAGATCGAGCCGTCGTACGCCGGGAGGTGGAAGCCGGAGCCCGGGTGGTCCACTCCCCCGTGCACGGCGTGGAAGAGGGCGATCAGGCGGTGCCACGCGGACGTCGTGTGCTCCAGTGACGTCTCGCCCTCCTCGTCCGCCCGCGCCTTCAGCTCGTCGCGCAGGAAGCGGGCGGAGTAGGAGCGGGCGTAGACCTCGTTGTCCGCCGGGAGCAGGCCCCGCTCCTCCGCGAAGCAGGAAGACGACGCGCATCATGACGGCGACCGCACCGCGGTAGACCTCGCCCGCACTGACGCCGGTCGCGTGCAGGCCCGGCGCTCCGTGCTCGACCGCCCGCACGTCCGCGCGCCCGATGGCGTCCACGAGGAGTTCGACGGCCTGGCGGACCTGGACGCCGAGCGCTTCGGTGACGTCCTCGCCCGCCGCGAGGCTCGCCTTGAGCAGGCCGACGAGCGTCTCGGCGTCGTCGTACTCGAAGAAGCGGCGGCGGCGCAGCAGTGAGACGAAGGCTCGTACGACGTTCCGCTCGGCGGCCTCGTTCCAGCCGATGGAGTCGAAGACGGCCGTGGTCGTGACGCCGCCGAGCGGGCCCCAGACCAGGCACCACCAGCGGCCGTCGGTGACCAGGCCGAGCGGTACGCCGTGGTGGCGCAGGAGGCGGGCCAGGCGGTCGGCGGGGGCCGCGGACCAGTCGCCGCCACCGCCCGTGCGGGCCGTGGGGGCCGTACCCGCCGAAACCGTCATGCCCAGCAGGTGTACCCGCTTCGCCGCCGACTCGGCGTCCGGCTCGGCCGCGAGGTCCGCCCCCGGTTCCACCAGCGCGAAGTCGGGGCGCACCTCGGTGTTGTGCTCCGCGACGCGCAGGGTCAGGCGGTCCAGGCCGTGGTGCTCCGCCTCGCCCTGGCGGAACGCCAGCGCGTCGTCCCAGCCCAGCAGGCGGCCGAGCACGTACGCCACCCACTCGTCGCGGCCGGCCGTCGTGTCCGTCTGCCAGTCGGCGTGGCGGGCGCGGAGGCGGGCGCGTTCGTCCTTCTCCAGCGTGTCGAGCTGGGGCCAGGCGCGCAGCAGGACGGGCATGGTCAGGAAGGGGCCCGAGACCTCGGTGAGGTCGAGCCACTCCTGGTGCTGGCGGCGGCCGTCGGCGGCCTGGGCCTTGGCGGCGGCTACTCCGGAGCTCACGGGGCGGCGGGGGCTCATCGGCGGGCTGCCTTTGCGGGGATCACGAAGACGACGGCGGCGGGGAAGAGGTGGGAGCGGGGCTCGCGGTAGCGGGCGGCGATGGCGGCAAGTTCGCGTGTCCGTTCGGCGGGGAGGCCCTTGAGGCGGTCGTCCCAGCGGCGGCGGTCGTCCTCGAACTGGCGGCGCTCGTGGCCGGTCAGCTCGTGGGTGGACAGCAGCGCGAGCTGTTCGCCCTCTCCGTCGCCCTCCTCCTTGAGCTTGGCGCGCAGGGTGGCCTCGAAGCGGTCGAGGGTCGCCGTGATGCGGCGTTCTTCCTCCGCCCGGCGGTCGGCGAGCCTGCTCTCCAGTTGGCGGCCGAGTTCGCCGGCGCGGGCCTCCAGGGACCGGAACAGCGGGTCGCGGAGTCGCGGCCAGGCTTCGGTGAGCTCCCTGCGCAGGTGGGGAGCCGCCTCGATGCCCTCGGTGAGTGCCTGGGAGAGGACCCGGCCCTGTTCGCCCACGGACTCCCAGCGGCGGAAGCGGCCGGTGTCGCCGAACCAGCCGCCCGCGTACAGCACTTCCTCATGCAGACGGGTGCCGTCGGTGCCGACGAGGACGTACCGGGCGTACGCGGAGACCAGGGTCGTGGTCACGGCCGGGTCGTCGGAGACGACGGCGGTGACGCGGTGCAGGCCGATCAGGTCCGCGTTCCAGACGGCCGCGGTCAGCAGGCGTGTGGAGAGCGCCACGAGCGGGTGCTTGAGGTGGGCGAGGACCACATCGTCCCTGCCCTGGGCGGCCACCGCCGGGGAGAAGGTGAGCGGGCGCTGCTCGCCCTCACGGAGCTTGTGCGCGAGACCACGGGTCGCTCGCTCCCAACTGCCGGACAGGGGCTGTACGTCGAAGAGGTCGCCCGGCTCGAAGTCCTCCGCGCGCAGCGTGGACGGCAGCAGCGGCGGCTGGTTGTCCAGCGCGAGGGCGGTGTCCACGACGCGCTTGACGTTGCCCGGGGTGAGGCCGAGCGCGGTCACCGTCTCGTCGTACTGGTCGGCGAGCCGCTTCGTCTGCGCGGTGACGTTCTGCTCGGGGGCGACCTCGCCGCCCGTGCGACGGCCCTTGATCGGCCGGGGCTTGGCGTTCTCGATGTCGACGGGTGCGGTGTCGCCGGTCATCCGGCGCTGCACGGCGTCGGCGAGGACGGCGTTGACGGATCCGAGGTCCTGCTCCATCCGCGCGACCTTCTTCGCGACCCGGGAGAGGAACTCCAGGTCGGCCTCGTACGAGCCTGCCTGCGCCTGCTGCCAGCCGGAGCCGATGAAGTGGGTGATCTCCGGGTCGTGCTTCTGGCCCCAGCGGTCGACGCGGCCGATGCGCTGTTCGAGCTTGTTGGGGTTGAAGGGGATGTCGTAGTTGATCAGGCGGTGGCAGTGGTTCTGGAGGTCGATGCCCTCGCCGGCGGCGTCGGTGGCCAGGAGGATGCGGACCTTGCCCTCCGCGCGGGACGGCTCGGTCTGGAAGCCGAGGCGGATGCGTTCGCGTTCCTCGGCGGACAGGCCGCCGTGCAGGCGCTCGACGCGGCCACCGTCGGTGAGTTCCTCCTGCTGGAGGAGGTCGTGGAGCCACTTTTGGGTGTCGCGGTACTCGGTGAAGACCACGACCCGTTCGTTGGTCCACTTCTTTCCGTCCGGGCGGCAGATCGCCTTGAGTTCGGCGATCAGCGCCTCGGCCTTGGAGTCGGGCGCGGCCTCGTGGGTGAGGGCCCAGCGCTCCATCTCCTGGAGCAGGTCGAGTTCCTGGCCGTCCTCGGCGGGGGTGAGCGAGGTGGAGCGGGTCAGGGCGTCGTCCTCGGCGTCGACCAGGCCCGTGTCTTCGAGGTCGGCGACGAGGTCGGCGAACTCCTCCAGCCACTCGGGGACTTCGGCGGCCGCCGAGCGTGCGCGCGCGGGGCCGCCGGTGTCCTCCAGGTGGGAGAGGTAGACCCGGACGGTGTGCAGGAAGGCCGCCGGGGAGGAGAACAGCCGCTTCTTCAGGAGCAGGGTCACCAGGTCGGCGGCGCGGCGGCCGCCGCGGGCCTTGGGGGTGAGCTTCTTGCGGCGCAGTTCCGCGAACGAGCCGAGCAGCTCGTGGATCGCCCGCTCCTGCCGCGTGTAGTCGACGGAGAGCTCGCGCGTGACGCGGGTGCGGAAGCGGGGTGTGCCGTCGGCGTTGGTGACCGTCGACTTCAGACGTCGTACGACGGTGTCCTTGAGCGCTTCCTTGTCCGGGTCGACACCGCGTGCGAAGCGCTGGTCGTCGATGAGTTCGAGGAGCGCCGTGTACGACTCGGGGTAGCCGTTGTGCGGGGTGGCGGAGAGGAAGAGACGGTGCTCGAAGTGCGGGACGAGGCGGCGGATCAGTTTGGTCTGCTGGGAGTCGACCGCGTACACCTGCTTGGGCGCGGCGGGCGCGACGTGGTGCGCCTCGTCGAGGACGAGCAGGTCGAAGAAGCGCTTGTGCTCGCCGTCGGGGCTCTCCTCGGGGGCGCCGATGACCTCGTCGAGGAGGCGCTGGGCCTTCTGGCCGCGCAGCCAGGGCAGGGAGACGATGGTCAGCGGGTGGACGCGGAAGGGGTTGGCGGCGGTGCCATGGGTGCGGCGCAGGCGGGCGCAGTGCTCGGAGTCGACGATGGTGAACTCCAGGCCGAACTTCTCGGCCATCTCGTCGCGCCACTTGAGGGTGAGACCGGCCGGGCAGACGACCATGGTGCGGCGGGCCCGGCCGCGCAGCATGAGTTCCTGCACGACGAGGCCGGCCTCGATGGTCTTGCCGAGGCCGACGTCGTCGGCGAGGAGGAGGTTGACGCGGGGCGCGCCGACCGCTCGGGAGACCGGCTCCAGCTGGTACGGCTCGACGGCGACGCCGGAGCGGAACGGGGCCTGGAGGGTCCGGGCGTCGGCGGAGGCGACGGCGGACCAGCGGACGGCGTCGAGGAACGCGGCGAGGCGGTTCGGGGAGTCGTAGGAGCCCGTGGAGGCGTCGGGCAGGGAGCCGGCGGGCAGGACGCGGCGGCCGGGCTCGACCTCCCAGATCACGGACAGGGTGTCGCCGAAGCGGCCGTCGGCGACGGACTGGAGGTGGACCAGGGTCGCGGGACGCCGGTTCTCCTCGCCGTCGGGGGCGGCCGGGGACGGCTCGACGCGGGCGACCACCCAGGACTGGCCGCGCACCTCGACCAGGTTCCCTTCCTCGGGGAGCGGCTGCGCCCCCGTCCGCTCGGTCTCGCGCTGAGCTGCTGGCGTCATGGGCGCTGTTCCCCTCGGTGTTCACCTGCCGTCGTCCGTAGACAGTGTCCCGTGTCCTGTCTCCCCTCCGGAACGACTGACGGCAGGCTAACACGAGCCATGCTCTGTGAACAGAGATTACAAAGCATTGCGCGGTCGGGGTTCGGGCCTTGGTGGTGCTCAGCCCATGCGGCGCAGCCGCTCCAGCAGCGTGCGGCTCCGCCCGTGTCCGGCGTCGGACTCGGGCAGGACCGTCTCCTCCTCGTCGGCCAGGCGGCGCAGCAGCTCCGTGGCGGCGTACCGTTCCCCGGTGCGCACCAGCAGGACGGCGATCTCGTAGCGGGTGTCCAGCACGGCGGGGTGGCCCGGCCCGAGCAGGCTGCGCTGTTCGGCGAGGACGGACTTCAGTTCGTCCAGCGCCTCGCGGGTGCGGCCCAGCGTCCCCGCGCACAGGGCGGCTCCGGCGCGGGCGGCGAGCGTGCCCGCGCGGTCGAGGCCCGGGGCGGCCATCAGCTCGCGGTACTCCTCCAGGGCACGGGCCGGACGTCCCGCCCGGCGCAGGGCCGCCAGCTCCGCCAGCCGCGGGTGAGCGGGCGCGATCCCGGCGACGGAGGGCGGGCGGGGCGCCCAGGCGGCGAGCAGGGCGGCCACCTCCTCGGCGGAGGCGGGCCGGTCCTCGGGCTTCTTCTCCAACAGCCGCTCGACCAGCGCCCGCAGTCCGTCCGGCACGCCGGGGCGACGGTCGGCGAGCGGCGGGACGGGATCGTGGGCATGCCGGTGGTACAGCATGAACGGGCTGGCGTCGGTGAACGGCGGTGTGCCGGTGAGCAGTTCGTACAGGACGCAGCCCAGCGCGTACAGGTCACTCACCGGCACGGTCCGGCCGACCGCCTGCTCGGGCGCCATGTAGACGACCGTGCCGGGAGTGGCACCGGCGGCGGTGAAACGGGTTTCGCCGGGCTGGGGCTCCAAAGCCGCGGCGACCCCGAAGTCCAGGACCTTGATCTCGCCGTCGGGGGTCAGCATCAGGTTCGACGGCTTCAGGTCGCGATGCACGACCCCCTGACCGTGGGCGTAGGACAGCACCTCGGCCGTGCGGCGGGCCACGTCCGCCGCCTGCTCGACGCCCAGCGGGCCGTCGTTCTTCAGGACGGCGTCCAGGGCGCGGCCGGGGACGAGGTCCATGACCAGGTACAGCTCGCCCTCGTGGTTGCCGTGGTCGTGGACGGCGGGGACGCCCGGGTGCCGCAGGCGGCCGGTCAGGCGGATCTCGCGCAGGAACCGGCGCTCCAGCATGCTCGGTTCGGCACCGCGGCCGCGGGTGGCGAGGAGCTTCACGGCGACCTCGCGGTCATGGTCGTGGTCGTGGGCCGCCCAGACGACGCCCATCCCGCCCCGGCCCAGCTCGTGCGTCAGCTCGTACCGTCCAAGGCTCCGCCGCATCGCGCCCTGCCCCCAGTTCCGGCGCCTGCCGCGCCCGCCGCGTCCCGCGTCGTCCGGGAGCGTCACGGCGCCCCGGCCGACGGAGACATTCTGTCACCGGTCATGACACTCCTGTGCCGCGAGTGACCGAAAAGGTGCAACTTGCAACGACCGCAGGACCCTCCTCGGATCAGAAGGACCCGTGGTTCACAGGGGCATCGGGCCCTGGGGGACGAGGAAAGGGCGGCGCGGGTCCTCGGGCGGAGTCCAACTGACCGCCAGCCCGGGATCGGGCTCCGGCAGGTGGGGTGCCAGACCTGCGTAGACCTCGGCGGCCGACGCGGGACGGTCGTCCGGCCGCTTGGCCAGGAGGGCCGTGATCAGGTTCTGGAGATCCCGGGGCACACGTGCGCCCGCGTCAGCGACGAGGGGCGGGGGCGAGGCGAGGTGGTGGGAGGCCAGGAGCGCCGGCTGATCGGTGGGGAAGGGCGTCTCCCCGGTGAGCATGTGGTGCAGAAGGCAGCCCACGGCGTACAGGTCGCTGCGGCCGTCGAGCGGGTCCCGGCCCGCCAGCAGTTCGGGAGAGGCACAGATGAGGTTGCCGACCCCCTCGCCGGTCATGGTCAGCCGCGGGTCGGTGTCACCGAGCAGCTTGACCAGGCCGAAGTCGAGGATCTTCACGACGCCGTCGCGGCGAACCATGACGTTCTGCGTCTTGAGGTCGCGGTGCACCAGGCCGGCCCTGTGGACCGCGGACAGCCCCGCGCACAGCTGGGCGGCGACGGCGGCCGCCGAGGGCACGTTGAAGCGGCCGTCCTCCTGCTGGTCGAAGAGGTACTCGAGGGTGGTGCCGTCGATCAGTTCCATCACCAGACAGCACGTGTCGTCCGTGATCGACGCGTCGAAGACCGTGGCGACGTTGGCGTGGTCGAGGCGCGCGGCCGCCCGCGTCTCCCTGCCGAACCGCGCGCGTGCGGCGTCGCGGCTGCTCGCCACGGCCAGGAGTTCCGCGGCGACGGTCTTCACCGCGACGGGCCGGTCAAGGGGCAGGTCGCGGCCCTGCCAGACATGCCCCATCACTCCGCGGCCCAGTATGGACTCCAGCCGATAGCGGTCATGGATCACCATTCCCGGCGCGGGGCTCCACATATCTGCCGACCTCCACATTCCCTGCACAACAATATGGAACGTACACGCTGTGAACAAAGTCAATAGGGGTAGTAGCCTTCCCCGCATGAACGGCCGCTGGGAACGCCGACCAGCCCAGCCGCCAAGTACCCCGGAGACCGAACCATGAGTGCCCATGAAGCCGTCCCCGTCAGCCTGGCCGAGATCGCCCGGATCGCCGGCGTCGGCCGCGCCGCCGTGAGCAACTGGCGCCGCCGCCACGACTCCTTCCCCACCCGGATCGGAGGCACCGACGTCAGTCCGCAGTTCTCGCTGGCCGAGGTAGAGCAGTGGCTGCGGAACAACGGCAAGCTCAGGGACATCGGTGGCCGCGAACTCCTCTGGCCGCGTTTCGAGGCACTCGGCAGCCGGAACGAGTCGGGGCTCGCCATCGCCGAGGCGGCTCGCCGGATGCGCTCCCCCAAGGCGCGCACCGCCCCGCCCGAACTCTCCGCGCAGGCACGTGACCTGGCGGCCGAGGCCGCGAGGGTGGGACGGAAGGAGGGGCCCCGGGAGGTCTTCGAGTTCCTGCTGCAACGATGGCTGGAAACGCACGTCCGGCAGCTCAGCACCACGCCGCCGCAACTGGCCGCGCTGATGGCCCGGATCGCCCTCACCGTCCGCCTCGGCCCGGCACAGGACGGACTGACCCTCCTCGATCCGGCGTGCGGTACCGGACACCTGGCCGCCGCGGCCGTGCGGGAGTACGACAGACCCGGCCTGGAGGTACTCGCGTGCGAAAGGGACCTGGCGCTCGCCGCGTTGACGGCCGACCGGCTCGAGTTCCTCGCGGAGGACCACGACATCCGGACCCGGATCGTCAGCGCCGACGCACTGCGGGACGACCCCTTCGCCGGAGCGAAGGCCGACATCGCCCTGTGCAACCCTCCCTTCAACGAACGCGACTGGGGCTACGCGGAGCTCGCCACCGACCAGCGCTGGACGCACGGCCTGCCCCCTCGCACCGAACCCGAACTGGCCTGGGTGCAGCACCTGCTGTCCCACCTCGAGCCCGGCGGCGCCGCCGTGATCGTCCTTCCGCCGGCCGTCGCGTCACGCAAGGCGGGCCGCCGTATCCGCGGCTCCCTGCTGCGCACCGGAGCACTCCGCGCCGTCGTCTCCCTGCCTCCTGGCAGCGCCCAACCACACAGCGTGTCACTCCAGTTGTGGATTTTCCGCGCGGCCCCGGACGGCTCCGCGGCCGCTCTCCCGAGCCAGGACGCCCTCCTGGTGGACGCCACCCGTTTCGCGAGACCGGGATCACGCGAACCCAGCCCCGACTGGGACAGCCTCGGTTCCTATGTGCTCAGCGCGATGGCGGCCCTCGACCAGCCGGACCAGGAGCCGCCGCAGGGCGCCGTCCGGGTGCCCCTGCTCGACCTTCTCGACGACGAGGTGGATGTCACCCCGGGGCGTTACACCGCGGCGGCGGCCGAGCCGTCCCGTAAGGAACTCGCCGGCAAGTGGGAAGAGTTCGGGTCGCTGCTGACGGATCTGGCCGATCACACGACGCGCCTGTCCGCCCTCGACTTCGAGGCCGGTACTCCACAGACCACGACGACAGTGGGAGACCTCGTCAAAGCCGGAGCACTGACACTGCGCGCCGGCCAGCAGCCACCGGAGTCGGCCGCACCCGTCGGCGGGGTCGCCGTTCCGCTCCTCACCATCGCTGACCTCCTGCACGACGGCACTCCCAGCGGGACCGTCCCCACCGGCTCGGCCCCGGCCGTCGCCGAGGAGGGCGACGTCGTGGTCGCCGGAGTGGCTCGGGCCTTCAAGGCGTGGGTCCACCAAGGACCGCCGACCGCCCTGGGCCCTCAGCTCTACATCCTGCGCGTGGACGCGCAGAAACTGGAACCCCACTTCCTCGCCGGCTGTCTGTGCGCGCCGGCCAACGGACGTCAGGCCGGCACCCACGCCTCCAGCTCGTCCAGGGTCGACATCCGGCGTCTCCAGGTGCTCCAGCTTCCCCTGGAGAAGCAGACGGTCTACGCCGAGACCTTCCGTCGTCTGCGGACCTTCGAGGAGCTGCTCACCGCGGCCGGCGAGTCGGGCAAGGGGTTGGTGAGCGACATGAGTGATCGACTCGCGGCAGGCGGGCTGTCTGCCTGACCCCCTCCGGCCCGAGCGGGGCCGAGCTACCGATCCGGCGGTCCGGGGCTGTCCGCGAGGCGGACCGCCCCGGGTCTTCACCCGAGATCCTCCAGCAGCAGATCGAGCGCCGCCTCCTCGTGCAGGGCGATGCCCAGCACGTCCATGGCGGGGGCCAGTTCCGTGTCCCACAGCGCCTCGGCCGACGGTCCGGTGAGGGCGATCGACGGTGTGCCGTTCACCTGTGCGCGGGTCGCGAGGTACTCGTAGTCGGCCGCTCGCATGCGCCACGGCTCTGCCGCGTACCGCTGCATGACCCGGTTGGCCAGGGCGATGCCGGGCCAGTCGAAGTCGCCGTGGTAGGCGAAGGCGCAGCCGGCCGTCGCCAGCGCGTCCAGGAGGGTGAGGACGACCGTCGTCGCGCTTCCCGAGGTGCAGACGAGGGGTGCTGTGCGGTCGGCGTCGGCCGCGGCCTCGACCACGCGTGGGTTCTCGCAGACGTGGACCCGGGTGCCGGGCGGCATGTTCAGGGTCAGGGTGCGTAGTTCGCGCAGGGTCAGGTGGGTCTCCATGTGGTGGTCGGCGCGCTCGCGCAGTGCCGCCTCCCGCCAGGTGCCGCCGGTGGGGCGCAGGCCGTACGCGAGAACCGTGCTGGAGACCTCGTCCGGAGTGACCGAGGCCATGCGCCACAGCGCCCGGCGCGCCGGTGCGTCGGCGGGGAACTCGACACCTCGTGCCAGTGCGATGCCGCGCAGGACCAGCCGGGACAGCAGGGTGCCGTCGTCCAGGCCGTGCGCCGAGCCGGTGGCGCGGGTGGCCAGTTCGCCGCGGCCCCAGGAGGCCGGGGTCAGGCGTGGATCCGTGGCGGGGAAGAGTGTCGCCAGGGTCTGGACGGCCTGGGTGATGACGGTGGTCGCGGTGCGCGGGTCCTGGCGGGCGAGTGTGCCGCCCCGTCGTATCTCCTCCAGCCACCGTGCCGTCCAGGGCTGCGCCGGCAGCGACGTGGCTTCCAGCTCGGTCTGAACCGTCGACCACAGGCGGGTCCGTTCGGCCGTCGCCGCGTCGCGGGCCGCCCGGCGGTCGGTCAGCGGTGGGCCCAGTTCCTCCAGCGTCGAGGACAGACCCCGTCCGACCGCGCTGCTGCGCAGGCGGGTGTCCAGGTCCGGCAGACGGATGGTGGCGGTGGGGCCGGTGACAGGTCTGGCCAGGAGGAGGGACAGCGCCTCGCGCTCCTGCGCGTCCAGGTGCTCGAGCCTGATGGTTCCGGCCGGTCGCAGGCCGTTGCGTTCCAGCCGGGTGCGGGCGGCCGTCCAGAGGCGGGTGAGGCCCGGTCGGGTGAGGAACGCGAGGGCTTCGGCGTCCGGGGGACGCTCGTCGGTCTGCTCGGCGCCCGTCATACCGACACCAGCCTCCGCTGCCGCCCGTTCCACGTGTAGTGGAGCGTGGCCACGCCCCGCACATGCGGGTCGCGCAGGCACTCGTAGATGTGGAGGGAGGGTACGTCCGGCCAGTTGCCGATCAGGCGTTCGCTGGTGAGAACGAAGTCGAGGTCCAGGTCGACCAGGATGCGGCCGAGGCGGGCGTGCGTGGGCTCGTCCACCTTGGCGAACGCGTCGTCGAGGAGGATCAGGCGGGGTGCCTGCGGGGCGGTGTCGGCGAGGCCGGTGAAGTGCGCCGCCGCAGCGGCGAAGAGGACCAGATAGGACAGGACCCGCTGTTCGCCCTGGCTCAGGCCCGTGCGGCCGGAGAGTTTGCGGCGGCTGCCCGGTGCCGCGTCGTTCACCACCCAGGGGGTGAAGGTGAACCAGTCGCGGTAGTCCAGGGCGGTCCGCAGATGGGCCGCGTAGCCGGCGGCCGGGTCGGCGCGGCGGGCGTCCTCGATACGGCGCTGGAGGACGTCGCGGAGCTGCTCGGACTGTTCGCGGGTGCGCAGGCCGGAGGGGCTGCGCAGAAGGTCCACGGCCGCCTTGACGTCCGCTTCCACACCGTCGGCCAGGCTCCAGTCGAGGGTGACGCCCAGACCGTGTGACGTGCGGACGGTGGCGAGGGTGGTGTTGAGGGCGGCGACCAGGGCGCTCGCGGCCAGCACCTGCGAGGACAGATGGTCGCCCAGCTCTCCGGTCAGGAAGCGCTGGAAGACATCGCGCTCGCGCTCCGTCAGGCGGTCACGTGCCTCGGCGGCCTCGGCCTCGATGCGCTCGCCGACCGCGGCGATGTCGTGCGGTCCGTGGTCGTCGACGAGGCGGCACAGCTTGATGCCCTCGCGTTCCTCCATCGTCGCGTCGTAGCCGCCGGAGAGCTGGTCGCGCAGTTCGGTGTGACGGTTGAGGAGGGTGGTGTCCGAGATGTCCCGGCGTTCGGCATCCAGGCCGCGGCGCACGGCGTCGACCAGCAGGCGCAGCGCCGCGATGCGCTCCCGCACATCGTGGTGGACGGGGTCCAGGGACTTCAGCGCCCCTTGGTCCGCGTCGGCATCCGCGCCGGTGTCCGCGCCGGCCTTGGCGCCGGCATGGGCGTCGAGGCCCGCTCCCCTCAGCACGCCCGGCAGGGAAAGGGCCGTCCGCAGTGTCCTGCCGCAGGCCAGCACCCCGGCCTCTTGCGTGGCGAGTGCCTCGCGACGCGTCCGCTCGTCCTCTTCCGCCCTTACTCTCCGGTCATGCACGTCGGCCATGTCCCTTCGCGCGCCCGGGAGCTGGCGTCCGACGGCGTCCAGCCGGCGCTTCGTCTCGGCCTCGCGGGCGAGGATCTCGTGCTCCGTGGCGCCGAGAGCCTCTTCCAGTGCCCGGACGGTGCGGCGGGCGGCTTCCAGGCGAGTCAGCGGCTCCGCGTAGTCGGACTCTGCCTCCCGGCGCGCCGAATCGGCACGCTCGTAGTCCGCGCGGCCGGCGCGGTGGCCGTCGGCGGCGGAGAGGACCGCGCCCACCCGCCGCCGCAGCCGCTGCGCACCCTGCCCGAGGCGGTCCAGGGCCAGTCGGACCGTCTGGAGTGCGGCCGGGTCCGCCGGGAGGTCGTGGGCACTCGCCGTGGCCTCGGCTTCGCGCCGGGCGACGACCGCCCGGGCTCGTGCCTGTTCCGCCTCACGGGCTGCCGTGTACGCCTGCGAGGCCAGGGTTTCGGCGGCGCGCTCGGCCTCGGCGGTACGAGCCCAGGCGTCCGTCAGCCCACGTGCCGGGGGCGGGCGGCGCAGGGTGTCCGCGACCAGGTCGCGGTGCTCGGTGAGGATCCGCAGTCCGCGCCTGCGTTCCACCAGTTCCTGCTCCAGGTCCAGCAGTCGGCGGTCGAGATCCGCCAGGGCACGGCGGCGGGTCTCGGCACGCACCTCGGCGCCCACGTACTCGGCGGCCTCCTTGGTGTGGCGGCCGTGGGCGATGCCGAGCCGCCAGGATCCGTCGGTACCGATCGCGGTGTGCGGCTCCGCCACGTCCACGCCCACACCCACGCCCACGGTTTCGGGTTCGCCGGTGAGTGTCCCGCCGTCAACCAGAGCCACCGCCCCCAGCACCCGCTCGACCTGCTCCGCAGTCACACCACCGCCCGGCGCGGCGACCGGGCGCAGCACCCGGGCGAGCGTCGCCCCGGGCACGGGTGCTCCTGGGACCAGAAGGGTGTCCCGTGTGGCCGGGTCGAGGACGGTTCCGTCGGCGCGCACCCAGGCGTCGAGCAGGCCGCTCGCCTCCAGCGCGGCTTCCAGCCCTGCCCGCGCGTCGGGTGCCACGTCGTGGGCGAAGTCCACCAGACGGTACAGGGGGGCTCCGGTGCCGGGTGTGCGGGGAGCCGTGCGGTGGGACGGGAGTGGGGGCTCGGGGTCGGTGTGGCGTTCCCAGTCCTCGCGCTGCTGCCGGAGGCGGTCCTGTTCCGTCTCCCGTTCCCGGACGGTCAGGGAGAGGTCGTCGCGCTCCGCGCCCAGTGCCGCCAGCCAGGGGTCGACGGCCGAACGGGCCGCTTCGGCCACGGCCTCGGGGGTCTGCGCGGGCAGGGGGCCGTCTGCCGGCTCCGGCGCGACCAGGGCGAGCAGGGCGTCCAGGGGCACCCCGGTGGGTTCCCGCAGCCGCTCGCTCCAGGCTGTGGCCGCGAGGGCGTACGCCTCGGACTCGTGCACGGTTTCCCGTAGCCGCTGCTCGGTCCGGCTGCGCGCGTGTTCCGCCTGTTCCTCCAGGCGCTCCCGGGCCGCGTCGGCCTCGGCGGCCTCCCTTCGGGCCTCGTCCGACTGTTCGATGAGGGTGCCGAGTTCTGTGACGAACCGGGCACGGTTCCTGATCACCGGCTGGGCGGCGTCCAGCCGTTCGTCCCAGGCGTGCAGCGCGGCCGCGCATGTCTCTGTGTCGACCGCCAGCACGGCACTGTGCCGTACGAGGTGGAAGTCGCCCTCCGGTGCGGTCAGTTCGGCTGTGGTGGCGGGCGCGACGGGTGCGCCGGGGGTCGCCACGGGCTCCCCCAGGTGCACGGGGTCAAGCCCGGATCGCTCTGCCTCCCGCACCAGTTCGCCGTACATGGTGTTCAGCTCGACGAGTTCTTCACCGAGCCGTCCGGCTTCCGCGGTGAGACGCTGTCCTGCCTCTTCCTGGTTGCCGTGTGCCTGCCGGACGGCCTTGAAGGCGGCGGCGGCCGCGCTGTGCAGGGCGGTGACGGTGGCGCGCTTCTCCCCGAGCTCCGTCAGGCTGCGGTATCCGGCGCCGGCGTGCAGCGCCGCCAGGTCCGTCGCGGCGGCGCTCGACTCGGTCTCGAGTGCCTCGATGCGGGCGCCGAGTTCCTGCTCGCGTTCGCGGAGCCCGTCGGCGTTGCGCGCCGCGTCGCCCGCGGACCTGCGGTGCGTCATCAGCTGCTCGAGCTCACCGCTCGCCTGGTCCGTGCGGCGGCGCAGCACCCCGTGCAGGTAGCCGCGGTAGTCGGTGAGGAAGGCGCGCAACGCCTGGTCGGTGCGTTCGAGGCGCCCGAGGTAGGCCCGGACGGAATCCAGGTCGTCCAGGCTGCGGGCCACCTTCTCCACGACCTCGTTGTCGAGGGCGGGCAGGGTCTCGGCGAGGACCGAGACCAGTCCGCCGGAGTCGATGCGGTCGCCGATGGTGGGGCGTCGCAGCCGGTGCAGCAGGTGCAGCAGGTTACGGTAGCGCGCCGGGTCGGTGAGGCCGAACAGTTCGCGGGCGACCCTGGCCCGGTGCTCGACCGCGCGGTCGGTGACGTTCTCGGAGCCGACGAGCGACTTGAGCCGGTCGACGGGGAGTGGCTGCCCGGCGGGGGCGAGGTCCAGTTGCTCGCCGACCCGCAGCCGCGTGGTGAAGAAGAACGGTTTCGCGGTCTTGGTCGACTGGGAGGCGCGGATGGCCGCGCCGATCGTCAGGTGGTGGTCGTTGCGCTCCTCGTCCGTGCGCGCGAACTCCAGCCACAGGTGGCCCAGCCGGTTGGTCTGCCCGAAGCCGTCGAGCATCAGCCAGGGAAGGGTGGTGCGTCCGGTTCCCGTGGCGTCCAGCGCGCGGGCGTCGCCGTCGAGGAGGTAGGGCAGCAGCATCTCCAGGGCCTTGGACTTGCCGGCGCCGTTCTTGCCGCGCAGCAGCAGGCGCCCCTCTCCGAAGGTGAACTCCTGCTCGTCGTACTGCCAGACGTTGCGGATGCCCGCGCGGTGCAGTCGGTAGCGGTGCGGGGCCGGCGGGCGGTTCATCGGGAGGGCTCCTTGGGGTCGTCGTCCGCCGGTGGCCGGTCGGTACGGTGCTTGACCGCCACGGTGGTGGCGTACCGGGCGGCCGCGGCGAGCAGGATCCAGCCGCCGTCCGAACTGCCTTGGCCGCGCGCCTGGGAGACGTCGGTGACGGAGCGGCCGTCGGCCACCGTCTGTTCGTATCCCTCGGGCAGGCCGTGGCCTTCCGCGCGCACGGGCCCGGCCGGAGCCATCAGACGCATCCGGACGAGGAGGTCGAGTACGGCCGCGAGGAACCCGTCCCGGTCCTCCAGGTGGCCGCGCTGCCAGCTGCCGCGCCTGCCGTACTCCTCGATCAGGTCGTCCAGCAGTTCGGGCAGCAGCCCGTCCGGAACGGGTACGCCGATGACGAGCCGTCCGCCGACCGCCGGATGCCCGGCTTCTTCGGGACGCAGCCGGTCGACCAGCCGCTCCAGGAGGAGCAGCGCGGCTTGTGCGACCGTCCCGGTGCCCGGTAGGTGCAGGTCGGTGAGTTCGTCCTCGGCGTCGACCAGGGCGATGCCCTCGGCGCGGATCTCCGCTTCCAGGCCGAGCAGTTCGGAGAACGCCTGCGCCTCACGCCGCTGCCGGGTACGCAGCCATTCGCGCTCGGTGTCGGTGAGGTCGTCGAGGTGGACGACGGGGGTTTCGACGAGACGCCTGCGGACGTAGGTGCGCGGCCCTCCGAAACCGGGGTCGGCGGCCCGGCGTACCAGGTCCGCGCCGTCGCGGCTCTGAGCGAGCGGGCCGGCGACGACGACGCGCGCGATCTCGCGGTCCACGGTCAGCAGTGCCTCCCCGCCCCGTTCCTCGGCGACGGCCGTGACCTGGCCGTCCGTCTCCGTGAGAACGCCCCAGTCGACGAGTTGCCGCAGGGCGGCCGCGAGGGTTCGCCGCTCGGCCTGCCGTCCCGTGTCGGCGATCTCGATGCCGGCGTCGACCGCCGCGGCCCGCAGGTCCGCGACGAGCTGGGAGAGCAGGAGCTGTTCCGGGGCGGTGACGAGGACCGACAGTGCGAGGGCCAGGTAGGCGTACGTCCGTGGGCTGAACGGCGTTCCGGTCGAGGGACGTTCCAGGCGGTGGCCCGAGCCCGTGCCGAGACCTGCCTTGAACAGCCGGGCGTACGACGCCTCCACCAGCAGGCGGTATCCGAAGACCTGCTGGAAGCGCTGGGCCAGCCAGTCGGCGTGGCGCCTGATGAGCGGGAAGGCGTCGCTGTGCGGTCCGGAGCTGGTCACCAGAGGGTGGGCCAGCAGGAGCCGGGCGGCGGTGCGGCGCTCGGCCGCGAGAGCGACGTCATGCGCGGACGGCAGAGGCATCAGGCGCTCGCCTCCCTCACCGCGGCCCCGGACGCGCTGTCGACGGCGACGGTGAGATCATCCGCCGTCAGGTCACCGTCCACGGACTTGAGAACCATCGACCTGCCGGGCGTACGCCACGCGGTCAGCCGGATACCCAGGTCCGCGTCGGCCGCCTGGGCACCCTCGAGCAGGAAGTCGTGGGCGTCCTTGTGCAGCTGGGCGTTGCCGAGGGCGGTCGTCAGCAGCTCCAGCAGCAGTCGCATCGCCGGCGCGCTGAGGCGCACCTGCTCGAACCTGCCTGAGGCGCTGCGCAGTTCGTCCGCCGCCGCCTGCCGGGCCTCGGCCTGCTGTCGTGCCTGCTCCACAAGGCGGCGTTTCTGCGCGGAGTGGTCCTCGGCCGCCGCGGCACGTCCCCGCGGAGCCCTGCTGCCGCGCTCGCGCAGCGCCACCGGAACCTCCACGGCGGGTCCCGTCCACCAGCTCACATACGCCGGCACGGACCGGTCGGGATCCGGCGCCACCCCCAGGTGGCGTGCGCCGTAGAGCCCGAAGGCGGCGACCGCCAGGTCGTGGGCCTCTTCCGGCTCCGCGGCGTCGAACCAGGACGCGAGCCGCAGCAGGTCCTTGCGCCGGGACATCTCACCGGAGGCCGAACGCAGCATCCGCTTGGCGTTGGCCAGCAGCGACTGCAGGGCACGCAGGGTGGCGTCCCGCAGTTGATCCACCTGGCTGGAGTGCCCTCCGGTGACGGTGAACCACTCACGCAGCCCCTCCCAGTCCGCGCGGTCGCGTCCGCGGCTGCGCTGCACGCGCGTCTCCGGCAGTCCGTCGGCGAGCGCGCCGATGCCCGCCGCGTGCGCGTCGATCCGGGCGAGCAGCGCGGGCAGGTGCGGCCAGATGGAGTCCAGGTGGGCCGCAATGCGCGGGGCCCGGAAGGAGACGTCCTCGGTGATGGCCTCCACGTAGTCGAGCAGCAGTTCCTTGAACCCCTGGTACTCGGCCGTGTCGAGGTCGTAGCGCGCCAGCACCTGGCCCAGGTAGGCGTAGAAGTCCCGGACGGACTCGGCGAATTCGGCGAACTGCACGAAGAGCGTGCTGATCCGTTCCAGCGCCTGCTGCGGGTCGGCGCCGCCCGGCGCCGCGGCCGTGGCGGCGATCTCCCGCAGGCCGCGGTCGACGAGGGCCAGCAGCTCGCTGCTGACCTCGCGTGCCGCGTCGGCCCCGGCGAGTACCTCGTCCGCGTCCCGCTGCACGCGCTCGCCCAGCTTCGACAGCTGGTAGCGGGAGCGCGAGCGCTGGTATTCGGTGATGCTGGTCGCTCTGACGGTATGCGTGCTGCGCAGCAGATTGCCCCAGCGCACGAGTTCTTCGAGCCTGCGGGTGAGCGTTTCGGCGTCCAGCGCCGCCCCCGGGCCTTCCGTCCCGGCCAGCTTGGCGAGGAGGTCGGGTACCGACAGGTCGGCGAGCAGCGTGCCGCAGAACACCCGCATCACGGCGACGTACTCCAGGCGCTCGGGCGCGCTGAGGTAGGCGTATGCGCTCAGTCGCTGCCATGCCTCGGCACCGGCTTCCTCCCCGTGTGCGGTCTTCTGCTCGTTCCCCTCCATGACCTCGAGCCTACGGACTGTCACTGACAATCCGGAGAGGAGTGGGGAAAGTCCGGCCGCGCACGCCGGCGTGCCCTCCGGATCAGAATCACCTCGCCCCCGCGTCGGTCAGCCGGGGTGGCCGGCCCCGCCACCGTGGAGTCTTCAGGTGGTCATCGACGTGCACGTACAGCGTGGTCGACCGGGACGTCTGGCTGGAGAACCTTCAAGGCGTTCGGTCCCTTCCGGGAGTCGAACAGGCGCCGACAGGGCTCTCGCGCCGGAAAATATGCAGCTCAGATCCGCTCTCGCAGGCAATTTTGCGGCCATCCATTGACCGGGGCCAAGGCGCACGGATAGAAAGATCACGACCAGGACCGCGATCGCGAGTCCGGTCCATACAGCTCTGCCCCGGGGGATTTCGCTTTGCCGCACACAGATGCACGGTCTTCGCGGTGAGCGGGGGCACGGCGTGCTCCTGGACAGCGCGGCCCTGCTGGGCGGTGCGCTGGTGCTCGTCCTCGGCGAGTTGTACCAGGCGTCGGCGAGCTGGGGTCTGTCCTTCGGGCTCGCCCGGGCGGGCCGGCAGGGGGAGTACCAGGCGGTGTTCTCCCTGGGTCGCGGGTTCCAGCAGTTCGCCGGGCCGTGGCTGATGACGTCCCTGGTCGTCGGCGCGGCGGGAACCGGCTGGCTGGTCCTCGCCGCGCTCTTCGCCCTGCTCGGGCTCGCCGCGCCGCCGTTGGTGCGCGGCCTGGAGAAGGCCCGCGCGCGGACGGAGCCGGCGCCGGCCTGAGCGGACCGGCCGGCGCCCCTCCGGACCACAGCTGTCACACCCGTCCGACCGATACGAGTAGGCGAGCACCATGACCGTACAGCGACGACACGACCCGGACGAGCGAGGCTTCGCCAGCGACAACTACGCGGGGGCGCATCCCGAGATCCTTGCGGCGATCGCCCTGGCCAACGGCGGCCACCAGGTCAGCTACGGCGCCGACGTGTACACCGGGCGCCTCCAGGAAGTGGTGCGCGGCCACTTCGGCCCCACCGCGAAGACGTACCCGGTCTTCAACGGCACCGGCGCGAACGTGGTCGCGCTGCAGACCATGCTGGACCGCTGGGACGCGGTGCTCTGCGCCGAGTCGGCCCACATCAACGTCGACGAGGGCGGCGCCCCCGAGAAGGTCGCCGGGATCAAGCTCCTGACGGTGCCCGCATGGGACGGCAAGCTCACCCCTGAGCTGATCGACCGTCAGGCATGGGGCTTCGAGGACGAGCACCGGGCCCGACCCAAGGTCGTCTCGGTCGCCCAGTCCACCGAGCTCGGCACCTGCTACACGCCGGACGAGATCCGTGCGATCTGCGACCACGCGCACGGCCTCGGCATGCTCGTCTACCTGGACGGCGCCCGGCTCGCCAACGCCGCCGCCACCCTCGGCGTGTCCCTCCGGGAGATGACCACGGACGCAGGCGTGGACGTCCTCTCGCTCGGCGGCACCAAGAACGGGCTGCTCTTCGGTGAGGCGGTGATCGTGCTCAACGAGGACGCCGTGCGCGGCATGGCCCATCTGCGCAAGACGAGCATGCAGCTGGGCTCCAAGATGCGTTTCCTGTCGGTGCAGTTCGAGGCGCTGCTGGGCGGGGACCTCTGGCTGCGCTCGGCGGCCCGCTCCAACGCGATGACCCAGCGGCTGTACGAGGCGGTGCGCGACCTGCCGGGCCTGGAGATCGCCCGCCCGGTGCAGGCCAACCAGATCTTCGCAGTCCTGCCGCCGGCCGTCACCGAGCGTCTCCAGAAGCGTTTCCGCTTCTACACCTGGGACGAGCAGGCCGGCGAGGTCCGCTGGATGACCTCCTTCGACACCACCGAGGGCGACGTGGACGCGTTCGCGGCGGCGATCGCGGAGGAGCTGGCGGCGGAGCGAGGCCAGGGGCCGGTGAGCGCGCTGTCCGTGGCCGAGCGCGAGGAACTGGTGCGACTGCGCCGCAAGGTCCGCGAAATGGAAGAGACCTTCGAAGCGCTGGGGAAACAGCCTGCCTTCTCCGCGAACCGCAAGACGAAGTAGCCGGCGGCAAGAGCCCGGGAGGTCAGGCGAGCGCCCTGACCTCCGGGCAGGAACAGCATGAAGCGGATCCCCGGCTCGCGCGTGATCGACCTGACCGTCAGCCGGACGCCGACGCGGGCTTCGCCCCCGGGCCCGGGGCCACGACGACCTGACTCGGGGCGGTGATCTCGTGCCCGGAGGCGCACGTCACCACCGTCCGGACCGGGCTGCCGCACTCGTGGTGGAGCAGGGAGATCGTGCCGGCGCCGTCCGGGACGATCCAGCGCTCGGCCCAGTCGTTGAGGGCGATCAGGATGGGCAACAGGCTGCGGCCCTTGTCGGTGAGGCGGTACTCGTCACGTCCGCGCGCACCGGGAGCCCGGTAGCGGGTCTTCTCCAGGATGCCGTCGGCGACGAGGTCCCGCAGGCGGGCGGACAGCACGCTCGGGCTGATGCCGCAGTGCCGCTCGAAGTCGTCGAAGCGGCGCGTGCCGTAGAAGGCCTCCCTGATGATCACGCCCGTGGTTCGCGGGCTCAGGGATCCCAGGGCGAGATTGATCGAGTCGGGCTCGATGTCCCACGCGTCCCGCTCCCACCGCTGCGGATGGCCCCCAGTCGCTGCCTCGGCTGCGTCGCTCACGTCTCCCTCTCCTGGTGTGTTGCTGCGAGTCTATCCGCCCCCCTACGCTGGCTACGGTTTTTCGAAGTCAGCTGAAGGGGCGCCACATGAACACCGGTGAGAGCTACCACCGCAGCACGGCCTGCCAGACTTGGGACGCGATCGTCGTCGGATCGGGGATCGGCGGCCTGACCACTGCCGCCTTCCTGGCCCGGACCGGACAACGGGTCCTCGTGCTGGAGAAGCACTCCACGGCGGGCGGCGCCACCCAGACCTTCCGGCGCGCCGGATACGAATGGGACGCCGGGCTGCACTACATGGGCGACGTCCACCGGCCCGCCAGCGGACTGCGCCGGATCTTCGACCACATCAGCGGCGGCAAGCTGGAGTGGGCTCCGATGCCGGACGTGTACAACCGGGTGTTCATCGCAGACCGCGAGTACGAGTACCGGTCCGGAGTGCAGCGGTTCAAGGACCGGATGAAGGAGTACTTCCCCCACGAGTCCGGGGCCGTCGACCGGTACGTCGGCCTGGTCTTCGCGGCGAACCGTGCGGCTCGCCCCTACCTCGCCCACCGCAGTCTGCCGCACCCCGTCGCGACACCCTCTACGACGACATGGCCGCGCCCTTCCGCTCGTACGCGGACCGGACGGTCACCGAGGTGCTCACCGAGCTCACCGACGACGCGGAGCTGCGCGCCGTGCTCAGCGGCCACTACGGCGACTACTCCCTCGCCCCCGGCCGCGCCTCGTTCGGCATGCACGCCATGCTCATCCGCCACTACATCAACGGTGCGAACTTCCCCGTCGGAGGCTCAGCCCGCCTCGCGGAGACGGCGACCGACGTCATCACCGGAGCCGGAGGGTCCGTCCTGATCTCCGCGGAGGTCGAGAGGGTCGTACTGGACGACAAGGGCGCGGCCTGCGGCGTCCTCATGGCGGACGGTAAAAGCTTTCGAGCGCCGCTGGTCATCAGCGACGCCGGCGCCCTCAACACGCTGACCCGGCTGGTGCCGGACCCGGCTTCCGAAGCCGCCCGGCTCGTCCAGTCCCTGCGTACCGTCGGCCCTTCACAGACGTACGTGATGCTCAACATCGGGATCCGGGCATCCGGTGACCGGCTCGACCTGGACCCGGCCAACATCTGGGCCCACGCCGGACCCGACATCGACGGTGACATCGCCGCGTTCGAGGCCGACCCCGAGCACCGCACCATGCCGACCTACTTCATCACCTTCCCGTCCGTGAAGGACCCGTCGTGGGAGAGCCGCTATCCGGGACGCACCACCATCGACATCGCGGGGCTGACCACGTGGTCGCTGTTCGAGCCGTACGCGGGCAGCGCGTGGATGCGCCGTGGTGCAGACTACGAGCGTCTCAAGGACAGGCTCACCGAGGAACTGCTGGGCCAGGTCTTCCGCTTCTGCCCCCAACTGGAGGGCCGCATCGACCACACCGAGCTCGCGACGCCGCTCAGCTTCAACCACTTCCTCGGCCGGGAGAAGGGCGACTTCATGTCTCTCGCCCACACCCCGCAGCGGTTCGCGTTGCGTGACCTCGGCGCCCACACGCACGTCCCCGGCCTCCTCCTCACCGGTCAGGACGTGGCATCGGCCGGCGTCAGCGGCGCCATCATGGGCGGCGTCGTCGCCGCCTCGGCCGCCCTGGAGCGCGACGCCCTGGAAGACCTCGCGGCCGGATGAACGGCGGCAATGAGCCGAACGGAGCGTACGCACGTGACCGGACCGGACGGCGACAGCCGGGGGCCGCTTCCGCGCCGCGCATGACATCAACCGCTGCACGACGTTCGGTGGCGCGGGTTCGGGCCGGGTAGAGGCGATGCCACACGGGGTGTGATCTCCTCCACCTGCGCGCCGGACGGCCCGAGAAGCTACGCTGCTTCGCATCTGCGAGCACGCTTCTCAAACGGAGGACAGCGATGCCTTCACCTGTGGCGCCGGACGACAGGGTGACTGCGGGACTTGACCGGCGCGCTGAGCTCAGGGCGTTCCTGCGTTCTCGCAGGGCCCGGCTCAGGCCCGAGGACGTGAGCCTGCCGTCGTACGGGCGGCGGCGGGTTCCCGGTTTGCGGCGCGAGGAGCTGGCGCAGTTGGCGGGGGTGTCGTACGCGTACTACGCACGCCTGGAACAGGGGTACGGGGAAACCATGTCGGCCGAAGTACTGGACGCCGTGGCCCACGCCCTGCGCCTGACCGAGGAGGAACGGGACCATCTGGTCCGGCTGGCCCAGCCCGACCGGAACCGCACACCGCAGTCCGCTCCCCCGCCGCAGGCTCTGCGGCCCACCGTGCAGAACCTCCTCGACACGCTCGGTGTACCCGCCTACGTCGTGACCCGGCGCTTGGACATCCTCGGCTGGAACCGGCTCGCCACCGCCGCCTTCGGGAACTGGGCCCATCTGCAGCCCGGGGAACGCAACCTGGCCCGTCTGATCTTCCTCTCGCCCGAGGCACGCGGCCGGTTCGCCGAGCCGGACCGCATGGCGGCGAAGATCGCCGGTGTGCTGCGGAGGAACGCCGGCAAAAGTCCCGAGGACGCCTATTTCTCCTCGCTGATCCGCGAGTTGACGCAGAAGAGCGAGGAGTTCCGGCGATCGTGGGCGCAGCATGAGGTGAGCTGTGGAAGTGTCGGCGAGGTCGTGCGCATGCGGCACCCGCTGGTGGGAGAGTTCGACCTCGTCCATGAGCCCATGGCGCTGCCGGGGGGCGCCCCCATGCGGCTCAACACCTATCACGCAGAGCCGGGCTCCCGGTCGGAGGAAGCCCTGCGGATGCTGGCCAGTTGGGAGATGGAACGGCAGGACTGAGACCTCACGCCAGGGGCCGTGGGGCGACGCGCCTCAGTTGGTCCCGATCCTCCAGTGCGGTCGCGTACCACGGCCGGGGGCGGTCACATGGGCCTCTGGCTGCGCTCATGGCCCGTCGAACAGCCCTCAAGGCGCATGCGGTCAGCTCAGCCGGGCATCGGCGTACACGGTCATCGCATCGCGCTGGTAGACGGCGAGACCGTCGGCGATCTTGTCGAAGTTGGCCCGCATCTGCGGGTCGTCGACGTAGGTCTGCCCCACCCCCTTGTACGCGGCCGCGCTCGGGGTCCAGAACCGGCAGATGGCCCGGTAGTTGGCGTCCACCTCGGCCTGTACCGCGGTGTCGGACACCGGCGTGCCGGCCACCATGAACTCCGCCATACGGATCATCTGCGCCGTCACCTCACGCTGCCAGCGCTCCGTGTCCTCGGGGGTCATCGCCTCGGCGGCCTGCCGGGACTGCTCCCACTCCCGCGGCCACCGCTCCCGTACCTCGGCCTCGGCCTCGGAGGGGGCCTGGAACCCCTCGAACAGGTTCTCCGGCTTGTTGATCTTCGTCATAGCACCCTTGTCCTTGCCTTCTTCCAGTTCGGCGATGGTGCGGCCGACCGTACGGGCCAGTGTCTCCAGCCGGTCCCGTTCCGCGAGCAGCCGTTGGTGGTGCTCACGGAGGACTGCCACCTGGTCGAGCCGGCTGTCCAGGACCGCCTGGATCTCGCGCAGCCCCAGGTCCAGCTCCCGCATCAGCAGGATCTGCTGCAATCGCAGCAGATCGGCCTCCTCGTAGTAGCGGTGCCCGTTGCTCCCGATCCAGGCGGGCGGCAGCAGGCCGATCTCGTCGTAGTGCCGCAGCGTCCGCGATGTCACCTTGGACATCCGCGCCACCTCAGCGATCGACCAGGCCATTGCCGGTACCTCCCTCGCCGGGCCGGTCTCTCCGGCCACACACATGACCGTAGAAGTTGCCGCAACGGAAAGCGCAAGCCCGAAGCCCTGGCGAACAGGCGCCAGGGCCTGGCCCGTCGGGCGGGCCTGGGCGCGGGCGGTCATGCGGCCGGCACCGGGACCGGCGGCACCGGTGCGAAGCCGTGGATGGGGCCGGGGAGGCGGGACAGGGGCAGGCCGGTGCCGTTGTTGGTGTGGGCGATGATCTCGGCGGTGATGGAGATCGCGGTCTCCTCGGGGGTGTGTGCACCGAGGTCGAGTCCGATCGGCGAGTGCAGGAACGCGAGGTGTTCCGCAGGCACGCCGGCCTCGCGCAGGCGCTCAAGGCGGTGCGCGTGGGTACGCCGGGAGCCCATCGCTCCGATGTAGCCGACCGGGAGACCGAGGGCCAGGCGCAGCAGGGGGACGTCGAACTTGGCGTCGTGGGTGAGGACGCAGATCGCGGTACGGGCGTCCACTTCCGCGCGCTCCAGGTAGCGGTGGGGCCAGTCGACGACGATCTCGTCGGCGTGGGGGAAGCGCTCGGGTGTGGCGAAGGCGGGGCGGGCGTCGCAGACGGTGACGTGGTAGCCGAGGAAGCGTCCCGTCCGGCTGAGGGCGGCGGCGAAATCGACGGCGCCGAAGATGAGCATGCGGGGCCGGGGCGCTTGGATGTGGACCAGGAGCGTCATCCTCTCAGGACAGGTGTCGGCCTCTCCGCCGATCTCGACATGGGCGGTCCGGCCGGTCCGCAGCAGGGCGCGGACCTGGTCGGCCACCGCCCGGTCCGTCCGCCGGCCGCCCAGTGTTCCGTCGTAGGCGCTGCCGCCCCCGAGAACGGCCAGGGTGCGGCCGTGCAGGGGCTGCGGCCCGTCCACCACCTGTGCCACGGCGACGGGCAGGCCTGCCAGCACGTCCTCCAGAGCGGTGGTGAGGTGGGGTTGGCTGGTGGGGTCTATCCGCTGGACCAGCACCTCCAGCTCGCCGCCGCAGGTCAGGCCGCCGATCCCCGATCCGACGACGATCGCGTCCCAAGTCTGGCAGGCCGTGCTGCGGTGGTAGCTCTCACCGGTGTTCATGTGGCGCCCCTTCAGC